>DAOSYC010000367.1:0-1107 GCA_035380905.1 Spirochaetota bacterium | reverse complement strand
TGTGCCGGCAGGCAAACCTCCTGTTTGCTCCGCGCGGCGGAGCCGGGGTGAGGTCATGCGTACAGCTGTCAAAAATTATTTGACGGACCTGGTTTTATCGGGTAGGAAATCATCACATGATAAAAAAAGATACGATGATGCGGACGAAGATGCAGGGGGTTGCGCATCAATGGGAGGTATACTCATGCTGCAGCGAATTGGAACTTTAGCTGTCGTGATGCTCTTTGTCGTTACCATGGGTGGCGTGTCCATTTCCGCGACAAACCCCGTGGACCTCAATCTTGGTGTTGCGGCATATCAGGGGAATGCCGGAAAAGTGGAAGAACTCCTCGCGAAGGGCCCCACGCAGGAGGGCCTTGACAATGCCCTCAGCAGCGTGATCAGGTCCAGGTTTTTCGGCAGCAGGAAAGACGCCATGATGAAGATAATGGACCTCCTCATAGAAAAGGGCGCCAACGTGAACCAGAAGAACAGGTCCGGCCACCCGCTGCTTTTTGATATCGCCGGGGGCGGGAATTCAGCCGTTCTGGAGTATTTTCTCAAAAAAGGCGGGAAGGTCGATATTTCGGACGGAGGCGGGCAGCTGATACACAGGGCCGCGTTCCAGGGCAGGCTGCAGAATGTGCAGGTGCTCCTACGCTACGGGGCAACGGTGAACACGGCGGGCAATGCCGGATCAACCCCCCTCCACAGCGCCGCGATACGGGGAGACCTCCCGGCAATGAAAGTCGGGGAATTCCTCATCGAAAAGGGGGCACGGATAAATGCCGTGGATTCCCTGGGCAGGACCCCCCTTGTGATGGCCTCCATGAACGGCAGGACAGATTTCGTGAAGATGCTTATAGGGAAGGGGGCCGACCTCAACATACGGACAAAGAATGGTGTCACCGCATTTTCAGCGGCAAAGGGGCTGTACCGCTGCTACAGTACACGGCGCGACGGCAACAGCAGCCGGAGGGCCGCGCACTACAGGGAACTCATGGAAGTGCTCGCATCCCGCGGCGCAAAGGACGGCAGCCCCTACAGAATATCGGGAGGCAGATAGCAAACACATTTCATGTATGCAGCCGCATGGTACCTTTCCGGAGACGATGTCCGGAACGTGGC
>DAOSYC010000366.1:0-1405 GCA_035380905.1 Spirochaetota bacterium | reverse complement strand
TTCAGGGGATTTCTCCGTGATAACGGTATCGATTCGAAGGTCCCCTTTAATCTTCCTCACCGGGTTGCTGCCGCAAGGGCGGGCCTCGGGACCTTCGGGAAAAATTGTCTCTTCTATGCAGCACGGGCCGCGCGGCAGAGTTCCTGGGTACTCCCCGTGGCTGTTGTCATTGACCATGAGTTCGCGCCTGATACCCCCACCGTTGCACTTGGATGTCCCGACTGGTGCCGCAACGCCTGTATATCTGCCTGCCCCACAAGGGCGCTCCAGGGTAACTGCAAAATTGATCCACGGAAGTGCATTTCATATCTTACCTATTACGGTGACGGCCTTACTCCCCGGGAGTTGAGGGAGCCTATGGGGATGTACGTGTACGGGTGCGACCGGTGCCAGAACGTATGTCCCCGAAACGCCCCGTGGCTCGCGCAGGACCTTCCCGTGAACGAGCGTGTCGTCATGAAGGCGGAACATTTTGATCTTTCTAAACTGCTTCATATGGACAAAGAATATTTTCAAACAAATATATGGCCCCACATGTTCTACATGTCATATAATGATATCTGGCGCTGGAAGATGAACGTGGCCCGTGTTATGGGGAACAGCCTTGACCGCCGGTATGTGCAGGACCTTATCCGGGCCTTCAATGAGAATGATGATGAACGCGTACGCTCGATGGCAGCCTGGGCACTGGGTAAAATCGGGGGGCAGGAGGCGGCTGTTGCGCTGGAAAAATTCCGTCTTTCCTGCAGCGGTGTGGTGCGGGAGGAGGTTGACGCGGCCCTTGAGATGACGGGGCGTTACGCCGCTATCTGATACAGGAGCTGTTCAGCGGTACCTCTCAGGGTGATATCGCTCTCGATATTAATTTTTTCATCATGGAGCGCGCGAAGGGTTTCCGCCGCTTTCCATGGCCTGAATGTTGACCGCTGGTCCCCTTCGTCAAGATCAAGGTGCTCCCTGATAATGAGAAGATATTTGCGCGAGTCCCGCTTTTTCCTCTCGGCTTCCCTGTCTGTTATTATTTCCGCTTCAAGGCGCTGTTTCGCTTCTTCGGATATTTCAACAATATCCCCCCAATCAGATGAACGGGTTAAATATGTATGCTGCCGGCCATTGACACGGAAGAATGTCCCTGCATTTCCTGATCGTCTGTGGCTTGTGAGGTCGTTGAATCGCTGTATCTTCATGGCCATGCTCCTCCACATGGTATAGGCATTGAATGTATCGCGTATATGGTTATGTCTCATGCCTCTGGTAACAATATCGGTAAAATGTGCTTTTTTTAGTAGTCAAATAATAAATTTTTGAAAAATATCCGATTGGGTCATGATGCCGGGATAGCCGGCGCCGACAGTGTGTCCGCTGTATAGTTGTAACAAATTTTCAGGATACGCCACATAACTGG
>DAOSYC010000365.1:0-1502 GCA_035380905.1 Spirochaetota bacterium | reverse complement strand
CACCAGCCCCGTACCCTGCACCAGGAGCTGTTCCGCGCTCTGCTGAATGAAGCCGCCCCCGGTATTATAGGCGCTTCCCCTCACCGCCGTGGTGATATCGTCAAAATGGATGCCGTAGGTGCGCATCGCTTCGGGCCGGGGCCTTACGTGGTACTGCTTGGGGTATCCCCCGATTGTATTGACCTCGGTCACCCCCTTTACCGCGAGGAGGCGCGGTTTTATTTCCCACTCCTGAAGGGTGCGAAGCTCCATCAGCTGCAGCAGCCTTTTTTGCGGGTCCCTTTCCCAGTGCGCCGCCTCAAGGGAGTAGTGATATATCTCCCCGAGCCCTGTGGATATCGGCCCCAGTGACGGTGTGATCCCTTCCGGCAGATTGAGTGTCTGGATTTTTTCCGCCACAAGCTGCCGTGCCCGGTACAGGTCATACCCCTCTTCAAAAATTACCGTAACATGGGACAGCCCGTACCGGGTAATGGAGCGGACTTCAGTTGTCCCGGGGATCGCGTTCATGGCGTTTTCCACAGTGTAGGTGATGCCGGATTCTATGGTGTCCGGAGTCAGTGCCGGGACCGGTGTGATTATCTGCACCTGCACGTTGGTTATGTCCGGGACGGCATCGATGGGGAGCGCGAGATATGCCGCCCATCCGGCCGCGAGAAGCAGCAGGGCCAGCCCTATGGTGAATACACTTTTCTCAACTGATTTCGTGATTATTGTCGATATCATTCTGCTGTTCCTCCCTGTCAATGCCCGTGGCCGTGTCCCGATGCGCCGAATGCTTCAAGGTGCGCGAGTCGGAGGATGGCGGTTTTTTTAATTACAATGCTGTCTGTTGTCTTTGCTCCGGGAATCTTTATAATGGTAACGTTCCCCGCTTCATGAACTCCGGAAACGGGGCTGAGCAGGAACCACCCGTCACGGAGTATGTACACTGCGGTCTTCTCCTCATAATGGATCACAGCTGATTTCGGGACCCTGAATATGCCGCCCTCTGTTCTGTATGTGGAGAGGGGGGTTGTGGCTATTCCCGTGGTGCGCAGTGCCTTTGGTGAAAGTTGTATTCCCTTTTCTCTGTCAGCCGCGGTGACCGCCATGTCCTTCCCGAAGTTTCCCGGTTCACTGCGGCTGCCGGCTTCGTGTTCATCTTCACCATGGTGTTCGGTGTGTTCTTCTTTTTCCTGTTCCGCGTCATGGCCCTTTGCGGTTTCGTGCTGCTCAGCGTGCTCGGGTTCGTCCTTATGGTCCGGGGCGTTGTGGTGCGTCTCCCCGCTGCATTGAAGGAACACAACCATGAATGTCATCAGGAATACTGCGGCTATTGATTCTACAGGTTTCAAATTAATCATTAGAGACCTCCCTGAAAATGATACCGTCAATACCGTATATGCCCCACAGCAGCCCCAGGGCCTTTAGTTGTGTTTCGTGATATGTTGTAAGGAACGAGTATTCCTGCCGGTGCGCCTCGACAATAAGTGATGTCGATACAAGCCCCCGGTTCATGA
>DAOSYC010000364.1:0-1533 GCA_035380905.1 Spirochaetota bacterium | reverse complement strand
GCTTTCACGGAGGGCCTCCTCAACTTCCTTCCGTTCCGATATGTCGCGGAGGCTTCCCTCGATTCCGGCAGGATTTCCCTTCTCGTCGATGAGCAGGTGGGCGTTCGCTGATGTGTACACCATGCGTCCGCTTTTGCTGCGGAGATGGAGTTCGTAATCAAAGACCTCGCCTTCCCCGATGATTGTGCTGACAAATTCCTCCCGGTCCTCCCGGTTGTCATAGACCATGTTGACCGGCTTTCCTATCAGTTCTTCACGGGTATATCCAGAATGTCGTTCTATGGAGGGGCTTATTTCAGTAATGATTCCGTTCATGTCCGTCTGATAAAAGACATCCTGGACATTGTTGAAAATTTTGCGGTACTTTTCCTCACTGGCGCGCAATGCCTCTTCCGCTTTTTTCTGTTCGTTTATATCGTGGTGTACCCCCGCGAAACGGACAGGACTGCCGGCATCGTCCCGTTCAACTACACGGCCATTGTCGGAAATCCATATCCACCCGCCGCTCTTTGACTGCAGCCGGTACTCGGCGCTGTAGCTTTCAGCTGCGCCTCCAATGGCAGAGGATAGTTGTTCCATTACCGTATCAATATCGTCAGGATGCACGTGCTGTTTCCATTCCTCAAATGATTCCGCGAGTTCACCCCTTGCAAACCCCATCAATTCGAGATACCGGTCGTTGATAAATACCTCTCCGGTCACAATGTTCCATTCATAGTAGCCGTCATTGGTCGATTCGAGGATGCGCCGCATCCGCTCTTCGTTTCGCCGCAGCTTTTCCGCCGCCAGTTTGCGCTCGGTGATATCCCGGATGATGCCTTCTGTCCCGAGAAACGTGCCGTATTCGTCAAACACGAGGTGGGCGCTCACAGAAACGCTGAATCGTGTGCCGTCCTTCCGTGTAAATTCCGCCTCGACGTCGTTTGCCGCGCCTGTTTCCCGCATGGTTTCCAGTATTTTCTTTCTTGTATCAATCTTGTCCCAGAACATGTCCAGGGGCAGGCCGGTCATTTCTTCAGGGGAATCGTACCCGAACATTCTGGCGCCGGAGGGATTTGTCATTGCAAGATTTCCCTGTGCATCGGTACGGTAATACACATCACGAATATTTTCTATGACCGAACGATATTTCTTTTCACTTTCTATCAGCGCGTGTTCATATTCTTTCCGGCTGGTAATGTCAGTGGCGGCACCGAGCACCGCGTATTCACCGGAGAGGGTTATTGCTGAAGGTTTAAATGAAAATATTTTTGTATCGCCGGATTTTGTGATGACCCGTGCCTCATATACTTCCGGTACTGCTTCTCCCTGTACACGCAGCAGGGCATATTCTGATATTCTCGCGCGGTCATCAGGATGAAAGACTTCGATGAAGGGTGTTCCCAGCAGTTCATCCCGTGTGTATCCGAGGAGATCGGTAAGTCTTTTATTAACATATATTAAGCGGTTGTCCCGGTAAATATAAATCGCATCCTGTGTATTTTCAACAATGGCGCGGTATTTGTCCTCACTTTCCCGGAGTGCCTGTTTTTC
>DAOSYC010000363.1:0-1537 GCA_035380905.1 Spirochaetota bacterium | reverse complement strand
TATATTACCAAGACCCGGCCCGCCACGCATTACATTGACAATGACCGCGGGAAGCTCAAAACCCGCGAGGAAAGAAATCCCTTCCTGTTTCAGGCTGATACCGGGGCTTGAAGATGACGTCATTGACCGTACACCAGTCGCCGAGGCACCAATTAGCATATTAATTGCCGCTGTTTCACTCTCTGACTGCACGAATGACCCTCCGGCATTGCGCATATTCGCCGCCATATACTCTCCAAGTTCATTCTGGGGAGTAATCGGATATCCGAAATAGCATTTGCACCCGGCCCTGATTGCGGCTTCGGCAAACGCGTGGTTACCACTCATAAATACCTTATTCACCATACACCTCTATTGCAACTTCCGGACATACAAGGGTACATACCATACACCCTATACATTCCGCTTCGTCTGACTGCTCAGCGTAATGATATCCCATTTTATTTAAACCTTTTGAGGAGCGCAGCGCCCCCTTTTTGCAGTATTCTATGCAGAGATTGCATCCCTTACATAGCGATTCATTCACAACAACTTTACACTGTTTCTTTGCCATTGGGTATTTTCCCTTCATTCAAGACATTCTTAACGGTCCAAACGTATTACCGGTATTCTGTAACACGACATAGTATACTGTATATATACCTGAATAGTTAAAGTTTATTTATGTTTTGTGCATAAGGATTTTTGTCAAAGATTTTTTATTTTTTCCTTTCCTTAAAACATTTAAATTTAATATGTTCACATGAAAGCATACAATACTACCATTCATACACCAATAAAATGACAGAAAAAGGCATACATATCCGTAACGCGGTACATGAGGACATTATTCCTGTATCGGAAATTGAAAATGCTGTTTTTCATTCCCCGTGGAGTATTTCAAACCTGGAGAAAGAACGAACCGCATCATTTTCCATCTTCCTCGTGGCGGAAACAAAAGCCGGCAGTATCGTCGGGTATATTACGGCGTGGAATGTTCATGGAGAAATACAACTCAATCGTATCGCCGTCATCGATGAGTACCGGAGGACAGGTCTCGGCACAATTTTATTCAGCGAACTACTCAAAGCGTGCACACCATATCACCCCAGTAAAATACTTCTGGAGGTACGTGAATCAAATACAGCGGCTCGAAACTTCTACAGATCTCTTGGATTTATAGAAAACGGCTTCAGAAAAAATTATTATCATGACGACAATGCTGTACTGCTTGAATACACAGTGTTTCAGTGTAATGAAAAATTGTAATTGACCTCGTACAGATAGAATCAATATACCGTTATAACGTTTATTATTAATGATACCCTTTCTGAACTACAGCACATATCGGCCATGATACAATACAGGTTACTGTTTACCACAAGGAGAAGTATATATGAAAATCATCTACTGCAGCAATCCCCATGGATCTTTGCCCGCGATATATACGCTTTTAAAAGAAACAATAGCCGACCTGTATATAATTTCCGGCAATATTCTGGATATCCCTTTTTATTCCTGGGACCTCACTCTGGAATACGAGATACTTCAAAATAAC
>DAOSYC010000362.1:0-1759 GCA_035380905.1 Spirochaetota bacterium | reverse complement strand
GTGAATGGATTAGCAGATTCGTGTCCGTAATTTTTCTTTTCATGAATGAATATGTGATATAGTAATTACAGGAACGTCAAATGAAAATTATCATTGGTCACACAAATCTCGATCTTGACTGCATAGGGTCAATGGTTCTTGCCCGGTATATATTCCCGGAACACCGGCCTGTACGAAGCAGGTTTATTCATCCCGTTGCACGGAACCTCTTCAATCTCTATGAATATCACCTTGATTTTCTTCCTTCTCAGGAGCTGAAAAATAATCCCGTCGAACACATTGTTGTAGTAGATACCCGTTCTATCAACCGCGTGAAGGAATATCTTGACCTTATACCCGATTATACAGGCCCCATTGACGTCTACGACCATCATCCCGGCGACACGGCAGACATTCCGGGAGCTGATATATATAATAACAACTATGGTTCCAACACAACGTATTTCACCCTGGAACTGATGAATAATGACATACCAATAAATCCCGATGACGCTACAATTTCCCTTGCGGCTATTTACTCCGATACCGGAAACTTCACGCACGACAATGTGACAGACGCTGATTTCCTGGCAGCCTCATATCTCCTGCAGAATGACGCATCAATTAAACTGGTAAGACAATTTCTCCGGTCGATGAAGGAGGAACACCAGTACTCCCTGTTTCACAGGATTCTCAACGAAATGATCTATCAGGATTTTCAGGGGCACCTTATAGGACTCAGTTATATCGAAATGGAGAAACAGGCGCCGGGTCTCGCGGCGGTAGTGGAAAAAGCGTTTGAAGTAGAAAACCTCGATGCGATATTTGCAGTTTTTTCCTTCACGAAAGATAATCAGGTACTGATCATCGCGAGGAGCCAGAAAAATAAAATTCCCGTTAATGAAATTCTGCGCCCCTTTTCCGGCGGCGGGCACCCTCAGGCATCCTCCGCATTAATTAAAGGAAGGACGGGGGGAACAGTGTTCAGAGATTTCCTGAATCATCTTACAACACAGCTCAATCCGGCGGTAAAAGCACGGGACATTATGACCGGGGATGTGCATTACCTTGTTCAGGACTGGCCCCTCCTTGATGCGTCATTATTTCTTGAAAAACACAATCATACCGGCGCCCCGGTAGTTGACAGCGACGGCATCATGGTGGGGTTTATGACCCTGCGGAACATCATGAAAGGGCGTAAGGGGGACCAGATGCACGCTCCCGTAAAGGGGTATATGACAAAAAATGTTATAACCGGAACTCCCGAAATGACAGTCCGTGAAATTGAAGCGCTTTTTTTCAACAACAACATCGGGCACCTCCCTATTGTTGAAAATGGAAAGGTTCTTGGAATTGTTACCCGTTCAGATTACCTCAACTTTATTGACCGTAACAGGGTAGAGGGAAATAATCACAAGAATACCCACCAGGACAAATCGCAGCCCATTAAATACTGACAACAGACACCTCAATAATAGCTTGACACAGACTGACATTATATGTATCATTAATTGGATACATATAAGAATTGTGCAAGAGAGGTATACTATGAAAGTAAGTTTACCCTGGGGCGCTACAGCACTGCACCTTGATGTACCTGATTCCTGGCAGATTATTTATCCTCAGCCGAAAGGGAAAGGTGACCAGAAAAAAAAGAATGAACTATCCATCGTAAAATCATCATTAAAAAAACCTTCAGACTCCACGCCGTTGCATAAGAAAAAACTGAAAAAGAAAAAAGCGGTTGTAATTGTAGATGATAACACCCGGCCCACTCCCG
>DAOSYC010000361.1:0-1814 GCA_035380905.1 Spirochaetota bacterium | reverse complement strand
ACTATGAGAAGATGGTTGAGGGCCTCGGGGGATACGGTGAATTTGTGACGAAAGACGAAGATATCGTTCCCGCGATCAAAAGGGCAATTGATTCCGGGAAACCGGCATGTATAAATGTTGTGACCGACAACACAGTCACAAGCCCCGCGACACTGCTGTTTTATCAGAACCTTTCGGACTTCTGAGAACACTGTTTCAAAGGAATTCCTTTTTCTTACCCGGGGATGTTATCATCCGATATTGTCCCCGGTGCATTTTTTCAATTCCGGTACATCCTGACACCCCTCGGTATCCGCCCGCCGATTACAAGGCTTGCCGCTGGTGTACTCGGCAGAAATCTCGATATTGATGCGGGCAGGGCGAAACGGGAACTCGGCTGGAGAAGCAGGATCACCCTTGATGAAGCCATGAGTGAGATTGAACGGTGGGTCCGGGAACATTATATCAACAGCAGTAAAGGAGGACACGCATGAGCCAGTTCAAAGCAGTACAGATTGATATCGACACACTGAAAAAACTGAAACTCCCCCCGGTACGGCAGCTTGGATTTATAGTACCGTCCCTCAAAGAGAGCGCTCCGTATTACGGCGGCCTTTTCAATATCCGGAAATGGTATAAAACAAATACAACCGGGTTCACCTACAGCTTCAAAGGCGAACCAGGTGATATGAATATCGATATCGCCGTGGGTTATTCGGGACGGATGCAGATTGAGCTGATTGAAGTGGCCGGGAATGACAACAACATATATTACGAATATCCCGGCCGTGAGGGCTTCGGGCTGCATCACATCGGCATTGTGGTGAGCAGCCTCAAAAAATACAGGGAAAGGCTGATGAACACGGGGATCGCACCTCTCCAGGAGGGTGTGTTAAAATTCGGGGGAAGCGGCGTTACCAGGTTTTCCTACATGGACACCATGGAACAGTTCGGCTTTATCCTCGAGCTCATTGAAACAAAGGCCTTCGGGATCAGTCTGGGAATGCCGAAATGGCTTGTGAGTATCGGACGTATAACCGGCGATACCATTACCCTGTAGTAATGATTTTTATCTACAGATCTTTGCCATTATATTTGAAGAAAAGAATTGACCTTTTGTGATACTGACACTATTCTGAGCAGTGACGTGCTGAACAGACCTTTACAAATACAATTTTCTATGGGCGATGTGTCCTGTAATGAACTCAAATGAAGCAGTAAAAGTAATGAAACTCCTGAAGGAGGGAAAAACCTTCGAGTATTCCAACTATCATGAAAGCAGCCGTGAAAAGTATTTCTATGACCGGATCACCGGGACCTTTATCCATTCTGTTCAGTATGCTGATAGCAGCGACAGAATTGAACAACTTGTAGAGAAAGAGTTTTTAAGCACCCTTGTTAATTTCAGATATAATGAGTTTCTTGCATGTATTCAATAATTCTTCAGGGAGCGCCATCATGAACAAAGACCTTATCTCGCCATGCGGTCTGTATTGCGGTGTCTGCGGTATTTATCAGGCTACTGTCAATAACAACCAGAAACTGAAAGAAAAGCTTGCAGCCGCATACGGGCTATCTGCCGCTGATTTAAACTGCATGGGATGCCTGTCGGACACGGTGTTTCCGTACTGCAGGGAATGCGCCATTAAAAGCTGCGCCTCGGATAAACAGATTGAAGGCTGCTACGCCTGTGATGCGTTCCCCTGTGAAAAAGTGGACGCGTTTCCGGTACCGGAAGGGAAGATGAATATTCTCCGGGCAGTGCCGGAATGGAAGAAAATGGGCACCGAAGAATGGATAAAAGCTGAAATGAAAAGATTTTCCTGTCCTGAATG
>DAOSYC010000360.1:0-1894 GCA_035380905.1 Spirochaetota bacterium | reverse complement strand
GAAGCCGCCCGTTTTCTGCAGGAACACAAGCCCGGGCGTGAAGTCTGTACGGTGCTTCGGAATTTTTACGAAGCCGTCAACGGCAGGATATTCAGCGGCGACATGCAGGAATTCTTTAAAAACTTCACCTGGTACAGCCCAAACAAAAATTATTCCGTTGATGCGATTCCCCAACGGGATTACGAGATAATTCAGGAATTCGATTCATATTTAAATAAATGAAATGATAATCGGATTCCCCCTTTACCATATACCGCTTAGTAGCTGAATTAAAGGGGTCATCCCCCGCAACACCTCCCCGGCCGGAACGGTCAAACAAGTAAGTGGTCAAAAAAAGAAATATCATGTATATTACAAGTGATCGAATGTTGATTACTTGTAATATATGATATGCCGGACAGTGTATAACCTGCAGGAATAACGGGAGGTGCCGGATGGAAAACTTCAGGGACAAGAGCTACTGGATGACTACCAGGGAGTATGAGCCGGGAGGACCGCTGAAGGGCGATATTAATGTCGATGTGGCGATAATCGGCGGGGGATTCACGGGGCTCTCCTCCGCGTATTTTCTGAAGAAGGCGGAGCCGGGAATGAAGATCGCCCTTCTGGAGGCGGAGGTGATCGGTTTCGGGGCCAGCGGGCGGAACGGCGGGTTCAACATGACCCTCTTCGGGCTCACCATGAGCATCACGGCGCTCCGCTTCGGAAAGCAGAAGGCGAAGGAGGCGCACCTCTACATGGAGCGTTCCGTCGATACCCTCCGCGACCTGGTGAAGGAGCTGAAACTTGACTGCGACTACGAGCATCCGGGCTTCCTCCGCGTGGCAACGTCGCCGAAGTACAGGAAACGGATATTGCACGAGATAGAGCTGGCCCATTCACTGGGAATAACCGGCATCGAATGGATTGAAAAGGACCGCCTTGATAAGGAGGTCCGCAGTCCCCAATACCTTGGGGCCTGGTGGGAACCGCGCTGCGGGCTCCTGAACCCCGCGAAGCTCTCCTGGGCATGGAGGGATGTCATCACCGCCATGGGAGTTGATGTCTACGAGGACTCCCCGGTACACAAAATCTCCCGCAGGGAGGGGAAGATACTTCTGGAAACACCGGAGGGTCTGGTCACCGCGGAAAAGGTGGTCATGGCCACGAACGCCTATTCGCATCTCATCCCGCAGCTGAAAAGGAAGCAGGTCCCGGTGTGGACCCATATCGCCCTGACGGAACCCCTCACGAAAACGCATTTCGGGGAGATAGGCTGGAAGAACAGGCAGGGCATTGAGGACGCAAGGAACCTGGTGCACTACTACCGCCTGACGGCGGACAACAGGCTCCTCATGGGGGGAAGGGACGTCTCCCTGAGTTACGGGAGGAACATGGACCATGATGATAACCGGACAACCTTTACTGAGCTTGATGAGGACGTGAGGATGATATTCCCCGTGCTGAAGGACATACGGTTTACCCATCACTGGGGCGGCCCGGTGTCGGTGCCCCTGGACATGGCCCCTGCCATGGGATATGTCGGCGGGAAGTCCATGGTCTACAGTCTGGGGTGCGTGGGGCACGGTGTCAGCATGACGCACCTGAACGGGAAGACCGTCGCCGATCTCATCCTGGAAAAAAAGACAGACCTCACCGATGTGTTCTTTGTCAACAGAAAGACCATTCCCTGGCCGCCGGAACCGTTCCGGGTCATCGCCAGCAGGGCGATCCTCGGGTACATGCATATGGAGGACCGGGTGTACGATCCGAAGGTGTGAAAATCATTGAGGGGGCAGTATAATTGATTGCTTTTTTCACGGGGTGTATTTACACTATGAATAACAGTATTGTTTTCCCATAAATTCGTGACCATGAATGTGTACGGGGGAACCCATGGACGATAAGCTTACCA
>DAOSYC010000359.1:0-1923 GCA_035380905.1 Spirochaetota bacterium | reverse complement strand
CTTGAATTATATCTGATGGTATCAGACACCCAGGTAATGCATGTCGACGAGTGGCTCGACCAGGATGAAGTTGATATGCTCATGGAAAAAATCAGGGAACAACAATAGTCACCTTTCCTTTGTTTATGACATAATAAAAAGTGTTTGACAAAAACATTTGCATGTTTCAGCATTGAATATATGATCGAGTTCGAAGATAAAACATGTTTCGGCTGCGGCGCAGAAAACGAGCACGGCCTTCAATTAAAACTGAAGTTCGATGAGGACACCAAGACAGCATATGGTGACTTTACCGCACATCAGAAGCTTGAAGGACCTCCCAATATAATTCACGCGGGTGTTATTGCGGCGCTGCTTGACGAAACAATGATTACAGTCAACAAGTACCTTGACTTCATGACGCTGACCGGTGAAATTACTATCAGATATCTTCAGCCTGCGTACATCCATGAAAACCTCTATATTAGAGGATGGTATGTAAAAAAGAACAAGAAGATTATTGAGAACCGTGCTGAGATTGAAAATGAAATGGGTAAGATTGTTGCCCGTGCCAAGGGCAAATACCTTGAAGTTGACGAAATACCGCAGCCGGAATAGATATTTTTATCATGACTATGCCGTACAAAACAGCACCTCCTGATTTGCGGGTGTTGATTTTTTTTACAAATGCAGCAGAATAATGCCGAAGTGGTGGAACTGGTAGACGCAGCGGACTCAAAATCCGCCGGGGGCAACTCCATGAGGGTTCGATTCCCTCCTTCGGCACATATGTATTTCAAAAAAGGTGCCGTCAAACCGGCCCCTTTTTTTTATTTGATTCTTTCTCCTCATTCCCCCATCATCAAAAAAATCGCTTGTTCCCTTTGGCATATATTAAAAACATAACAGGGCATATATGTTAAAAAAATTCACATCGCGATTTCGCCGTTACTTCCAGCTGCTTAACATGGACCCCCGTGTTACTGCGATGGTTGAACAACAGGAGCAGACGAAAAAAGACACGCCATTGTGGGTGCATGTCGCTCTCTTTTTTGCGACCCTTGTCACAACCACCCTTGCCGGGGCAAGTTCCTATGAATCAATACCCGTAATCATCACAAGCGGCCTTCCGTTTTCCATTACAATTATGACCATACTTCTTGCCCATGAAATGGGGCATTTTCTCACAGCACGGCACTTTGGCATGAAAGCGACGCTCCCGTACTTCATCCCGTTCCCGTCTCTCATCGGCACCATGGGGGCAGTAATCAAAATCAAGTCCCCCATGCGCAGCAACCGGGCGCTCCTCCTCGTGGGAGCCATGGGGCCTGTGACGGGTTTCGTCCTGAGCCTCATCGCCGTAGTAGCGGGAATTTATTTCTCGGAGATCCGTCAGCTTCCCGCGGTAACCGGCGACATGGCAATGCCCATATTCGGGGACTCCATCCTGTTCGCGTCCGTCACATATCTTATTCACGGCCCCATACCCCCCGGTTACGATATATTTCTTTCACCCTACGCATGGGCGGGATGGATAGGGTGCCTTGTAACCAGCCTTAACCTTATGCCCCTGGGCCAGCTGGATGGGGGCCACATCCTGTACGCCCTTATCGGCAGAAAGCAGTTGTATGTCGGCTGGGGGGTGTTCGTCGGCCTTGCGGCGCTGTCGTTCGTGTGGCCCGGATGGCTGGTGTGGGTTTTTATCACCCTCTTCTTTCTCATGGTGGGGCACCCGGTAATAAGGGACAACACCGTACTTTCACGGAATGAAAAGCTCCTCGGGTGGAGCTGCGTTCTTATTTTTCTGCTTACGTTCATTCCGGTCCCGGTACAGATCATTGAACGCAACACAGTGTTTCCAATACACTGCAGCACCTGCACCGGAAATCTTGAACCCTCGGGAATTGCCCTGGTAAAAGGGCGAATCCACTTCATCAGCGACAA
>DAOSYC010000358.1:0-1944 GCA_035380905.1 Spirochaetota bacterium | reverse complement strand
CTGCACAGTGCGTATTGAGGGAATTCTACAGATACTTGTTACCGGTATAGCTGGTATTGTATGTACAGCGGGATATGCGGTATACCTTTTCCGTTCAAGAAAACAGTGGATTGTAATCCTGAACCATGCGTTCCGGTATCACAGCGACAGTATTAATATAATTGCCAATGAAGGGAACCTCAGCAGCAGATCACGGGACGCAATCAGGATTCTTACCTGGATACTGAGAAAGCAGATGCCGGAAGATGTAAAAAGCGGACTCCTGGGGTTCCGTGGATTGTTTTACAGCCAGTCCGCAGTTCAGACTGCATGGAACGCTTTCTTTGACCTCTCCGGCAACAGCCACGGCCTGGACGTACGCCTCCTCAGGTTATTGAACACCCTGATATCGACACTCTACAGTTATTATTTGCTGCACTCCATACTGCTTCCCATAGCAACACCTGTCCTCGATATACGCCTGCTGCTGTCAAGGATGGGTAACAGAAAATCAGGAGCCATCGCACTGTTCAGGGATATCGCGAAGGACAGCAAAACCCAAACACACGATCAATGATGCACCCTGGACACTTTTATAAATCAATATTTTCTACTACGTGTAGCAAACTTAGAGACTTTGCACCGGCAGAACCCGGACATCCTGAAACCTCTGCACAACACAATATTCCTCCACGGAGATACGGATAAAAGAGCTTTCCGGAAATTCTGAAAAGGAACTGAGAGCGGGGTGTTCCCTTCTGTACTTTGCCGCCATTGAGGATATCATACCGGCTGAAACCGGCTCGCCCCTCCCCTTTACGGTGACACCAACTGCATCAAATACATCGGAATCACTGTTGGACCTGTTATCAATGAATAGCGACACGTTAGAATTCATGGTTATATTGGAATACTTTTTCGTATTTCTGGGAGTGGCAAACACAATGTATTTCAGGTCATCGGATGCGGTAAACGCTACGATGTTTGTATACGGCTCATCACCGCACACCGTTGCGAGAACAGCAAAATTCTGTATCCTGAAAAGATCTGCGAGCAATGCCTTTATGGAATCAGTCGTGTCCATGGATCTTCCACATTATAAATATTTTATTGGTTACCGCATAACCATCGGCTGCCCGGTTGCCTCAATGACATTATGCCAGAACTGGGAGTTCATATCAATCTGCTTCCGTTTTGATATTGCCATTTCAATGGGAATATGCGTGTACACATTATTCCACACGCCAATAACAAGGTCAGTCTTACCCGCCATTCCCGCGTGAACAGAATACTGCCCCAGGAGCGCGCAGAAAATGGAATCGTTCGGAACCGCAGGGGCGCTCCGTATCGTATAGCTTGGATCGATGTATTTGAGGTTGATATCAATATTCTTTTTCCTGAAATGGTCTACTATTCTGGTCTTCAGGTAGATGCCGATATCCTCCAGCACCGCGTTACCCGAGGCGTCCCTGCCCTGGGCAGCCTTATCCTGAACAAGAAGGTCCTGCCCCGCTCCCTCCGCGACACAGATTACCGCATGGCCGCGGTTTTCCATCCGTTCCTCGAGATGACGAAGAAACCCGTTTTCTCCCTCAAGAGTAAAGGGGCATTCCGGAACCAGCACAAAATTCACATCGTTCATGGCAAGGGCCGCATTGGCGGCAATAAAACCGGAATGCCTCCCCATAAGCTTCACAAGACCGATACCATTAGGAGCTCCCTTCGACTCGACATGGGCGGCAGTAATCGAGTGAACCGCTTCAGAAAATGCAGTTTCAAAGCCGAAGGAGCGCTGAATATAGCTGATATCATTGTCAATGGTTTTCGGTATTCCCACAACAGACAGATTAACCCCGCGGCGTTCGGCAATTTGAGCGATTTCATGGGCCCCCCGCAAAGTGCCATCACCTCCTATGGTGTAGAGGATATTTATCTTCCATTTAAGGAGCGTATCAAAGAGATATT
>DAOSYC010000357.1:0-1949 GCA_035380905.1 Spirochaetota bacterium | reverse complement strand
TTCAGGACCCCCTTGCCCCTTTTTTGAAGGGGAAAGGGCCGGGGAAAGGGGTCTTTCTGCAACACCTGAAAGAAGCAGGAGGCGCTGCCGTGGGGAGTCGCCACGAGGGCGTTGCGAGCCATGAGGGAGTTCCTGTTATGAACAGATGTGCCTTCACTTTTATGGATTGCAGTGCCCGTGGTGAATGCAGCTGTCGTAGCAAGGCCCTCGCCGCCTGAGAGCGGAGAGAGGTCTGGAGAGAGGTGGAACCTTTCTCCAGGGAAATGCGGTCCGTTTCAGGGACAGACGAAGTTTGTGGGTATGGGACGTATCCCATGATCACAACGTGTTACAAAATCACCGTAACATCTCACACAAAAAAACTGGACACGAAATATACTACATGATAAATATTATTTAAGCATTGAAAAGGTGAGTACAAAGACAATGAAAAAAGCAAAGATAATCCATTTCGGAGACCCGGTGCTGCGGCAGAAGGCGGAACCGGTGAAGGTGTTCCATAAAAAGCTCCATGCAGTTGTGGATACCATAAAAAATACGCTCCTTGATACCGATTACGCCGCTGCCCTCGCGGCAAATCAGGTGTCAATTCTTAAAAGCATTACCGTCATCGATTACTGCGATGAATATTTTGAAATGATAAATCCTGAGATCATAGCGTCATCCGGTGAAAGTACCGGGTTCGAGGGGTGCCTTTCGCTTCCGGGGTATTCAGGGAAAGTGAAACGGGCGGAAAACGTAACGGTGAAATATCAGGACCGGCACGGAAAGGAAAATACAATAGAGCGCGGCGGGGCAATGGCACGGTGCATTCAGCACGAACTGGACCATCTGAACGGTATACTGTACATTGACCGGATGGTTGAGGATTTTGTGACACATGATGATAAAGGTACAAAACTCTCAGTGAAGGACCTTCAGCGTCTTACCGCGGCAGGAAGTGATGCGCAGTAACAACGGGCTGTTAACATGGAAATACAGCATTGAAATATTCTTTTTCATATAAAGCAATCAACATCGGCACCTATATATTTATCGGGGTGGTTTTATCCGCGCATTTTGCCGTGGCCTGCCTGCTGTATTACAGGGGAAATATAACCGGCGCTTTCGGGCTCGGGGCATTTGTCCTTGTGGCATTTATTATTGTGCTGTTCGCATCGATGTCAAGGCGCCCTCCTGCTTTCGGCACATGGGAATCCTTCCGGGAAAAAAACAAATTCAGGGAAGCTGAGTTTCCATATATTGACATAGAGCTGCAGCAGTCAGTGTTCGTATTCCTGCGGGGAAAGTTTTCCCGTATCTACAGCAATATGGAAACACCCGTTACATATATTGCCGACATTACAATTGATTCAGGGCAGGGACGGTACAGCATCATGCCCGGTATAAGCTTTCTTGCGGCACGTGGAAAATACAGGGTCAGTGGACACATCTTTATGGCCCCGGAAAACAGCAGGACCGACCTTCTTCTTGAATCGATATGTGAAATGTCAAATGATGAATTTAAAAAAATCGCGTACCACGATGTGTCGGTATACTATTCCGATGCCGCGGATAAGGATGAGCTGCATAAAATTGTACCGGACTACAGGCAGTTCTGCAGCGGATCTGTTTTCTTCGAATTGACGGGTCCCTGGCTCCTGGTGTGCTCGCCGGGGATACCTTCTGAAATGGACGCGGCCCGTATGATCAGGTTTTTCGGCATGTAGGAAAAATTGTAACAGGACAATTCACATAAAACTAACTCCGAAATCAGAACATTCCGATAGTAGTATATAACAGGCCGTATATTTTTTTCCGGGTCGATATAGTTACATGAGCCGGAATACGCGCCGTATTTTACAGAATGGAATGTGCCCTGACATGAAAAGGAAATTCGCCGCAGTAATACTGTTTATTGCCCTTGTTGTACTCGGCTACGAAAGCGATGGATACAGCCGCCGCCGTGC
>DAOSYC010000356.1:0-1975 GCA_035380905.1 Spirochaetota bacterium | reverse complement strand
CCCTGAGGGTCAAGGGTGAATGATTCGCTGCCGGGCATGTCCACCAGTGCAAGGGGTGTATCGGACATGTTTTTCAGGGTGAATACCGCCCGCATTGCTCTGGTCCTTCGCGCAATTCTGTCTTCTTTCCATTCAATTTTCAGGCTGTGGCCCAGGGGGCTCCACCGGTGTCCGGTGATAATTGCGGTGCCGCCGCTGCTGAGGGCTATTCGCATTTCAAGGGGAGTCTGTTCTTCGGGAGCATTTTTTCTCCATCTGTTCCTGCCGAGTTTCTCCTCCATTTCGATACCTTTTCCCTGCTGTACATAATATGCTTCAATGCCGTATCTGACAATGAGTGTGGACCCCTTCTTGAAGTACCTGCCGGAATCGGAGAACCCTTTTATGTAGGGCCCTTCATCCGGTTCTCTGTCGGTGACATACATCAGTTCCGCGAGGCCGGTATCGTGGCGACGGAGCATGGCGAAGACGGGTGTTCCTTTGCGGAGGTTTTCGTAGCTGCTGATTTTCTGACGTCCTGTTGGTATTGATGACAGTTCATAGTTCAGGCGGACAAAGTCGCCCCGGAAGAGGTCCCGGGGGTCTATCGGCGCTGTGCGCAGGTAGACGATGTCTCCTGTCCGGATTATAATCTCCCTCTTCCCGCACATGTACAAAAGAATGAAAACCTGCAGGATGATTGCCGTGATCACCAGTTTCCTTTTCATAATGCCGCCTCCTGGCTGCGTTTGATTCGGGAATAGAAAATTCCGATGCCGATAATAAACAGCCCTACGGCAAGGAACACTCCAGCTCTGGCAAGGAGGCTCTCAAAGAGGTCCGCGTATCGTGAAAAGGCGAGAAGCGCAAGAAGGGCCGCCCCGGCATAGGTGCGTTTCATGTTCATTTCCGATATTCCCTCCCATATCATGGAAAAACTGTGGAACAGAAATATTAGGTTGAAGATTATTACATACGCTGTCGCATCAAGGTTGGAGCTGGCCGGTAGTGATTCCTTTATTTCCGTGGTGAGCTGGATATAGGTCAGGATCATGGATGATGCGTATGCGCCGAAAATATTAAGGCGCAGTGTGTCACGGAGGTGCTGCCTTTTCGTATAAAGAATGAACATGCTCAGGGCGAAGAGCAGGGTGATGAAAACCGTCATGAACCAGAGATACCCGTGGGAGATGTGAATACGGTATCCGGTTAAAAGATTCCGGGCAACATCATCGAACGTAAGGAGATAGAGGACTCCCAGATATGGGATAAATCCCGTTGTGGAGAGCACGGGGCCGCTTTCCGGAAACCCGGTGTTTTCCCTGAGGATATATCCCAGTAGTACATATACTGATGCCGCCAGAAGCATCATGGTAAGCACCGTCCGTTCATGTGAGGCGGTGGTGTTGAAAATGAAAATAATGTATGCTGCGGCGGCTCCTGTAAACAGAAGGATACGTGACTTCTTTACCCAGGCGAGAGGCATTGAGCAGAGGAGAATGATAAACGTTGAGATGTGAACGGGGCTGTCGAAGTCGAGGGCTTCGAATCCGCCCCAGAATGATAATATCACCACACCCAGCAGCCCCTGTGCGATTGAAGGCAGTGCCCACGCGAGGGCCCAGGCGCCGATCCCCCATGCAAGAAGCCCGTTGGGATAATGCTCGTCAATATGATACACCTGGGCAATGAGCCATATTCCCGCGCCGAAGAGCATGGTTCCCAGAATGTGGAGCCCTTCACCGACGCCTTCATTGCCCCCGCCCCGCTGCATGAGGGTATATCCGCCCCAGTGAGCGGCGCCCAGAGACGCAAAAATGAGCAGCAGCTTTCCCGTCTTTGGAATATCTTCCCAGTTGTAGGCAATGAGAAGAATTATACCGAGGCCGAAAATGACTGAGCCGATTGCCGTGAAAACGATCCGTCCAACAGGGGATGTGTCCGGCGATTCATAGCGTTTCCGTATGAGGGCGGCGTGGTCTTCGGTGATGATGCC
>DAOSYC010000355.1:0-1987 GCA_035380905.1 Spirochaetota bacterium | reverse complement strand
GCGGCAGACCGGAAGCCTTTGCCAGAAAATTACTGGTGTGAATAAAGTTCCTGTCTCCCGAGACGTTCGCGTAATCAATCTGCTGGCCTTCAACTGTGTCGAAGGTTCTGCGGAATAATTCACGCTGCGGCGTTTCCTGCGGCGTTCTGATACCCGTTCCTGCGCCAGTGCCGCGGACAATAAAACCGGTGTCCCCGATAACCGCAGGTTTTTCACCAACCGATACCACAGTTCTCAGATTAATAAACTCCCCTGCCGGTGTATCAGTTATTTCTTCAGCGCTCATTGAAACATTGAGCAGATCACCAACGCATATAGGATTGACCCAGGTTACTCCCTGGTGCCCGTGCACCAGGCGTAGGATATTTAAATGAAGTTCCCTGTTAATCAGGAAATACCTGAACATTGGATAGAGCAGACGAGAGATATAAAACGGCGGCACCTGGCAGTGCTCGTCACGGTACCGTCCGGGATCATCCCTCGTTGCCGTAACATACGCAAAGATGTCTTCATGCGTCACGGGGCCGTAGGTACGCGTTATAGTGTGACCCAGCATGTTCCGGTTCATTGATTTTGTCCGAATGTTTCTGACCATTGATGCGACAAGTGATACATCACGAAGTGACATGACCGATTCCCCCTTTTCAGTCAAGGTTACACTGCAATCCGAAAACCCTGATGTTACAATAACCGGAAAACGGTCCCATGTCCTATTGAATCATGATTTTAAAAAAGTACCGAATTCAAAAATCATGATTTTTGAAACAGCATCTGACGGGGCGATACAGCTCTGAAAGGTGACGTACAGCTGGGGAATACTATTTATACTTTTCCCGGAATTTCGTGGGGGTCATACCATGGATTTTGCAGAAGGCATTATAAAATGTCGCCAGGGTATTGAAACCTACCGCGCAGGAAATGCTGAGCACCGACCGTTTCGGGTCTTCAATAAGATATGACTCCGACTCCCGTATGCGGTACTCATTTATATACGCGTTGAAGTTCATGTGCAGGCGCTCATTGATAATCTGAGAAAGCTGATACGGGGTTATATCGAGCTCATCAGCGAGTCTTCCGAGAGACAGTTCCTCATCGCAGAATACCTTTTCCTCTTCCATGAGATGTTTCAGGTTTGCAAGGACAATATCGACATCAAGCCGTTGGATACGTGATGTTGCATAACGGATCCTTTCCGCTTCAGACCTCATCTGGAGAATGTAGTCCGGATACCGCCATTTCAAAACAAGCATGAGATAAATCTGTATGGTAAGGAGTATGGATATTGTTTTGATTGTCACCAGATAGAATGACGCCGGAAGAGAAAATATCCGCACGGACAAATACCCGAAGATATAAATTAAAATCATGGTGAAATCAAAGGCAATGATCATGATCGAAAAGAACGTGATGTTCTTTTCCGTGATAAGTTTCTTTCTGAACATGCGGATACTGCTGACAACAAACACCGATGCATATATGGAGATGGTGCCGACAATGGACATGATAATATAGGGGTATGCGGGAAATACCGATGCACTGCTCCGCAGCCCCACAAGGCTCTGCAGAAGGGCAAGTTTTTCTTCTGCGCTCTTCATGTAAAAGGGGGTAATGAAGAGTATGATAATAACAACCGGAATAAAATGATACAATATTGTCGATTTAAACTCGTAGTTGTCCCTGGTTAGAATTGTGTAATAGAAATAGAGAAGCGGCGCTGATATATAAAGGAAGGGAACATGCACCAGGGCCAGGTGGGGATATGAAAACAGGATGCCTGTAATCATACAACCATGATAGATCTGCCAGATCCCAATGGAACCTAAAAAAAGAAAAATAAGATAATTGGCTGCTGATTTATTTTTTTCGGCAAGGTGAGCCGTTGCCAGAACAAGGGACAAGAGCCCGCCGAAAAATATTAAGAACTCAAGAATGCTGTCCAAAATTATCCCCGTGTGTGCAGTACCCTTTCATTCGGTACAAAGGTTTC
>DAOSYC010000354.1:0-2144 GCA_035380905.1 Spirochaetota bacterium | reverse complement strand
TTTTAACTTAATTTTGTTGGAAAATCCGGAAAACTTCCATGATTGGAACTGATATAAAAACTGAAAGGTCAAATAATCTGGCTTTGCCACATTCACTTCTCCACTCACTACAAAAAAGTCCTTGAAAGAATATAAACGGATTTAACAAATATTGACCAGTCACAATGCCGTGAACGCCGGCAACCCGCCGAACGTTACATGAAAGCACCCTTCGGGAGATCTTTGTATGAGTTCACAAATAATCAAATGCAGCTATCAATGTACAGATACGAACCACGATTTTATTTTTCCGAAATTCAACGGAAATGCTGATGCTGTTTCAATAGTGATGGTCTCTGAGGCGCCTTCTATTGAACATGCTAATTATTATTATGAAAGTAATGAAGGTTCGTTTTTTTTAACCACGAAAACAGCTTTTGAAGATGCTGGAATAAATATACAGTCGTATAATGATGTAACAGAAATGGGTATTTATCTGACCACCGCAATTAAGTGTTCAAAGATTAAGTATCTTGTGTCATCAAAAACAATAAAGGAATGTGCTTTAAAGTATCTGGAAAAGGAAATATTTCGTTTTAACAATTTGAAAGTCATTATGTGTATGGGGGATTTTGCGATAAAGGCAGTAAATTATATTTTTAAAAATAAGTACAATATTTATCCGATACAACAGGGCTCGACGTATAAAATTCGAAAAGAACAGCATAGTTACAATAATATTAGATTTTTACCGTCATATACTCAAACAGGTGATAGCTTTAATCTTGAACAATCAAAGCGAAAAATGATTGCTGAAGATATTAAACTGGCGATGGATATTGTTACAAAGTAAAAAAATGTGCCATCATATAACAAATGACCCTGTCGCATAAGTCGATATCTAATTACAATGCAGGTATTGTCAAAAGGAAGGTAACAATGAAAATAAATATTCGAAGAGAAGAAGAAGCCGACTATAGAATAGTTGAGGAAGTCACACGGGAAGCATTCTGGAATTTAAATGTGCCCGGATGCGATGAGCATTATGTTGCACACTGCATACGAAAACATCCTGATTGTATTCCGGAGTTGGATTATGTGGCTGAAATTGACAATAAAATTGTCGGCAGCATCATGTACACAAAATCCTGTGTTGTGGATGAACAGCAAAATAAAATTGATACAGTTACATTCGGGCCTGTATGTGTGCTGCCTGGTTATCAGAGAAAAGGTATTGGTACTGCATTAATAAACCACACAAAAGAAATTGCCATAAGAAATAAAAATACTGCAATCATCATTCTCGGTCATCCTCATAATTACTGTACACACGGTTTCAAAAATTGTATCGATTTCAATATACGTAACAGCGATGGACGGTTTCCCTATGGCCAGCTGGTGCTTGAGCTTGAAAAAGGAATTTTTGAGGGGAGGAAGTGGAAATTTTATTATAGTCCGGTCTATGAGATAAATGCTGCGGAAGTTGAACTATTCGATACTCAGTTTCCAGAAAAAAATAAAGAGTATAGACCATCGCAGGAGGAATTCTCAATTGCTGTACGGGCATTTCTCGGATGAAATCATTTTGGTTCTATAGCTCCACCTTTTTTCCCTTCAGTGTTGATCCGATAATGTGTATCCTCGAGGTTTTGTCCCTGATGTAGAGATTTTCCCGGCCCGATGCGGTACAGTTTATAATTTTTATCAGGGATTTACCCTTGGCGACAAAGGCGGTCCCGCTGCTTGTAACGGTAGAGCTCACGAGAGATATTTCCGCACTGTCACGGATGATGACTGCAGTCCCCGCCGCGTGTACTGTGCTGTTGACTGCGGTGATATTCGCATTGTCCTTCGCTGTGATTCCCGTGCCCGATGCGTCGATCTCAACGTTGTTGAGAATAACCCTGCAGTGTTCCCGGGCAACCAGGCTGGATATTTTCTTTTTGTGGAGATGCAGCAGCTTTGTTCCTGAACAGGTTACCTTGCCGGAGCTGCCGAACCCGGGGATGGATATGCCTGCATTACGCAGTATCATGGTAACTGCAACCAGTATAAAAACGGGAAGTAAAAACAGAAAGTATCTCGGGTGTATTGTCTGTTTCCCCCGGGACACATTGCTGTCGGATATTTCGATGCTCCATACTATTGACGATTGAAGAATCGGG
>DAOSYC010000353.1:0-2162 GCA_035380905.1 Spirochaetota bacterium | reverse complement strand
ATTGAAAGGATGACTATGGACCTCGATCTCTCGGTTGACCTCCGGGAACAGAACCTGCAGCGTTTTATCGACGCGATGAAGAAGCTCGGCCTTGTCCCGCGTGTCCCTGTTGCCGCGGAATCGATCCTTGACCCCGAGAAACGGCGTCTCATGGTTGAGGAGAAAAATGCGCTGGTGTTTACATTTATCGACCTCCAGAACCCGTACAGGCAGGTTGACGTGTTCATTACCGACGCAATATCCTTTGATTCCCTGAACAACAATGTCGATACTATTACCATAGGGGACAGCACAGTAAAACTGGTAACCAAAAAAAAGCTCCTTGAAATGAAAAAAGTAATTGAAAATCCAAGAGATAAGGATATATATGATATTCACCTTCTTGAAAAGATACTACGGAAGTCAGAGGACATATAATGAGTAATGTTCAGTTACGGGAACGGGAATCGTTCCTTCGCTGTATTGAACACACCACCTGTGAAGATTTTGACGGTCACACTGAATTTGAGGCGCTTACTCCCGAACAGAAATTGATGTGGATTTCGCAGTGCGCACAGTTTACAGCTGAGGTCAACACCAGGTAAGGACTCCGGTATAATCCTATTTCTGATACTATTGTTAATCCATGAGAGGGACCGTTCAGGTCCCTTTTTTAATGATCCGTTATACCTCAGAGTGCGACCGGTTACAATACCCTGAATCCTTTTGTTGACATTTTAGTTCACGAAGAATATACATGTCATGAAATAGTATACTGCATCGTACACTGGAGAATAGTATATAGATGAACACTCAGGAAAACCGTGAAAGCCGTCCCTTTACGTATACATTCACTGTCAGTGAAACTCATATTGACGCCTTCGGCCATGTGAATAATGCGGCATATCTTCAGCTCTTTGAAGATGCCAGGTGGGACATTATTTCCTCCGGGGGATACGGCCTGAAGGAAATACAGGAGCACAGGAAAGGCCCGGTTATCCTTGAAGTGACCCTGAAATACCGGAAGGAAATACTGCCGAACCAGGTAATCCGTATCGACTCCCGGACAAAAATTAAGACTGAAAGGATTTATATTGTCGCGCAGCAGATGTTCAATGAGCAGAACGAACTATGCTGTGAAGCAGTGTTTACCGGCGCACTCTTTGACCTTGAAAAGCGTAAAATTATTCCCCCCACCGAAATATGGTTGAAAGCCATCGGTTTATAGTTTAATTTATTTGTACCGTAAACCCATTACTGCAGTTCCAGGAATAATCAATGACTAATACCGGCATGTCAAGGGAACGGGAAAAGAAACTCCGCTCCCTCGCGAATCTGATGAATAAGCAGAATGATCCTTCGACATTTGTGTCACGGGAACTGCTGTATGTATTTGATGCAGCCATTTCCCCGGAGGAAACCGACTACCTCCTCTCATTCGGAACAGAGCCCCGTTCATGGGATGATGCTGAATCGCTCTCTGAAAGAAGGGGTGAGGATTTCCGTGTATTTTTTGATGAGATTCTGGAAAAGGGCCTTGTATGGATGAGAACATCTGAATCAGGAGCAGAAAGTTATTCCCTTGCGCCGATACTTATGGGATGGTTTGAAGTATTTCTTTTTGGCGGGAAGGAGACACCCCAGCGGAAGGAATTTGCCCGCCGCCTCGATGATCTTTTCAGGTACTGGAAAAAATTCAATGTGTTCCCCGTTAGAAACCTCCGGAACCTCAAACAGCACTTTTCCGCACCGGGAAACCGGATTGTAAAACCCGCACCCGCCTCTACCGGGAAGCGGACCATTATTATTGACGAAGGTGAAGAGGTTCCAGACCAGAGAGTGCTGAACGAACGTGATGTGGTTTCACTCATTGAGAAGTACGGCGAACGGAATGCCATTGCCGTGGGCCACTGCTTCTGCCGTCAGTGGAGAAAAATGGTAGATGAACCATGTTCTTTTAATATGCCCCATGAAGCCTGTATCGCGATCGGGGATTTCGCGGAACATATTGTGCGCTATAATCTGGGCAGGAGAATATCTCCCGCGGAGGCGATTGACATAGTCGCCGAAGCCGGAAGGAAGGGAGCGGTCCACATGGTATTTCATGAACGTGAGAACATAGATCTGCCGGAGCTGGGAATATGCAGCTGCTGCTGGGACTGCTGCGGGGTTCTCGGCTCCTA
>DAOSYC010000352.1:0-2166 GCA_035380905.1 Spirochaetota bacterium | reverse complement strand
ACACCCGAAAATAAAAGCAAAGCAACCCATTTCCAAAACTGAAAAAATCCTTGAAAGAATACACACAGCTTACACAAATATTGACCAGTCACACCAGTGTGAACATCAGAAACCGCCAGGCGTTAAGCGAAACGATGTGACAATCATTGCTAACAATGTATAAGCAGGGTATGAATGAAACCAATCAATGATTATACAATTAAAACTTTTCCCGCAAGCAGACAGTTCACTATTGATGTAGGCAAAATCGGGATGCGTAAGCATCATATAAAAGCATTAATTGAAGTTGATGTTACCGAATCGAGAAAAAAAATAAAAAATAAGCGAAGTGAGTCTGGTAATCAAATTTCATTTACTTCATGGGTTTTAAAATGTATTAGTCAGGCGGTGAATGAACATACGCAGGTTCATGCTTTGAGAAAAGGAAAGAACAGACTGGTAATCTTTAATGACATCGATATTTCCATTCTTGTAGAAAAAAAAGTCGATGATGATCTTGTCCCCATCCCTCTTATTATAAGAAATGTCAATAAAATGACAATACCAGATATCTATAATGAAATTGAACGAGCTAAAAATGAAGTGATAAATGAAAAGAAAAATTATGTTATTGAGAAGAACAGAGGATGGAAATCAATTGCCTTGTATTCATTATTACCACAGCGTATCAGATTATTTATCTGGAAACTATTATTAGCGAATCCGCATCGTGTAAAGAAAATGATGGGGACGGTCGTTGTTACATCTGTCGGGATGATACGTAATGTACATGGATGGGCACTACCTTTAAGTATACATCCTGTATGTATAGCTCTTGGATCAATTGTAAAAAAACCAGGAGTTATACACGATACAATTTGTATAAAAGAATTTCTGGAAATGACGATATTGATAGATCATGATGTAATTGACGGAGCACCGGCAGCGAGGTTCGCTGGAAGATTAGTTGAATTAATTGAAGAAGGGTATGAATTATAAAATGCCACACCGCTTCATATAACATGGATGCCGGCGGCAGGACCCACGCGTATGGCCCCCCCTGCAGAATGCAGTCCTTCCTCAGGGACACCGGAACACACCGGCAGTGCAGCAAATCGCATGAACAGCAACAGATATGGTGGATATACGTTTACTACTTGACAGAATAAGCCTTTTTTAGTAACTTATTCGGACCAGGAGCATTCTATGAACATAAAAGAAGATATTAAACCCATTTCATACATAAAATCCCACGCCGCGGACATACTTAAGTATATCAATGAAAACCGCAGGCCCGTAATAATAACACAAAACGGTGAAGCAAAAGGTGTTTTCATCGATTCCGATTCTTACCAGAACATGAAAAACACCATGAGTCTGATGAAGATGCTGCTCCTTGCCGAAACCCAGGTCTCCCGGGGTGAAACTGTTGACCACGATAAAATGTTTAAAGAGTTCGACAGGAAATTTGAAGATGCTGCAAAATGAACTACAGAATTTCATGGACCCGGTACGCCCAACAAAGCCTTAATGAAATACTGGACTATATAATAGAACATGACGGAAAGATAATTGCACATAAAATTTATCAGAAGATCAGGGACAAAACTTCTCTTTTAAAAGTAAGCCCGCTTCAGGGCAGAGAAGTGAAAGAATTAAAATCCTTAAAAAAGAAGTATCGTGAAATAATTATTACACCATGGAGGATTATTTACACGGTCGAAAATGAAGCAGTAAATGTACTGTTGATTATTGACGGCCGCAGGGACCTGGAAGAGCTGTTATATGAAATGATAATTAACAGTGATTCCGTCTGAACTGCCGGCCTCTGACACACAGGCTTTTTTTCCCGATTATTCCCTCCTCAGGGGCACCCGAAAGAAAAGGGTGATGCATCCCATGTCGTCACCGATTTAAAATTGCCGGAACTCAAAAAGTCCTTGAAAGAGTACAAACGTCTACCCCAAATATTGACCCGTCGCACCAGCGTGAACGCCGGCAACCCGCGGGGCGTTAACCGCCAATTGCAGTTATTTTTAAGGGCGTGGGATAAAACTAAATGAAAAAGTATTATGAAGTTCGAGCTTTATCCATGGTATTAGAAGAAAGCTGGTTATGAAAATTGCTATTTCAGGTGCACACTATACAGGCAAAACAACACTTGGCAGCCAACTGAGTACTCTGTTA
>DAOSYC010000351.1:0-2244 GCA_035380905.1 Spirochaetota bacterium | reverse complement strand
AAACGCTGGTAGTGACACAGACAGACGCGACAAAAACAAACATAGATTATTGACTAAAAGATAGCAATGATTGCCACGGAAACTGCAAAAGAAATGAATGATACAGGTGTTGCCCCCGCAGTGCGCATGACGAGGTATCGAAAGGGGACAAAAACCGTTAAGGAAAGAAACATCCTGGCATACCAGTCCCATTGATAAAATGGTGACACCGGGTCATTCGAAAGCCTGGCGATGGAGTGACTGACCGTGGAAAGCGAATAACCGGCAAGTATCGCAAGGCAGGGAATTATCCAGGTGGTGAGATTTTTTTTCATGGCAACTGCCGGTTGAGGGAAATATTTCAGGTTTAACGGTATGTTGCCCTGCCACTGGTCAATATAAATTAGAATGTTAAAAAAAGTGAGCGGCAGGATAATCACATACGGGAGAAACCAGAGCAATTGACTGGTGGTTTGTTCACTCAGCCCGAGGACCAGAACCATGGATACAAGGATAAGCAGGAGAGGAAACACCGGCATCGTAAGGGCAAATATACCATGAAAGAGATAGGTAATAATTTTAGGGGGCTTAATTCCAATCTGCTGCAGAACAGGTTCTGCAGATGCCCCTATTTTCCATATAAAAACATACCTGTAAAGATAAAGAAACCCATAGACGGAGAGTACAACAACTCCTGCGTGTACACAAACAGGTAGACATGCTACACCCTGTATAATCAACATACCGGTTCCGGCATATACTGAATCCATCAACAATCCTGTTATAGAGGCTGCCCTGGTACTTTTACTGTTGTGAGGATTCACGCAAAGGCTCTCCCTTTAAAGTTGTTTTCCATGTGGTTATACCTGTGCAGGAATGTCACCAGTATTATACGTATACAATTGTGTACCTGTGGCACCAGGGGGAACCGCGGGAAAATTTTTATTCAGAGATACCTGACCCGGTAATAAAAAATAACCTGAGTAACGAACTATCGTCAAGCTATTAATCAACAGTATATGCATGGTGTTGACAGGAAGTCCGCCTTCCGGCCCCTGACATGAGGGGGAGCATTACAAAATTTCCTTAACCCTCCCCACTTCCCCGGTCGTAAGCCGGACTTTTATACCATGGGGATGCGAGGGCGAATTGGTAAGAATGTCTTTCACCGTGCCCTCAGTGAGTTTTCCAGTACGCTGATCCTGTTTCAGGACTATTGCGACCCTGGCCCCGGTTTTAATTGAGGCACGTCTTGTTCCATCCATATTATATTTCCTCTTTCCGGTTCCGGTGATATTTTGTGAGAAACCGGTCAAGCTGATTGGCAAAAGCCTGCCGGTCACGGCTGGAAAAAACGGCCTGAGCCCCTGTTTGAATCCCGCTGTTTCTAAGGTCATCCATAAGGTCACGCATTGCAAGGCGCTCCTTGATATTCGCTTCAGTATAAAACTCACCCCTGGGGTTCAGAGCAAATCCCCCCCTGGTTACAACACGGTCAGCGAGAGGAATGTCTGCAGTAATCACCAGGTCTCCCGGACATATTATTTCCGCGATGCGGTTATCAGCCTCATCAGGACCTGCTGAGACAACAATTGATGAAATATACGGTGATTGCGGGAATCTCATCGGCTGATTCGCAACTAATATCAGGGGAATTTCATTCCGTATAGCGGCCCTGAAGAGTATATCCTTTATTACTACCGGTGCTGCATCTGCATCGATCAATATCTGCATACGTTCCTGTTTTATCCTTAATATTTCACGTTAGGAATAATTTTTTTACCCACCCGGGGTCCTTGCTCCCGCACACCACTTCCATCTGAAATCCTGCCATAATCACACGTTTTGCCGTCTTATAGAATCCTTTATCTTCTGTAATTAAATATATTTTTCCCGGAACATCCTGTATATTTACAATAATTGATTCAATCATTTCTTTCATTACATTATCAGCTGAATTTTTTGAAATTCCCGCTGTTTGGACCAGTTCCCAACCATTTTCAAGAAGCTCTTTCTTCCGTGATTCTTTAATCCTGGAATAGACCACATATAATTTTTTTTCTTCCGGAGCGGCATGAACATGCTGCATCACCCTTTCAAGATTATGAAATGAAACATTTTCAATGTCCCAGAAAAAATATGAACCCATTATATCTGCCCCGCCGGATATGTTCAAACGTTAATGTGGACATACTATACAGTAGCACATGACTGAATCAAACCAAATCATACATGTATATTCGCGAAAAAGCTGACAACTTTTTT
>DAOSYC010000350.1:0-2254 GCA_035380905.1 Spirochaetota bacterium | reverse complement strand
TTGCTCATGATTCCGTCTGCGACACAGGCGCGGAATGCGTAGCGTTCAGTTCCGAATATCAGATAAAGAAGTGAGTCGGAAAGATCAAGGTATCGGGCAATCATCAGTGAAAGTGCTCCCCTTCGTATGGGATCAACGGCATTGTAGCTCATGCCGCGGGCTATATTTCTGTTTTTAAGAATTTGGAGATTTGTTGAGAAATCTTTCGGTTCAAGGCCTACTGCTATTGTCATAAAGGTGACAGCATCATTAAATGTTGCCTCCTGTTTGTCGGCGAGCTGATGAATAAACTGGAGCTGCTGCATATTCTGCCCATGGAGCAGCGGAGTCAGGAGCAGCATCATTACAATTGGTATGAGTATTCGTTTCATTATAACCTTCCTGTGTTATGGGAAAATAATCTGCAGATTTACCCGGGCATTCGCGCGGGGATTTGATGTGAACTGGGGATCTTCAAAATTAAGCCACAGATCGTCTCCGAAACGCTCCAGTATTTGTTTTTCCTCATCAGTGAGGTCGTCAGGATTAACCCGGGTGATGTACTTTCGCCACATCGCGAGAAGCAGCGGGCTCGGGCGGGGGCTCCCCGGTTTTAAATGAAACAGCATCCCCTTTCTCAGGATATTTGATGTGCCGAGCTTTGTTGATGCGCCGATTTCTCCGTGAAATACGCGGATTTTTGTCCCCCATCCGGGACCTGAGGATACTTCCTTTTCGGAACCCCGGACACTGGATGTGGCCACAGGGGTTGAGATGCGGAAATCAGTCCGCAGCTTTTTTATGCGGTCGATACGGGCATTTACTTTACCATACCGTAGTCCAAGGTTTGTCCTGGTGCTGTTCCCGCTTACCAGGTTTCTATTGATCCGTACCATGGAAAGCTGCCGTATGGTGACCGTGGCATTATCAATTTTCAGCCGGACGCTTGACCGCGCGCCGGTGCTTATTTTTGTGCCTTCCCTGAGCGTCTGGCCGCGTTTCATCGGTTTCCATTGACGCTGTTCTTTGTATGCGGCGGTTCCATTGATGTCCAGCACGCGGACATCGGAAATAAGTTCAGGAGTGTAGCAGACGACGCATACCGCCGACATGATGAATATTTTTTTTATTTTCATAACGTCCTCCAAAGGGTTTGCTTACAAAAGTGAACATCTTGTTGAGAAGAAGTATTAGAAGCATAATTGTTAGTTAATATAAAAATTTTGATTAGCTATAGCAACCTTTTTTTCTTGTACCCGCTGATTTTCGGGAGGTGCTGTCATGAGAATATTTTTCTTCCGCACACATGAACTGTTTCGAAATTGAAAATGTGATAAAAATTTTTAATATTTCGGTAAAACAATTTGACGTTTCGGTTAAATGTATTACATTTATGTTTAAATATATTAAACGCCAGGATAGTATTATGAAACAGGATGACAGCAAAACGCAGGAGCGGATACTTGAAGCGGCAGAACGTGAATTTATTGAAAAGGGGTTCAATGGGGCCCGCCTGGGGGACATTGCAAAACAGGCAGGGGTAAACAAGGCCCTGATATATTATTATTATAAAGATAAAGAAAAACTGTATGAAGAAACAGTAAACAGCCTTTTCGGTATTGGAAAGCGAAAGGGCATTTCCGTCTATGCTCCCCGAATGGACCTGACCCCTTCCCAGAAAGTGTATATCATTATTTACATGATGCACAAAATTACCACTGATATTCGTTTAAGTGAAAAGGAATCCGGAAGGCTGCGCATGATACTCTGGGAGCTCCTTGAAGGGAATAGAATGCATGAACAGGCCATCCGTGAGAATTTTCTCCCTGCCAAAAGGATGATACAGGAGATAATTGAAGAAGGAATAAAAGCCGGTGAGTTTGCGACGGAGGACCCTGTACTACTTGTGATATCGCTTATGTCCTTTGCGAATGACTATAAAATCGACCGGAAAATTTTCGGAGGCACTTCTCTTTTTGATGAAATATATGAAGGGAGGACTGCTGATGATATGTTTCAGTTCGTTGTGTCAAATGTATTTAAGGCACTGAGCCCTCCAGGAAAGCAACTTGGTCTTCCTGACATCCCTCCCGATATCATGGCATTTGTAGACACTCTCACGGAAAATCTTGTGAATGACATCAGGGACGGTTATGTCAAAGAGGTTGTTGAAAAAATACATGACCTGTTTTTTGGAGGCGGCAGTACCTGATATATCTATTCTTCTGATATAGGTTATACCGTGTTGCACTCATGATTATGTATTTGAATTGAT
>DAOSYC010000349.1:0-2257 GCA_035380905.1 Spirochaetota bacterium | reverse complement strand
GGGGTGATACTTGCAGGAGGCACGGGAAGCAGAATGGGGGCGGAGCTCCCCAAGCAGTTCCTTCCCCTTGAGGGCCACCCGGTGATTGCCTGGGCCATGGAGGCATTCAACTCGCACCGCGATATCACCGGCATTCTCGTGGTGAGCCATCGGGACTATATCGGCCGCATCCGCAGTATCACGGAGGACCACAATATTGGGAAACTCATCGATGTGCTTCCCGGGGGGGAGACGCGCCAGGGTTCATCATATAGTGCCGTAACGGGACATCCTTTTTCGGGGGGCGATATCATCCTGATCCATGACGCTGCGCGCCCCTTCATCACCGCGGACATTATCACCCTTTCGATTGAGGCCGCCCGGGAGTGGGGTGCCGCCGGGGTGTACGTGCCGGCAATCGACACTGTTACCGTGGGAGCGGAGGGTTTCGCCGCTGCGATCCCGGACCGGAAGACACTCTATTACACCCAGACCCCCCAGACCTTCACCTGTGAGGTGATACGGGACGCCCACGAACAGGCGATGAAAAAAAATATTTTCTCCGCCAGCGACGATGTGCAGATGGCGCTGGACGCCGGGTACCGCGTGAAGATGGTGGAGGGGGCCTACACCAATATCAAGATAACCACGCCTTACGATTTCGAGGCGGCGCAGATGATCGCCGCGAAGGGGATGTACACATAATCCGGACAGCGGCGCTGTCTTTGATCTCAGGGAAAACCATGTTTGAAACCATAGCGCTTCACCGTAAAAAAATATTCATTGTGCTCCTGGCGCTTTTCGCGGCATCCCTCGTATTCCGGGCGCCGACGCTCTTTGTCGATTACTACGACGTTGATGAACTTGCGGCCATTGTCCAGACCCATGAATACCTCGCGGGGGATGTCCCCGGAAGGGACTTTGCCGAAAGCAAGCATCCTCTGTATCATCTGATCTTCAAGGGGGCGTACCGTCTTTCCCGTGATCACGGATGGGTCATCGTTCACGGGGTGACCATACTGCTGGTGTTCTTCACATCCATGTTCGTGTTTTTCACGGGACAGCGCGTGTTCGGATTCGGCGCGGGCCTCGCGGGGGGGCTTTTGTACGCGGTGCTCATCTCATCGTTCAACCGGCAGTTTATGGCGGTGAACGGGGAGATTGTGTATAACCTGCCCCTGGCGGCTGGTATTTATTTTCTGGTGCTCTTCCTGGAAGGGAAGGGGGCGGTGAAGTTCCTTGCAGCCGCGGGGATGACGGCAGCGGGGACCGCTGCGGCGTTCGTGAAATTTCATGGCCTGATATTTTTTATTTTTCTCGGGTTCTTTATTGTGGTGTACCACCCCTATGTGACGGGTCGGTTTACCCGGCGGTACGGCCTGTTCCTCGCGGGGGCGGGTTTTGCGGTGCTCTGTGTATTCATCTTTGACCTGTTCGTTACAAAGACGGCGGCCCCTGCCATTCTGAAAAACATTGAGGGGAAGCTTTTCTACGCGTCGGTGAAGAGCCTCAATCCGGTCATTGTTCTGGGGAAGTACATTCACCGTCAGGGGCTCCTCGCGGTGTGGCATTACGCGGCGTGGGTCCCCGGGGCGGTGTACATCTTTCTATTCGCGAAAAAGAAATTCAAAGGGAATACTGTGAGCGAGTCCGCCGCGGCAATGTATTTCCTCATCGCATACCTCATGATTTTCGGGGGCGGGTCGCGCCTGTACTTTCACTATTTCATGTCGGCGTACCCCATGCTCTGTATTGTGGCGGGGGGAGCAATTTCAATGATTGACGTGAGGGCCGTGGCCCATGTGCGGCGGCGCTTCGCGGTGTACCTTCTCGTGCCGGGGCTCTTCTTTCTCGCGTGGAACACCAAGGATGCGGTGATTAAAAATTATTTTCCCCGGGGATTTTATAATGAAGGCAGAGTTCTCTACTGGACCAGGGCGGTCCTTATGGGGACTTATAACCATTATCTGCTCCCGGAGGCGTCATACCGTGATGTCTGTGAATATATCGCCCGCATAACCGCGCCGTCAGACCGCATATTCGTCTGGGGTGACGGGCCGTACCTGTATTATTTTTCAGGAAGGAGGCTTGGGCTTCACCACATGTGGCCGAAGACCGGCCTTCTGCAGATTCTGGAGCTGTACTGGCAGGGAGACCCCGTATCGGTGACGGATGCCCGGAACAGAGAGATGCACTGGATCACCTGGATGGAGAAAAAAAAGCCGGTACTCTTTATCGACACTTCTGAAAACGGGCTCTCAAATTTCCGCTATCCTGT
>DAOSYC010000348.1:0-2274 GCA_035380905.1 Spirochaetota bacterium | reverse complement strand
GTACGGGGATAATACACGCGGCGTGGAGCAGACACAGCAATACTGCGGTGAGTACTGGAATTCTGTATTTCATTGCGGCGACCTCCGGAAATATATTAAAAAATTTTATTCACCCGTTCCGTAACCACGGGGTATTCTTTTGAAATTACAGGGTCATGGATGGGGAGAATTATCACAGGCGTTTTTTTGCGGGCCGATAGTATCCGCCGCAGAAACAGAAGGTTGTTTTTTCTGCTCCACGAAGATCTTTCAGGGAGAACCCTGCATGTTTCACAGTATTTTCTCAGATAACATTCATCACCTGCAATATAATATTTTTTCCCGCCGGATGATATTATCACCCCCTGGGACCCCGCAGTATGTCCCCCCGCAGGAATGATCTGCACCGCTGATGAAAACCTGAATTCTCCGTCAAGAAGGCGCAGGAGGCCCCTTTTTTCCTGAGACGCAAAATAGCGTTTATATTTTCTGTATCGCGTTGTTGCACGGAATGCCTCATATTCCCTGCGCTGGATATATATCCGTGCCTCAGGAAAATGGTGTACCGATCCTATATGATCAAAGTGTGAATGAGTAAGCAGTATATCCGTAACGGCATCGGGAGATACGCCGACTCGTTTCAGCAGGTCAAGAGGACTGTAGTACTCTGTAAGATGAAATGATTTCACATATTTCCGGTCAGTAAATCCGGTATCGACAAGAATAACCCGCCCTTCTGTTTTCAGAAGATAAAAACTCCACGAAAAGGGGCAGCGTTTTCCGGGGGTGACGGTAGTGGTAATATATTCTTCGGGAAACATGCTGGTGCCGTACTGAAGGGCATATAGCTCACAGGGGGCTGAGGTGTCAGGTTTCGCACATGACAGAAGAACAAAGCCAGGTAACAGCAATAATGTGCAGAAAATTTTCACCATAGTGGGATATCATATAGAAGCAATGTGATATACATGGTCCCGGCCATGTGTTGCCGGAACCATGCGATGTATGCTAGTTGTTTTTGACATCCTTTTTCAGGTCAACTGACCGGGCGCACCGGAACCCGAAATGATGATACGGGCTGTTGGCGGGAAAGTGAGGGCGCCTGTTTGACCCGAGGGCGAATTCCGCGTCCCAGTACCATGAACCGCCCCTGACAATACGTTTATTGTGTCCCGGGCAGTTGTCAGCACCGCCGCAGGGGCCTTTCGGGTCTTTCCCCTTACATGCGGCTCCGCATTTTTCATAGGAGGGGCTGTACCAGTCGTTTACCCACTCCCAGGAATTTCCGGCAATATCATTGAGTCCATAGCGGTACGGGGGACGTGATCCCACATCGAAGGTAATGCCGTGTTCAGGTCCCTTGCCGCAGCTCCTTTTTCCGTGTTCACGGATAACGGCCTTTGTACAGTCGGCGGTTTCATTTCCCCATGGATAAAGATCACCTTTCGGGCCGCGCGCTGCTTTTTCCCATTCAGCTTCAGTGGGAAGCCGCTTCCCTTTCCATGTGCAGTATTCACGCGCGTTAAACCAGTTCATTCCCACCATCGGCTGATTCGGGTGGTCGTAATTCCGGTAATTAGGTTTTGCCGGGGCGCATTTTCCCGCTTTCACGCATTCCTGATACTGTGAATAGGTTACCTCATTGGTGTCCATAAAATATGTGCTGACGGACACTGTCTCTTCAGGATATTCGTCCTTTACCTTCCGGCCGGTGTCCTCCTGAACAGCAACACGGTTGCTGCCGCGGATGAAAGGGCCTCCCGGTACGCATTTCATGTCTGAAGGTTCCTGCAGTACGCTGCACTTTACAAAACCGGCTTCGTCAAGAAGCTGCGGCGCGCACCCCGCGAAGAAGCAGGCACCGCATACGAAGAGGATTATCAGAAATAATCCGCTGTTCTTATATACTTCACGTCCCTGTATCATGGTATAATAACTCCTGTGGGTATAATAAAAAATTGATGTCTTTCAGATACTACGAACCGGGAGGCGCGTCAAGAGATTTTTGACTGATATAACTCTGTATGCCTTTCTCTTTCAGCACGTCATGACACCGCGGGTATGATTTATTCGCCGAGATTTCCTCGAAGTATGTGGTATAGAACCGTGTATTTTTCGCAAGTACCGTATTGGGGTACGGATCGCGGCAGAGGGTGTTGACTGCGCTCCCGCCGGTGGTGCGTGTGAGGGTATACACGCCGAATTCCTTTTTTCCCCCCGCGTGATACACTATTGCGGCTTTTTCACCGGGTGACATGGATGTTTCAATCTGTTTCAGGAACGTGTCGAACTGCT
>DAOSYC010000347.1:0-2307 GCA_035380905.1 Spirochaetota bacterium | reverse complement strand
TTCCGGCCGGAATTCCCGCACCAGGTCAGTAATGATACCTGTAAAGCCCTCAAGAGAATATTCCTGCAGCGACTCATGCTCAACGAGGAAAACCTTTTCAGCCCCGTGGGCCGTATATTCCATGCAGTATTCATCGACGTCGGCGCCGATCACCACCACGCCGACGTACGTATTCACCTTCGCCGCCATCTCCCGTGCCCGCGCGAGGAGCTGCAGGGTGACGCGGTCCTGGTAATAGTTCCTGTGGTCACCGAAGACCCAGATACCCTCATGCATCATAGCCGCCGTACCCCCTGTCAGACCGTACCCTGGCACGGAGCATGATGTCCCGTTCCTTAAGAAGCGACAGAAGCTCCTCTATCACATCGCTGCCGGGTTTATCATGGAGCACCACGGCGGCGCGTTTTCTTTCAGGGTGTTTTACGCTGCGCACCCATGTGGGGCTCCCGTCCCTTCCGGTGCGGGAGGTATCAGCTCCGATCATTGCCGCGTCCCACCGCTCCACGATGCCCTCCCTGAATACCCGGCCAAGTTTTCCGAGGGGAGGATACACCCGCTCCCCGCCGTCATCCACCGTGATAAGGCAGGGGCAGTCCGCCTCTATCTCCTGCACAATACCATCGCACCTGCTCACACCCCTGACAGCGCCCCCTTCCCGCCGCAGCTCACCCATGTAGGGAAGGAGCGGCATATCAAGAAATTCCGAAAGCTGCGGCCCCACATGGCCGGTGTCGGAATCGACGGTACGGGTCCCGCATATCACCGCGTCAGCATTGCCGATTTTTTTCACCGCGCAGCTCAGTACATAGGAGGTCGCGAGGGTGTCCGACTCCGCAAACCCCGCATCACATATAAGCACCGCGCGCCGGGCACCCAGGGCAAGGGCCTCACGAAGGGTGTCCTCCGCGCCGGGAGGGCCCATGGAAACTGCGGTCACCTCTCCGGATTCACCCGCGAGGCGCACAGCCGCCCTGAGGGCAGCACGGTCCCCGGGATTCATAATACCATGACACAGCGCCCCGTTGTCTCCCTGCTTGCGCTTCACCACATGTTTTATACATACCACAATATTCACAGGGCCCCTCTCTCAAGATCATCAAGAAGGGTACGCGCAATCACGAGCCGCTGTACTTCGTTGGCCCCTTCATAAATTTCCGTCACCTTCGCGTCCCTGAAGTACCGTTCAACAGGATAGGCCTTTGAATATCCGTAGGCCCCGTGTATCTGCACCGCAAGGGTCGCGGCGCTCATGGCAGTTTTTGTGGCATAGTATTTCGCCATTGCCGCCTGGCGCCGGAAGGGAATTTTTTTATCTTTCATGCCGGCCGCCCGGAACACCAGCATCCGGGCCGCCTCTATTTCCGTGGCCATGTCAGCCAGGTAGTTCTGGATTGTCTGGAGGGCGGAGATGGGTTTCCGGAACTGCACCCGCTCCCGTGAATACCGCAGGGAGGCATCCAGTGCCGCCTGGGCGATCCCCACTCCCTGGGCGCCGATTCCGATCCTGCCGCTGTCAAGGGCATCCATTGCCACTGCCAGCCCCTCCCCCTCACTGCCCAGAAGGTTATCGACAGGAACAGGGGCGTCGGTAAGATACAGCGAACAGACCGGGTTGCCCCGCATGCCGCAGAGATCCTCGGGGTTGCCCCGCACCACTCCCTCGGTCCCCCAGTCGGTGATGAGGACGCTGATACCGCTCACGCCTGTTCTGCAGAAGATCAGGTACATATCGGCCCACCCGCCGTTGGTAATGTAGGCCTTCTGACCGTTCACGATGTAGCCCCCCTCCTCCCCTTTCTCCGCGGAGGTTTCAATGGCTGAGGCATCGGAACCGGCATTGGGCTCCGTAAGGCAGAACGCGCCGATCATCTCTCCCCGCGCGAGGGGGTTGAGATACTTTTCCCTCTGCGCCGGGGTCCCCCACCGCATAACCGGGTATGCCGCAACGGAATTGTGCACCGACACGCAGAGCCCCACGCTCGCAGACACACGGGAAAGCTCCTCGATACAGATCGCGGCGCTCACGGTATCGAGGGCCGCACCGCCGTACTCCTCCGGTATCTGAAGGCCGAAAAACTGGAGTTCCCCCATTTTTTCCCTGAGTGACGGGGTCATCACCGTCTCTTCGCTGTCGCGTGGAATTTCAGCCTCGGCGAAATCCCGGGCCATGTCGCGGATTTTCCGCTGTGCAGTGGTATAGGTCAGGTCCACAGTCAGTTTTCCTTTCGGGTCGATATAATTTTCTGTGTTGGATTGAGGCTCTGACCCCATAGAGAGGTGCTTCCCTGAAAAAATCAAGTCATTTTG
>DAOSYC010000346.1:0-2319 GCA_035380905.1 Spirochaetota bacterium | reverse complement strand
GCATGGCAATTACATCACCGCTGTTAAAAAGTTTTGCCGCATCCGCAGCGGAACATAATTTTTCCTTATATTCATCCTGCCAGTTTTGAAACATCTTACCGTGCTGTTTTTTCATTGTCTGTGATTGAGACATAGATTCCCCCTTACATTCAAATATGTTTTTCATTAATATTTATGTAACATAATTTACAAAAGGGTGATTTATTCAAGTGGTTAAATTATAAAATTTCTGTAATAAAAAATAGAATCTGCAGGTATGCAAAACAATTACACGATTGTAGTACTTTTGAGCGATGTTGAAAAAAATGAACTTCCAGGAGAGATTCACACATTACCGAAATCTGAACTCAGCCTGCGGAATAACGTGAGAATTTTATATAAGATACTAATCTATTACACATTGATACACTATTTTAATTGTGTCAATATTTATTTTTGAGAGCCTATAAATAAATTATCAGGTCGCATTGTTCAATTACGTGCGTTCCCGGTCACACAGGCATGATCACCACCACCAGACAAGAAGAAAAATAACAGCAATAAGCAGTATAGCACTGAGGATGCGGTAGTCTTTCCATATCAGGAAAACCCCTGGTATTGCCTGATATGGAAAATCCGCAGCAGTTTCAGTAACATCATTCAACTGCTTTTTTCCTGATACACTGCTTACTGCTGACATGATAACGCAGTTAACTGCAAAAAGGGCCCCGCATGCGTAGAGATACTGAATCGAGAACAATCCCATTATTTCATTCATAACCCATGCCGCGACACCCATGGGTATTCCTATTATAAGTGTCAGGAACGCACCCTCTGCCGTTGCACTACGCCGGAATATGCCTCCCAAAAACACCACAACAACCGGAGGGGTCACATATGAAAGTATTGACTGCAGGTACTGCCACAGCGCGGGAAACCCTTCAATCTGCGGGGCCCAGAGTGAGGCAAGTATCATGAATATCACCGTAGCCCATCTCCCTGCAGTCACAAGCCTTCTCTCATCCATAGCCGGTATGTGCCGTAAAAAATCCATTGTAAGCAGTGTCGCGGCTGAATTAAAAATCGATTCAAGACTTGATAATATCGCCGCTGCAAGGGCCGCGAGCATGAGTCCGCGCAGTCCAACAGGCATCATATCGAAGGCAAGGAGCGGAAACACCATATCGGCCCGTTCAATATCAGGATAAAGTGACACCGCCATCACCCCGGGAATAATGAGAATAAACAGGTTCGGCAATTTCAAAAAACCTGCGAAAAGTGCCCCCTTTCTGCCGTGATCAAGGGACCGTGCCCCGAGGGCCCGCTGAATCATGAACTGGTTGGTGCACCAGAAATATATTCCCACAATAAAAACACCAGTTATAATCCCGGGCCATGGCATCACCGGATCTGACACAGGTCGGATAAGATGCAGCGCTCGTTCAGGAACCGACGCGGCGACAGCGTCCCATGAAGGAACACGCATCCATGTCATCACCGCAACGGCAGTACCCCCTGCAAATATCATGAACGCCTGGATTGTATCATTGAGAACCACAGCTCCCAGTCCTCCGAAAATTATATATACACCGGCAATCAATGATATAATCCATGCACTCTGCCATAACTCAATTCCCGGAATTAACACTTTCATGATCATCCCCCCTGCATACAGAGCGGCGGCTGCATCAATAAAAATATTGGCGCACAGGAGAAAGCATGAAAAGACACGCTGCGATCTGACGTCAAAACGATTTTTCAGGTATTCGGGAGCTGTATATATTTTTGTGTTATACAAGACAGGGAGTATAGCGAACGCAAAGATGACAAGGATGACTGCGGGGAGCCATTCGTAATGAAACACCGCGATGCCGTCATGATAGCCGCTGCCCGCGAGCCCCACGAAGGTGCTGCCGCTCATGTTCGATACATAAAATGACAGCCCTATAATGGGCCAGGATAAATTACGGTCAGCGAGAAAATAACTCTCCGCATTCCCGGCCTTCATCTTCAATGACATGTACCAGCCCAGAATAATCCGGGTCCCCAGCACATACACAAGCAGCACTGCGATATCAGAGGATGTTACGGATATGTGTGGCATTACCTCGCCTTCGTTCTGAAATTTCCATCAAAATTCCATTTTTTATATGAAGAAGTTACAATCATTTAGCCTGAAAGACAATACCTGCACATCACTTCAAAAAAATAATGTGCAGGTACTCACACCACCATGATGCACTTATGATCTCATTACCTTTCGTGATGAAATGTAAAAGCTTCCCAGGTGCCATAACAGAAGCATCACAATAACCATTTCCCTGGACAGCGGAAGCCTGG
>DAOSYC010000345.1:0-2347 GCA_035380905.1 Spirochaetota bacterium | reverse complement strand
AGTTCTCACGGGGGGGAAAGAGTTTTATCTGCCTCGAATCTTCATATTACGACAAGCAGGGCACCATGCATTCAAGCATTGTACCAGCATTCGATCCCGGCACAATTGTCACCGTGTCCCGGCAGCTTGTCGATTACATCGTTACAGAATACGGCGCGATCAAACTCGGGGGGAACCCCACATGGCAGCGCGCAGAGAAGCTTATCAGCATCGCCCATCCAGACTTCAGGGACGATCTGATACAGGAAGCTGACAGAATGAAAATCTGGAGAAGATCCAATAAAAAGTAATTATTATACCTCAGGGAGAACAGTATTCTTTCTCCCTGAGGTAACCTATATTCCATAAACGTCATTCAAATGATTCACATCGCCGTTACATAATTATGATCCTCCGGAACAACTCCCTGACCGTAGTTGTGCACTCAGCACATTGATATCATCTCCCGACTAAAAGTATTGACAATATCCATTATACAGTATCATATTTACATATCTGACGTCCTTTTATTCACATCATAGATTTTTTCATAAGGAGCATATCAGGCATGAAAGCTTATCCGTCAATACAGGTTGTCATAACACTTATTTTGTTCCTGTCCGGATGCATGGCCTTTGACCAGATGCGGCAGGTTGAAAAATTCTTTGCGATCGGCGGGAAATACCTGCTTCATAACAATCCACAGGCTGGAGACTATGCAACGTACAGGATGTACGGCAAGGTTAAATTTCCCGACGCTCCAGATGAATATTATTATGAAAAAGATAAAACTGTATCTATCCAGAAGATTGTAAACAGTGAAGTATTTATCCGGGAGGACGAGATAGCCACAACCGTGACAAACCTCACCACCGGGCAGAAAGAATATTCCGGATACGCCGCCCGCCTCATGTCCCCCATCCCGCGGAGGATTGTAACAGACATGGAAGGCACAATTAAACGAATATACACCATTCAAAGCTACCAGTTTAAAAAGCTTCCTGTTGCGGTATCGGGAGATGATGGATTTATCACCTGGACTCCTGTCGACAAAAAAGTCAGAGTTTCCGTTTCATCACAAACATTTACCACACAACCGGTATGGTTTAAAAAAGCCTCCCGTATGAATCTCGGGTCGCCCCTTGTGCAGGTTAACACAACGCAAAATACCTGGGAAACGAATTACATCAACCCGGAAATCAAATTCCTCACCACTATGAATCTCACAACAGTGATCACAAAAATGGGAATGAATTTATCCTGGAGTGAGCTTGCTCTAATGATGGTCAATTCACTGACTGCCACCAACATTTTCAGCAATCCCGCCATGTACGCCCGGGATTTTGCCAAACAGGGAATGACAGGATTTATAAAATCAACCGCGAAAACAGCAGGAAAAAATACGCTGAATGCCATGGCACCCAACAACGGGGAAAACAATTTGTATGATGAAGACATGGGAATGACTTCATCATTTTATCTAGTGAAGCACGGCAATACACTGAAAGACGGTGTGCCGCTGCGGGTGCAGCAGCACTACCCGGAACCTGCCGAATTTCAGTAAAATGCTGCGGGTTCTATCCGCAGCGGGAAAAACCGCAGAGGCGGCACACGGAACAGCCTGACTCGAACTCAAGGGGGCCGTGGCAGTCGGGGCATACACCCACCATGACCGCGTCACTCCCCTTGCCGTTTATCTCGGCAATGTTTTTCGCCGCGTCATTATCCTCAACGGGGGCCATTCGCCCTTCGCTGCCGACATAGCGTTCCAGGGCCTTCCCTATCGCGTCGGCGCAGGAATATATTCTTCCGCCGCGCTCCCATGCCTGGTTCGGGCACCGGACACCCTTCAGCTGCTTGATTATTTTTTCGGGCTTAATGCCGCACCGCAGGCTCAGGGAAATAAGCCGGCTCACCGCCTCTGTCTGGCTGGAGGCGCATCCGCCCCCCTTCCCCATCTGGGCGAACACTTCAAAGAGCCCCTCTTCGTCTTCATTCACCGTGACATAGAGAGAACCGCACCCGGTAGTCATTTTCCGTGTCATCCCCCAGGTCACTTCACCTCTCGGCCGGGGCGCGATAACAGCGTGTGTCTCGCGGGGGGCATCAGCGGATGCATCTTTACTGCGCTTCACCTCAAGGACCTGGGAATCACGGGAACCGTCACGGTACACCGTAACACCCTTGCATCCAAGGTGATACGCAAGACGGTACACCTTCTCAATGTCCTCCTTCACGGCGGAATTCGGGAAGTTCACTGTTTTTGATACAGCATTATCGACAAATTTCTGAAACTCCCCCTGTATCCTGATGTGCCATTCAGGGGACACATCGTGAGAGGTCACAAATGCGCGGCGGAACTGTTCCG
>DAOSYC010000344.1:0-2395 GCA_035380905.1 Spirochaetota bacterium | reverse complement strand
GGCCGTTCAGGGGTGAACGTATATATGTTTCACCGAGCATGATTTTTGTTGATTCAATCGATTTTTGCACCTGTGTAATGCGCGAACGGGCCGCTTCGAGTTCAGCTTTTTCGATTTTGGTGTTGATACGCTGGAGCATACGGACTTTCATGGCGGCGGTTTTCGGAACAGTGAGTCCCTCGGCACTAATATCGCTGTCACGGAACCCGACTTCCTGAATAGCAAGATCAGCCTTCGCGTTGATATACTGTGTGTGGGCCGTGGTATGCTGCGCCTTGTATGATTCAAAATCTGTTTTGCTGATGCCGCCGGCCTGATACAGAACTTTTTTGTTGTCAAGGATACGCTTGATGTTCTGCCATGTGACTTTTTTATCCAGCACCTCCGCCTTTGCCTTGTCTATCTGTTTGAAACGGATCTCAATGGACTTAATGGCATTTTCATACTTTGCCTTTGATAATTCGAAGTTTTTCTGTGCTATTTCAAGTTCAGCCATCTGTTCTTTGAGGTTCAGTTCATGGGGAAGGCGCTCTATCTCTGCGATAAGAGAACCGCGGGAAACCCTGTCCCCCTCACTCACGAGAAGCCGGGTAAGCCGCCCGGTGACCTTCGACGATACGTTTACTTTTTCGTAGTATACAATCTGGCCAAGGACCTCAATGGTTTCCTCCCGGCTTTGTTCTGAAACAGTCATGAGTTTAATTGACGGATCGCCGGTTTCACTGCTCAGTGCAGGGGTATCTGTGCCGCTTCCGCATGAAATGAGCGCTGCGGAAAGCAGCGCCGCCGCACATAGTATCGTCGATCCATGTTTTCCTGAGAATATTATTGATTTCATATCATACTGCTCCCTGTGTACCGTTATTGTGATGATGCTGCAGATTTCTTTTTATAGCGGGTAAGTTTCAAAAAACCCACATCGACGCCGGTTGCCGTTTCCATTGTTGATGCCGCCGTGCAGTACCGGATAAGTGAATCAAGATAGGCAACTGCCGCTTCGCCGCGCTCAATTTCCTTTTTCACAAGATCGTACCGCCGGGATTCCCCCATGTCCGCCTTCAGCCTTTCAATTTCGAGAAATGAGTCGTACAGGTCACGCTGATGTTTTGAAATGCCGATCATTTCCCACGTATGCTGTAAATCCCCGTACAGTGTCTCCACTTCCATCGCTACCTGCTGACGGATGGTGTGTTTTTTGTCCTTTGCGGAATTCACACTTATTTTGTTTTCAAAAATGCTCCGCCGGTATCCCATGTTGTCCAGTACGTTCACTGAGCCGCTGTTGGTGTAGGTGCGGCTGTTGCCGTTATAGTCCTCGCTGTACCCGGTGCTCATGGAACCGGTGTTTCCGAAAAGGGCCGAAGTGACCTTAAAATTGACGCCCCATCCGCGTTCTCGTGGAAAAAACGAATCATCGGTGAGAGAGTAGTTCAGCCCTACAGAGAATTTCGGGTAATAGTAATGTCTGCTCATGAGGTATTTGCGTCTGCTTATCAGGTACTCAAGGTCGGTGCTTTCTATCTCCTTCCGGTTCTTCAGCGCAGAGGCTATAAGGCGTTCTGTTTTTATTTCCTCCGGGGGAGGTGAAAAGGCGAAGTCACGTTCGATATCGCCCTCAATGGAAATCGGCTGCCTGCGGTCAATTCTCAGAAGAAGCCTGAATTTGTTTTTTGACGTCATAAAGGCGTTCTTCGCCTTTTCAAGGTTCAGCTCCACCTCTTTCACCTGTGCGCTGATTGCAAGCATGTCAAGCTTTGTCGCCTCGCCGAGCTCGTATTCTCTCGTGATGAATTCAAGCTGCATCGCGCTCCGCTTCAGGGTCTTCTGGTGGATTGCGATTTCCTCACGGGACCGGAGCAGAAGAAAAAATTCCTGCGACACTTCTGTGATAAGTTTATTCAGTGCAATCCGGTAATCGTTCCGTGCAAGGATCTGCTCGAGGCGTGCAATATCGTATGAAAGGCTTCGCTGGCCGCCATCATACACCACGATGTCAGTGGCAACGTTCAGCCGGTGCTGACGTGTGTCGGTGTCACGCTGCTTCGATTCCTCCGTCTGCATATATGAAAGGCTAAGCGACGGGAAAAAGTCACGCCACCGCTCCCGTATTGCCAGTTTCCGGATAAACCCCTGTGACTGTATTACTTTAAGCTCAAAGTTTTTTGTAATAGCGATACCAAGGGACGTTTCAAGACTGAGGGGAATCACGGACACAGATGACGCAGCCGCGTTATCGCGGACAGGTCCGGGCATATCGCCGAAACAGAAATGTTTCATGGAAACTGTACATAACAACGGGGCGATACAATTCGCCGCAATGAAAAACATTGTCCTTTTCCGGATTCGGGCTTTCATACTGTGCCGCGTTTATCTGCCAAGTTCGTCGTGGATTTTG
>DAOSYC010000343.1:0-2408 GCA_035380905.1 Spirochaetota bacterium | reverse complement strand
AGCGGGTGAGGGTCCGGGAGAGGGCAGCGCCCTTTACCGGGGAAATGCGGTCCATATCAGGGACAGCTACACATAGCGGAAATGAGCCGCATTACATGAATACTTAGAGAGAAATATTTTACTTGAATTAATTACACTATAAACTATAGAATTATTTAAACACGGGGGTATTGTTTGAAACAAGTATATACAATATATCTTGATGCATGTTGTCTTAACCGACCTTTTGACGATCAAAATCAGGACCGTATCAGAATGGAAACAGAATCAATTATCATTCTGCTGAAAAATGTCCGGAAGGGTAAAATACGTTTGATCGGCAGTGATGTTCTTAAACTGGAAATAAACAAAACGCCCAATCCGATAAGAAAATCGCAACTGTTGACACTATTGCACTACTACTCAAAATTTCTACCCGTTAATGAGAAAATTAAAACCCGTTCGACAGAGCTTGCCGCAATGGGTTTTTCCGCGTTTGACGCATATCATATAGCATTTGCAGAAAAAGGTGAAGTTGACGCGTTCTTGACAACCGATGACAAAATTATTACACTTTACTCAAGAAACAGTACGTCAATTTTCACAAAAGTTCTTAATCCAATATCATGGTTACAGGAGTTTCTATAAGTGAAAACCAATATGAAAATTGATGAAATCCGGGAGATCGGACTTGACGCGCTGCGTAAATCCCTTGGTCCGGACGGAATGATACGTTTTCTTCAGCAATTTTATTCCGGAAGCGGTAATTACACAAAAGACAGGAACAAATGGCTTAATTCTGCCGATATCAATTCAATTTATAATGAACTTAAAAAATAGTGGAATTAATTTTTGAAAACCAGTCATTGATTGAGGGCAAATGGAATGAGTACTTTAAGGAATAATCACAGTTTCCCGGCATACGCCACTGATGTCAAAATTGACAATGAAATGCTGACGATTTTTCTTGAAGACGGCAGAGTAATCAGTGTTCCTATTGTGTATTTCCCACGATTACTGAATGCAACTCCGGAGCAAAGAAACAGCTGGCGTTTGATAGGACGCGGTCAGGGCATAAACCGGGAAGAGATTGATGAAGATCTGTCAGTTGAAGGGCTCTTGCGCGTTCACTGATATACGTTTGTTATCAAGGCATAATTCTTCCAGGCTTCCCCCCGCACCAAATACCCATTAACAACAGGAAATATTCAGATGAGTTTCACTGCAGCCCCTCAGCGAGGGAGGGTCGCTCCCGTTCATACCTGTACTCCGCGACATCATTACATCCTGTAAAAGAGACCCCGAGCCGTGCCGAGCCGGACACGGACGGACGTGCGAGGCATGAGGGAGCACATACCATGAACAGAGATTATTGACAGCACCGATACTGTTAGTGTCCTGATTAACGGATGTCGATATCCAGACCCTCGTCGTCTGCGGCTCCGCGTGATGATGGCAGGTGTCAGATATTCATCGTATACAAAAATGTAACAAACAGCACCAATGTTTTCATAATATAAAACACCATTAAGGAATTATATCCATGACAAAAAAACGGGCGATACTAATCGGCATCGTGATAATTGTACTGTCATTCGCATACACCCTGCTGTTCGGAAAATTATTCCCCTTCTCTCCCGTGGCCATCGGCTTTACAAGACATGAGCTGCCGCATACCGTTATTTATGTACAGGATGGAAGCAAATTTACCAATTATTCCTTAATCGACAACTGCACTATAAACGTAGAAATGTTTCATCAGCTGAAATTCAAAAGAAAGCCTGTACTATACATCTTTTCCAGCAAGGCAAGCTACTTCAGGAGGACCACTGCCAGGACTCGTTTCTGTGTATACCCCAACGGGAGCATGGTCATTGCGCCCTGGTCGATCAATGAGGCAAAGAATGGGATAATTTCATTGGAAATTTACATAACACACGAGCTCTCTCATGTATTGCTGCAGCAGAACATGAGCTATTATGCGGCATATCGCTACCCGCCGTGGCTCATGGAAGGAATAGCCGTATACAGTTCACATCAGATGGGAACATCGTGGTACCCGGACAAGAGAACAACCTACGATCTAATAAGGCACAATAATTTCTTCCCTCCCAATTTATATAAAACCGATAGAGAGGACAGCATTCCGCTTCACGTTGAGAATAGAATTGCGTTTATGTATTCAGAATTCGCCTGCATTGTCGATTACCTGATAACACAATACGGAGAGGAAAAATTTTACCGTTACATGAAAGGCCTTTTTCACAATCATAATCATGATCAATTTTTTAATGAGATATACAATATTGAGTTTCATGATTTTCTCAAGGAATTCATTGCTTCGGTACATACATAAGAATGCAGAAATCCACTACCACAACCCTCCCCCGAACCGGGGGAGGTGGCCGGGCGAAGCAAGGCCGGAGGGG
>DAOSYC010000342.1:0-2436 GCA_035380905.1 Spirochaetota bacterium | reverse complement strand
GCATCATAATGCCCGCAGGTGTTCCCCATGCCCTGAAGGCGGTGGAACGTTTTAAGATGCAGCTCACAATGATAAAGGAGAAGGAGGGACGCAATGCATAGAGAAATCGCAGATGGAGTGTTCTGGACAGGAAAGATTGACTGGGAACTTAAAAAATTTCACGGTGATGAGTATTCCACGCACCGGGGGTCTTCATATAACAGCTATCTGGTGAAGGATGAGAAAACAGCACTCATTGACACGGTGTGGGCCCCGTTTTCTAAGGAGTATGTGGAGAACCTCGGGAAGCTTGTGGACCTGAAAAAAATCGATTATATTGTCGCAAATCATGGAGAGGTGGACCATAGCGGTGCGCTGCAGGAACTGATGCGGAATATACCTGATACGCCGGTATACTGCACCGCGAACGGAGTCAAAAGTCTGAAGGGACAATATCACGGAGACTGGAATTTTCAGGTAGTGAAAACCGGGGACCGGCTGAAGCTCGGGGCGCGGGAGCTTGTGTTTGTTGAGGCGCCAATGCTCCACTGGCCTGACAGCATGTTTACGTATCTTACGGGTAGTAATATCCTCTTCAGCAATGACGCCTTCGGGCAGCACTATGCAAGTGGATTTCTCTTCAACGACCTTGTTGATCAGGAGGAACTGTTTGCGGAATGTATAAAGTATTACGCCAACATCCTTACTCCCTTCAGCGCCCTTGTGAAAAAGAAGATTGAAGAAGTCCTCGCGATGAAGCTGCCCCTCTCCATGATCTGCACGAGCCACGGGGTGATATGGAGGGACCGTCCGGAACAGATTGTTCAAAAATACCTCGAATGGGCGGACAACTACAGGGAGAATATGATTACCATTGTGTACGATACCATGTGGAACAATACACGTATTATGGCGGAGCAGATTGCAGAAGGAATTCACGGGAAAGACCCTCTGGTAAATATCAGGCTTCACAACGCGGCGAAAACCGACAAGAACGATATTATCACCGATATCTTCAGGTCGAAGGCTGTCCTCGTGGGTTCATCCACCATCAACAGGGGGATTCTTACCTCTATCGCGGGACTTCTTGAAGAAATGAGAGGGCTTGGGTTTAAAGATAAAAAAGCTGCAGCGTTCGGAAGTTACGGGTGGAGCGGAGAATCGGTGAAGATGATTTCAGAAGGGCTGCAGCAGGCCGGGTTTTCTGTGGTGAGTGAAGGAATTCGTGTGCCATGGACACCTGATGAGGATGCAAAAGGGCAATGCAGTGAATTTGGAGCAGTGATTTCTGAAAGGCTGTAGTGCTGGAGGAAAAATGAATTGAATATTTGTTGTTAAAAGATTATATTAAAATCAATGACAAGCAAGCCGGAGGAAGTCCCCCTCACCCATATGAATAGCAAGGGGGACTTCTTATATATTTCAGAAGAAAAGGAAGGCGTAATTGATGTGAAAAAGAGTCCGGACAGCAGTGAGAAAAAATTGTTTGCAATCATTTCATGGAAGCTGGGAGTAACTGTTCTTGCAGTTGTTGTAACAGTTGTTTTTTCGGTGGTTCTCTATCTTTTTGTTAAACACCAGGAGGATGCGGGGGTAAGGATAAATCTTGCGGGAAGGCAGAGAATGCTGACTAACAGGATGATGAAAAAAAGTCTCATTCATAAGTACCGGGCCGGAGAGACCCGTGATGTGAGCCGTTCGGTTAAAGTCTTTGATCTGACACAGAAAGCTCTCCTCTCAGGGGGGGCGGCGCCAATGGACCTCGGGATGTCGCAGTTCAGGAATATCCCTATGGCTGTTGATAAGGAAGTCATTGCCCGGCTCAGGGATGTTGCTGTTATGTGGGTTCCCTTCAGGGAAAAGCTGGAACGTTTCATTGCGACAGGTGATGGGGCATCGTTAAAGTATCTGATTGATAAGAATGACCTTCTGGTGGCAGAAATCGATCTTTCAGTCCACGCCTTACAGAAGGAGTCAGAGCGATATAACCGCATTATAGGTATAATGGTTACCATGGCTGCGGTAATGGTCCTCGGCGTTCTGATGTTGTTCCTGGTAATAAACTTAAAAAAGCTGAGAAAAGCGGCAGAGCGAATTAATGAACTTGAAAAAATGCTTCCAATATGCAGCAGCTGTAAAAAAATACGAATTGATAATGACCGGCCCTGGGATCCTTCTGCGTGGATCCCAGTTGAGGAGTATCTCAATAATGAGGGTGCGACTGCGGTGACTCACGGTATTTGCCCTGATTGTGCCAGAGAGCTTTACCCGGAACAGTACCGGTCTGTAATGGAAAGAAAAAAAAATGAAAATGATACTCCCTGATTGTAATAACACCAGGGAGGTACAAAATGACTGCGAATTCAGGCAGTGTTATCGCGTGCCTTTTGCTTTTTGATTGGTATCTTTACTGCGTTCCATTACCATGTAGTCTGAGGATTCCACTTCAATATTTCG
>DAOSYC010000341.1:0-2442 GCA_035380905.1 Spirochaetota bacterium | reverse complement strand
TTATTTACAAAAAACAGCATCCTGTTATACATGAAATATATCCTTATCAAATACCTTTACACAGGGAATAACTTCCTGAACTTTCAACCATCCGTTACAGAGTATGATGCATGCTGTATATGAAATAGCTGGATTGTTACGGTGCTGTACGGCACATCCGCTTTATACTCCAATACAGTTATAGGTTTCATTGACGCGACATAGTTGGGACACTACCGCATGATTCTGCGGTATAAATATTGCAACAGGACCTGCACATGAAAGTATTATTAATAAATCCACCCTATCCATTTGAAGAATCTCCAACTCCCCCCTTCGGGCTCATGTCCCTGGCTGCTTATCTCATTGAAAAGGGCATCGAAGTCCGGATCGCCGACTTTATTATTACAAGGTTTTCCGAAGATAAAGCACGTGCGATTATCGATGATTTCAATCCTGATGTTATCGGCGCCACAGGCGTTACAATGAATATCAAAAAAGCGTTTTCCATATTGCAATTTTTCAAAGAATTAAAACCGGAAGCTGTCTTTGTCATGGGTGGGCCCCATGTAACTTTTGACGCGGATACAGTCCTCCGGGAAAATTCCTTTCTTGATTATATTGTACGCGGGGAAGGTGAAGTAACGTGTACGGAACTGCTCAGGGCAATCCAAAACAATACATCCCCCGAAGGCATCCTGGGAATATCCTATAGAAATGGAAATGAAATAATCCACAATGACCGGAGGCCGTTCATTGAAGACATTAACACACTGCCGTTTCCCGCACGGCATCTTGTTTCTCTGACAAAGTACAGGGCGCTCCGTTTCCCGATTAATATGGTTACATCACGGGGGTGTCCCCATCAGTGCATATTCTGCCTGGGAAGCAAAATGGTGGGCAGAAAAGTCCGCTACTTCGACACTATGCGCATAGTGGATGAATTTGAAATGCTTTCAAAAATGGGATTCTCCCAGATCAATATTGTGGATGACCTTTTCACTTCAAACAAAAAAAGATGTATAGAATTCTGCGATGAAATAATGAGGAGAGGAATACAGCATAAATGGACCGCATTCGCACGTGTCGATACTGTTTCACTGGAACTACTGCAGGCCATGCAAAAAGCCGGATGCACCACCCTCTGTTTCGGCATTGAAAGCGGAAATCAGGAAATCCTTGATACCGTAAAAAAACGAATCACCATTGAAAAGTGCATCCGTGCTGTTGATCTGTGCCGCAAGGCAGGTATAATCCCCATGACATCGTATATCCTCGGGCTTCCGGGAGAAACCAGAAAAACCGTACAAATGACTATGGATTTCGCAAAAAAACTGAGCCCCCATTACGGATATCATATACTTGCGCCCTTCCCCGGAACTGAAGTCAGGGAACAGAAAGAAAATTATGGTATTACAATCCTCACTGATGACTGGGACCTGTATGACGCAAATCAGGCGGTGTGCATTACAGATAATATCTCCGCTGATGAGATAAATGAAATTGCCAGGGAATTCAATTCACTGACCGCAAAAAAAATCAGGGACATCGAAGCACGCCTGAAATCAGGAGGAGAAGTGTCAGCGGAGGAACACGGCTTATTCAATAATCTCAAGGGCTTCATCATCAGTATTGATATTATCCACAATGAGCTTATTGAAGCATTCCCGGGAATACAGAACGGGGCCGACATGGAAAGCTTTGTAAAACATGTTGTGTCGCACCTGAAATCATCCCTCACTTATGATGAAATGGATATTGCTGAGCAGGTCCGCATTCTTCTTGACAATCAATGTCTTTCCGTCAATTCATCTTCAGGGACAACGACCATCGCATGGAATTAATGGAATGCAGAAAAAATCATTATTACGTTCAACAGGCATTGTAGCAGCCTCCACCCTGGTAAGCAGAATCAGCGGATTTATCAGGGACATGCTGATCGCCAACTATTTCGGCGCATCGGGCTCCCTTGACGGTTTCTTTGTGGCATTCCGCATCCCGAACCTCTTTCGCCGGCTTGTGGGCGAAGGCGCCCTCACTATCTCATTTATTCCGGTATACACGGAATACCTCATCAATAACACCCGCGAGGAAGCACTTGACCTTGCAAGAAAGACGCTCTCAATACTGATTATCGTCCTTGCGGTAATAGTACTTCTTGGAGTTCTGTTTTCAGAACAAATTGTCCAGCTGTTTGCAGTAGGGTTTCAGGACCCTTCACAATTAATGCTGACAATTGACCTGACCCGCATCATGTTTCCGTATCTTTTTCTTGTGGGCCTCGTGGCCTTTGCAATGGGGTACCTCAATTCACACGGTTACTTTTTCACTCCGGCATTCTCGCCGGTGCTGCTGAACATAGGCTTCATCCTCGGGGCGGTGCTGTTCCGGAAGTATTTTAACGAACCACTCTATGGTCTCGCCCTTGGAGTAATGGCGGGAGGAATTCTGCAGGTGATCCTG
>DAOSYC010000340.1:0-2463 GCA_035380905.1 Spirochaetota bacterium | reverse complement strand
AGGTGCCATAACAGAAGCATCACAATAACCATTTCCCTGGACAGCGGAAGCCTGGATGTTACGATGGTTGCAACCCCGTTATCAGCTGTATTTTCACGAGCCGAATCATACAGCGAAAATGACATCCCGATTGTGAGGCTGTGCTGTCTGCCATGTATCGCCCGCTCCGGTGATACCTTTGTCACGGTAACGGTAACCACCGAAAAGAATAGGAGCACCAGCAATACTGCAAGCGTAGAATAAAACGTTTTCACTGCGGCTTTTCCTGTAATATACTCCTCTCGCTCGTCCCGTTCCTTTATCCTGCCCAGTTTTGCAAGAAAAGCTGTACGAAACTTAGGGGACACCAGCAGGACAAACAGGATATACATTACCATTGCAAACCACAGCATGAGATTCCATGAAAGTATTTCCCATACTATCATTAGTGACGTACTGCCGGTGTTGAGTATGTCCTGTTGTTTTTGAAACAAACTCCACACGAAAAGCGCCGCAACAGCCGGTATGGAGTAAAGCAGATATCGTACAATAAAACCGTTTAATTTTTTCATCTTATTTTTCCTCGATAGTAAAGAGTGAATGTATATCGGTATTAAAATACCGTGACAGCCTGAATGCCAGCTCCAGTGAGGGATTATAATCACCCCGCTCAATTGCACCGATTGTTGCACGTGTAACACCTACGGCATCAGCGAGCTGCTGCTGAGTTATCCTATGCTCCGCACGGAATACATGTACCCTGCTTTTAATGCTAAAATCTGGTGTTATTTCATTCATTTATACCTCCATCATGCATACTTTACTTTACATTATAACCACTATACTGTTCTTAATGTAAGGTATGTCATACTTATTGTATAGTAAGTTACACAATTTTTTCAAATATAGTTATTTTTACAGAGGAGGCGGTTAACATTTATAATACATCTCAGTAAACAAAGACCGGAAACAGGTATTCCCGTTTCCGGTCAATATCAGAGTCTTTATATGCTACACTGTCTCTGGTAACACCTAAGGCTCTTTTTAAAAAAAGGATTCAGTCTGTGCAAGCAGGCGTTTCGCTTTCACCTGATATCCCGCAGCCCAGGGATACGGGAAATTCAGTGTACGGATATCCTTCGCGAGAACCTCATTAAGGTCTTTCTGGAAAGCTTTTTTATCGCCTTTTTTCGTATGAAGAAAAAGCGCCCGCACAAAAAGATGATTGATATGCTGCGGATCGACTGCAATAGCTTTTGCGAAACAGCTTTCCGATTTCTTCGTATCACCGCCCAGCAGTCCGGGAAGAGCGCTGTAGTATGCCCCCCAGCTCATATGAACGTTACCGCCGTCCCAGTCCGGATTAATTTCGGTCATTCTTTCCAGTACCAGTTTTGCACGTGCAGGCCAGGAATAGTTTACCAGCTGTGATACAACATTATGGCAATCCTTCCAGTAATTACCCACTCCGCAGTACCAGTAAAACATGGAAGCCATTTCATTCGCGGTAAGGGCACTGGCCGCTTCCCATACAGGTTTTCCCTTCGCGACCTCTTTTTTGAAATTTTCATTCGTATACATCGCCTGTTCGCAATACTTCAGTGTATCACGATAGTACCTGCTTTTTTCCTCCTCACTGTTTGCGTAGATATACCCATAGAGAAATGAATATTCCCCGATCCTGCTGAGGGCTTCATAATTTGCCGGCTGCAACGCTGCTATTTTTTTATATACAGCAATCAGCTCTTTTACCCGTTCCCCGTTATCGGCACGGTTCTCTATTCTTTTTGCCTCATCAAATAACCCCTTCACATCACCCTTGCTGCTCCCGGTAGCCATTGAAGTCCATCCATCTTCCCATGACATGCATCCTGAAACAGATACTGAAAGGGCTGTGATGAGACATACAATAAAGCTCCTCCATGAAAAATCTGTATTCATACTCATACCTCCCGATAATTAGTACACCACAGAGTAATACAGGAAATATATAATGATGTCATAAATATTTCAACATTTTGACATTTTATGTTGGCTAATATTACTATTGATATTAACAACAAAGAAATCCCGGAAGAAACAGTGCTCTGTCCGGGATTTCATCACGTCTGTGCTGTCTGTATATAATCAGTTACGCCAGTCGAGGGCGAACCCTTTTCCGGTGACTATTGCCGAATCGATTACTTTCACTTTTCCGTCCTCAGGAAGGTTAATCCGTGCGCCGCTGTTGGCAATGATGTCCTTTTCAATATCTACTCCGGGAGCCACCTGGCACAGCTCAAGACCCTTTTCCGTCAGTCTGAATGCGCAGAGTGGAGTCACATAGTACACGTTCTTTTTGAGCCTCAATGCCTCTTTCGCGGAGAATGTTATTTCATCAACCTTTTCCACATACTTGTGAATACCCGGTTCAATGAGTTTCACTTCACCGTTCTCTATCGCAATTTTACTACGTGCGTTCATCGCCCCCACAAAAATAATGTT
>DAOSYC010000339.1:0-2477 GCA_035380905.1 Spirochaetota bacterium | reverse complement strand
GCAAAGGCGATACAACAAGTGAACAGTTTCCACAGGAGAAATATATCATCGAGGCGGAGGGGCTCCGGATGCGGAGTGAACCGTCGCTCCGGGGGAACAGGCTTGCCCTGATACCCTTTGGAGAAAAAGTGACCCTTACAGGGAAGTCCGGTAATACGATGGAGGTAACGGATGCCTCCTCCGGCAGGAAGCTGCAGCGTCACTGGTATCGGGTGGAATGGAACGGGAAAAAAGGATGGGTCTTCGGCGCATATATAGGGGACAAGTCCGAATGTGAAAAGATTTCTTCCGCATCTATAAGGGACGATATGCGCTATATAGTACCGGAGTATACCGGCCTTATTTCCACAGCGGGTACTTCCGTTGACGCGGTCTGGCAGTATCCACAGGGGCAGATGGAAAAATCGGAAATGTATTTTTACAGCAACGGCCTTCTTGTGCTTGATTCAGGAATTTTTTCTGAAAGAAAAAAGAAGTATTATTTCATGTACAACAGGGAACCTGATAAAAAAACAATCGCGATCACCTTTATTGACACACGACTCGATTTTGCAGACATCGCTAAAATGGAAAATAACTCGGAAAATGTCTGGGGAATCGATAAGGAAAACAAAACAATACGATATAACGTGAAACAGGGGAAAGGGGCTGAGGGGAAAATGTCAATATGCGCCTTCGGCTGGTGCTTTTTTGAACAATAAGCTCAACGTTAATTATGAATGGTGAGAAACAACAAACAATAGCTGTAATCGGCAGCGGTATAGGCGGTATGGCGTGCGGTGCCCTTTTCGCGAAATCCGGACATACGGTCCATGTCCTTGAGCAGCATGAGTCTCTCATTGGAGGGCACGGCAGGTGCCTGAGTTTTCAGAATTTAAGCTTTTCCATGGGGCCCCAGTATGTATGGCACTTTAAACCGGGAGACGTCGGTGACCGGTTCCTGCGATATCTGGAACTGGACAGAGAGATAAGGTTTCTTGACCTTGAAGAAGATGGTTTTGAGCGGATATTTATTGGTAAAAAATACCAGCCGGATTATATCGACTTCAAAGTTCCCCTTGGTCTTGACAACTTCAGGAACGCCATGACGTTGCGTTTCCCGGAATATTCGAAAAATCTCAACAGCTTTTTTGACGATATGCAGGATATCTATAATGCGTATATCTTTTTGTACGGTGACCCGACACAGGATGAAAGCTGGTTCCGTTATGCCGCTGATTTTCTCTTCTCGTCTGATATGAAAATTGCCCACAAGGTGAAATTCCTCGGCAATCTCTTCTCTTCGGTGAAGGATTTCTTCGACAAATATAATCTTCCTGATGTGTGCAGGCGTGTCCTGTATGGACACGGGGGTATTTTTGCGGAAAACGAGTCCCACATGTCAGCGGTAGGATATGTGGTGGCAACTGCAAATTATCATCAGGGTGCGCGGTATCCGGAGAAAGGCTTTTATACCTTTTTCTCATCGTTGAAAGATGTAATTGAGCGGCACGGCGGTACCGTGCAGAACGGAAAGACCGTTACTTCCATCGAAATTGATGGTGATTCCGCAACACGGGTTTTCTGCAGTGACGGTACATCTGTCAGGTGTGATGTTGTGCTGAGTGATATATCGCCGCGCCTCACCTGTAATCTGCTTCCGGAAAAATACAGGGTGGATTTTTCATATCAGCCCTCACATTCCGTACCCACAATCTGTATCGGCCTGAAAAAGGGGATTCCATCGTTGCGGAATGAAATGCGCGGCAGAAATTTCTGGTGGCAGGACGGCAATGAAGTTGACTATGACAGCGCCGATGTAACAAAGCTTCCTTCAATGCTTTTTATCAATTCCCCCACGGCAAACGGTTTCGGAGACCTATCGGGGAATGATGAGATGGACAACCTTGTGGTGTTTTGTCCCGGAAATTATGATCAGGAAAAAGGGATATATAAACTCGGCCCGGAGGCCGTTGCGGCATGGAAAAAAGACCTCGCGCACATGGTGGTTGATATTATTGACACAAGTGTTATTCCCGGTGTACGGGAGAACCTTGTTTTTGCTGAAGTGATTAGTTCCGTGGATATAGAGCATGATACCCTTGGTGAAAAAGGAAATGCCTATGGTACACGGCTTACGGTGAAAGAAATACTGAAAACTGCCGTGCCTTGCGAATATCCAGTCAGCAATCTGTATAATGTATCCGCCTCTTATAATGCGCCGGGTATAGCGAGCGGGATTAAAACAGGTGTGAGGCTTCTGTATCGGCTTACGGGAATAAGGATTTAAACAGCACCTTCCATCAATAATGGATTTTATTTCAAAAAATTTATTTTTTTGCAACCATGTTCCACACATTACTGTCTTTCTTTTAATCCGCCTGTTGTATTAAATGTAGACATATATTTCATGTAGTGTACATTAATACCATGGAAATAACATTTATCTCAAGGAGCTGCCATGCCCGTATTAATACTGAGAACCCTTCTGGGGTCAT
>DAOSYC010000338.1:0-2505 GCA_035380905.1 Spirochaetota bacterium | reverse complement strand
ATGAATATACTGCAGGCAATACGTGAACGAAGATCAATAGGCTTTTTCGATCCGGAACGGACAATTCCGGCAGATGATATAAAGAAAATCATTGAGGACGCAAATCTTGCCCCCTCATCCTTCAATCTCCAGCCATGGGAGGTGGTTGTGGTTGATGACCCCGCACGGAAAAAGGCACTGCGGAAATGCGCCTTTAACCAGCCCAAGGTGGAGGAGGCCTCAGCGGTGCTCATTATGATCGCGAATCCCAATGCAGTCGAGGAGAACATCGATGAACACCTGAAAAGCTGGGTGGACCTGGGATATATCAAACCGGAAGAGGTGCAGAAAATGCGTGAAGCACCCTTCGGGTTGTACGGGGATAAGGACAGCCAGACGCGGAAATTTTTTGCGGTGAAGAACACGGCGTTTTTTGCAATGAACTTCATGCTCGGGGCCCGTGGATTCGGGTTCGAAACGCATCCCATGGACGGGTTTAACGAAGGGGATGTAAAAAAGGAATTCGGCATACCGGATGACAGAATAATACCGCTCCTTGTCGCGGTGGGGTATATGAAGCCGGGGCTGGACCTGCTGCCGCGGGCATTCCGCCGGAAGATTGAGGTGTTCACAAAGTTTAACGCGTTTTAGTGTCGTCAGCGCCCGGCTGTGATGCGGACCAGCATACGAATACATGCAGCCCTCTCCGGAGGGCTTTATGTATCTCCCTCTACGGGAAAATCTTTTATTCTTGACGGGAAAACCACACTGCAGTAGGTAAAATACCGGATACATATTCTGTTATCTTACTATACAAATATCATTTACATTATGTCGTGGCGCACCGTTTGAAGCAGTGTCCTTCAGCGTTCTGTCGCAATTGAGCACGCGCCGAAAATGAATACCGGGAATACCGTATGTCCCGTGTTTCAGTGACCGCGTGATTATATTACCATGTAAGGAGTGACCTATGAAATGGTTTTGCAGAAATGATATTGACGGTTTTTTCGGGCTATTTATCGACAACCTGATGCAGATAATCCTGATTATCGGATTCAGCCTCTTCGTTCTGGGGATGAACAGCGAGCCGGGGTTCCTTTTCGGCACCGTGCTTCCGGGGGTCGCGTTTTCGGTTATCATCGGTAATATATTTTACGGCTGGCAGGCGGTGCGGCTTGGGAAAAAGGAGGGCCGCGACGATGTGACGGCGCTTCCCTACGGCATCAATACCGTGTCCCTTTTCGCCTTTGTCTTTCTTGTGATGCTTCCCGTCTTTATTGAAACACGGGATTTCCGCATGGCATGGAAGGTGGGCCTCGCGGCGTGTTTCCTTTCGGGGCTCATTGAATTTTTCGGCGCTTTCGTTGCGAAATATATCAGGCAGTTTGTGCCCCGCGCCGCGCTCCTTTCGACCCTTGCGGGAATTGCCATCACCTATATCGCCCTGGATTTCGCGAACCGTATTTTTGCTTTTCCCCTTGTGGCGCTCCTTCCTATGGTGATTATATTTATGCAGTATTTTGGAAAGGTCCGGTTCATGTTTAAGCTTCCCGGCGGTTTCGTGGCGATAATCGTCGGTACGCTTCTCTTCTGGTTTCTCGGGTACGGCGATACCGCCGCCCTCGGGAGGAGTTTCAGCGAATTCAGGCTCTCATTCTATCTGCCGCAGTTCTGCGGCGGTGACCTGTTTTCCGCCCTGGGAATGGGTATGAAGTACATGGCAATTATTATCCCAATGGGGATTTTCAATCTCATAGGGTCCCTGCAGAACCTTGAGTCCGCTGAGGCGGGGGGCGATAAATTTGACGAGAAGTCCTCCCTCATGGTGAACGGAATCGGCACAATGATCGCCGCGGTCCTGGGCTCTCCCTATCCCACGACAATTTATATCGGACACCCGGGATGGAAGTCGCTCGGCGCACGGGCCGGATATTCTATCATAAACGGTATCGTCATACAGCTTCTTGTGCTTCTCGGGTTTACAAGCATTATTATGGTGCTGATCCCGATAGAAGCGGGCGCCCCGATTGTGCTCTGGATCGGCATGATCATCAGTGTCCAGGCATTCGACGCGGTTAAGAAAGACCATTACCCCGCGGTGGTGATGGGGCTCATTCCCGCGATATGCGCCCTGGCGTGGACAATCATGTCCAGCTCCTTCGCGATTGCCGGACAGAATTACAATACCATTACCCAGTGGGCCAATTTCGCGTATGCGCACAAGGCCCTTGGTTTTATCGCAATGGAACGGGGTTTCATTATCACCTCAATGCTCTGGTCGACGCTGACGGTATTTATTATTGAACGGAAGTTTATCGGCGCAGCCGCTACATCGGTAATCATGGCTCTCTGCTCGTGGATCGGTATTATCCATACGTACCAGATTACCGCGAACGGACAGCTCCTGCACCGTTTCATGGGGACCAACCTCTTTCAGGAGCAGTGGCAGTTCGCAGTGGCATATATCATCGTGACGGTGTTCTTCCTGTATTTTTATGCGAAGGAAAAGTATCTGATGAAAGAAGA
>DAOSYC010000337.1:0-2591 GCA_035380905.1 Spirochaetota bacterium | reverse complement strand
CCGCAGATTCCCCCCTGGAGGGACCATGGGCCAGACAAAAAATCACAACAGGAAATAAAGGCACAAGGACCAGTGCGCGGATAACAACGACAACGAGCTGAAGCCGCCGGGATGATACCGACCCCTCCCCGTATTTGAGTGAACAAATCTCTTTGCGCATCAACCAGAGTAACATGAGAAACAGAAGGAACACCGGTATTCCTGTAAGGAATGTAACGAAGAAGGAAACCAGTGCATCAGTTGCGCTCCCCCCGGCTGCAGCAGGGACCGGTATAAACAACACCGGTATACAATACAGTACCCTGCGGGTACACGCACCGTATGTAATTCCCCCATCCACCCTTACGCCCTTTTTTGCATTAAAATATCTGCCGTTATCATACTTTATAGTGCCCGTACTCACCACAGGCGGTATGGACATCCTGCCCGATGTCATGAGCCGGAATCCGGCTTATACACGGACCGGTTTATACTATAACAAAAATCTGTTCAATTCAACTATTTTTATATCGGCAATTAATATACCGATCGCCCCGCCGGCTGCGGGGCGATTGTATGATCGTATTCACAGGGGAGTGCAACACATACAAAACTGCTATTCGTCACTGCGCGTTGACAGCTTCAGCGGCACATACAACGGGCAGAACCCGATAAAACCTGTTATCAAAAACACTACCCCGAACACACCAAGTACCAGAGCCGCAATACCTGTTATATGCCCTGTAAAAAACAAAACACCCACGATTACCGCAAGTATTGCACGCAGCACTCTATCAACTGTTCCCATATTTTTCTTCATTGTATACCTCCATGCATAACACATGACATTTAACACATTTTAGTTTTACATGTAATAATATAATACATCCCATACGCGCAATCAAGCATTACGGGCTTTTTTTAATATTTTTACACCACTGTATACTATATGGTGTTACAAAAATTACACTCAGTGGTCTCATATAGTATTGTTCCGGAATAGGATCTCTTCACACAACTTAAAATGCTGATTGACGAAAATCGTTCTTTCAATTACCAGTAGAAATACGACCATAGAGGAATATGTAATTTGATATGAATAATATATATGCTCACATGAAACAAAACCGCATCTTCAGAACGTCACCGCGCATGTCGAGGGTGATCGTCCCGGTTATCGGGATACTGTGTATCCTTACGGGAGGCATACGGGATGATGCATACAGCGGGGTACACGATATTTCACCGAAACCCTTTGTGGTGTGGGCCCATTCCGACATACAGCCGCGCTCGGAAAAGGAAAAACGCAACTATATAATAGCGCTGAAGGACATCCGGGACAATACGGCAACCCCTGACATGGCCTTGTTCGGGGGCGATATTGTCCAGCATTCACACTTCAGAAACATGTTTCTCTGGTTCATGAAAGTCAGAAAGACTGTCCCTGTCACCGAATGGTATGAAATTGCCGGAAATCATGAATGGCGGGCAATCAATGATTACCGTTCGATTGTACGCAGGGACCTCCATTACGCTGTCCGGAAAGGCAATATTCTCTTTTTATTGATGTCAAATGAAGAACCGGGAAGAAGGTCATTTATTTCGGATGATACATTCCGCTGGTGGGAGAACATGGTCCGCACCGGCGGTGACAGTATTATTATAACAGTCACTCACGGCAACCTTGAAGGAAGCGGACTGATATCCTCCAACCTTGAGCGTTTGACTATTATTATCTCTGAACGGTTCCGTAAAGTTCTCAGACAGCATAAGGTTGACATGTGGATATCCGGTCACTCCCACTTCCCGGGTTGGATGCCGAACATGCACTACCGGAATGAAAATCTCGGGGGCACAGTATTCATTGACACCGGAGCCATACGGAGGGACTTCATGACATCAATAGAATCACGCATGCTTTTCTTTACTCCCGGACGTGCAACCGCAATCCTGAGGTATCGGGACCACCTGCATCAGAATTATTTCAACATAAAAGGATATTCAATACCCCTTTCACATCCTTTTATACCTGATCACCATCCGGGAGCAGGATCTTCCGGCACTGCTGCAGTGAAATAATAACCGTACACAACGGAATCCTTGTTAATTCTACTGCTTATAAAATAAAAGGTATATATAGGAAATAAATTTGTTGACTCTATGAAGAAATTTATAAAAGTTGATGCAATTTCACAGATTTGGAAGGTTTGCAGCAATGAAACAACTTATTCGTATCAATGGCATTATTGCCCTGTTCTTATCATTAACATGTACAACACTCCTCTACAGTCCGCTTCATGCACAACCACAGCAGGAACAACAGGCAGAGGAAACTGGACAGGCAGCACCGGGTCAGCAGTCTCCTGAGCAGCCGGCCGTTGAACAGCCGTCAGAACCCTCAGAAACCGGAAACGTCTCCCGGAACAACAGTTCAATTCACTGGTGGCACTATCACAATTCACCAACAGGTAATCCATGGTGGAGCGACGAAGATACCGGATTTAAAACGGGACTGCGGTATTCACTGCTTATAGGAGGGCCGGTTCTCACCCTGGCATGGGGCAGCAACGCGTGGAACTGGGGCCAGAACAAGAACTGGCGATGGGGCCATG
>DAOSYC010000336.1:0-2593 GCA_035380905.1 Spirochaetota bacterium | reverse complement strand
TAATCAATAAAATTTTAACTATTTTATTGACAGATAACCCCCCTGCGCGTAATTGTTAACAGATACTCAGGAACGATTACAACCAGACAGAGAATGTAAAAATCATGGCATTCATTAAAATTGACAGGGACAGATGCAAGGGGTGCTACTTCTGCATTGAATTCTGTCCACGAAGCCTCATTAAAAAATCTGACCACCATAACGCGCTCGGATATTTCCCCGCTGAATTCAACCAGGAAGACGAAGACAAATGCACCGGATGTAAAACATGCGCGGTGATGTGTCCTGACACTGCAATAGAGGTGTACAAATGAGCGAACTGACCCTTACAAAAGGAAACATTGCCCTCGCGGAAGGAGCAATACAGGCGGGGTGCAGATTCTATTTCGGCTACCCCATTACACCGCAAAACGATATTCCGGAATACCTCGCCCTTAACCTCCCGAAGGTCAAGGGCGTCTTTGTACCCGCGGAAAGCGAAATCGCCTCCATCAATATGGTAATGGGGGCGGCGGCTTCCGGGAAACGGGCCCTGACGTCCTCATCGGGGCCGGGAATTTCACTCATGCAGGAGGCCCTCTCCTACATGGCGGGGTCCGACATCCCCTGTGTAGTGGTGAATATTATGCGTGTGGGTCCGGGGCTTGGGGGCATTGCACCGACACAGGGAGACTACAACCAGGCGGTCCACGGAGGCGGACACGGGGACTACAAAAACATTGTCCTTGCCCCGGCGTCAGTACAGGAAATGTTCGACTTTACCATAAAGGCCTTTGAACTTGCCGATAAATACCGCAACCCCGCAATGATCATTGCCGACGCCATGATAGGGCAGTTCCAGGAACCCTGCCGGCTTACACCGAAGGAACCTGTTGTTATACCGGAGAAACCCTGGTCCCTGACCGGCCGCGCCGGAAGGACCCCGCAGCTGCTGAAATCGCTCTACCTGGGCGACGGTGAACAGGAGGCGCACAACCTCGTCATGAAGGCAAAGTACGACAGGATCCAGGAAAATGAAGTAATGTATGAAACCCGCAACCTCGATGACGCGGAAATAATGATTGTGGCCTTCGGCACGCCGTCCCGCGTCGCCAAGACCGCGATCCGTGCCGCGCGCCTTCAGGGAATAAAGGCGGGGCTGTTCCGCCCCATGACGCTGTTCCCGTTCCCGGAAAAGGAACTCCATGAATATTCAAAGAAAATAAAAAATATACTGGTGGTTGAAATGAACACCGGCCAGATGCTCCGCGACGTAAAGATTGCGGCGCACCGTGACGCAAAAATATCATTTTACGGACGTCCCGGCGGCGGGATGCCGTATCCCGATGATGTTGTCAATGAAATCCGGAAGGCACTTTCCTGAAAGGCATGAACCATGAATAAAATATTTTCAAGACCAGAGACCCTTACCGACGCCCCCACACACTTCTGCCCGGGCTGCACCCACGGTATTGCCCACAGGATTGTGGCGGAAGTAATAGAGGAGATGGGCATTGTGGACAGGACAATCGGCATTCCCGGCGTAGGGTGCTGCGTGTTTCTCTACACCTACTTTCCCATTGACGTCCTTGAGGCGCCCCACGGAAGGGCCCCGGCATGCGCCACCGGAATGAAGCGCGCGCAGCCCGATAAAATTGTGTTCGTATACCAGGGGGACGGCGACCTTGCCGCCATCGGCACATCGGAGATAATACACGCGGCAAACCGCGGTGAAAACGTGACCCTTATTTACGTCAACAATTCCGTGTACGGCATGACAGGGGGCCAGATGGCACCCACTACGCTTCTTGGACAGCAGACCACCACGAGCCCCTATGGCCGTGATTTCAAAACAGAAGGGTATCCGATGAAAGTATCGGAGATGCTCGCGACACTTGAGGGCGTCGCCTATTCCGCGCGGGTGTCCCTGCATTCACCGAAACATATCAACCAGGCAAAAAAAGCGGTACGCAAGGCCTTTGAAATGCAGATAAACGAGATGGGGTTTTCCATGGTGGAGATGCTTTCCACCTGCAACACCAACTGGCGGGTATCGCCCCTTGAAGCGCTCAAGGTAATTGAGAATGAGATGATCCCCTATTACCCGCTCGGGGTGTTCAAGGAACGCACGGGCAAAGATTTCCTGTAAAAGGAGCAGCGCAATGTATTACGATGTTATCATGGCAGGATTCGGCGGTCAGGGAATCCAGATAATCAGTCAGATCCTTGCCTTTGCGGCAATCAAAAAGGGACTGGAGCTCACATTCCTTCCGTCATACGGCGTGGAAAAGCGGGGCGGGCGCACCAACGTGACCCTCGTTATCTCCGATGAGGAGATCGGCTCCCCCATCACCAACCATCCCCTTTCGGTGCTGGCGATGGACCGCATTGCCGTTGAAAAATTCGGCCCCGAAGTCATGGAGAACGGGCTCCTCATTGCCAACACAAGCCTCATTCCTTCGGATCTTTTATCGCGGGAGGATATTACCACGGTGGGAGTGCCATGCAATGACGAGGCAATACAGATGGGTAGCCCGAAACTTGCCAACATGATTGCCCTTGGGGCATTTCTGGAAAAGACAAAGGTACTTGAATTCAGCGACATTGAGGCGGT
>DAOSYC010000335.1:0-2597 GCA_035380905.1 Spirochaetota bacterium | reverse complement strand
ATCTCATCAAGGCGGTTCAGGAACTCCGGTTTAAAATGGAGCTTCAGTTCCTGTTCCACTCCCCCGCGGCGCTCTTCATAGGGGATAGACTCGTCGCTGATATATGCGGTACCGATGTTTGACGTCATGATGATCATGGTGTTCCTGAAGTCCACCACACGCCCCTTTGAATCGGTGAGGCGCCCTTCGTCGAGGAGCTGCAGGAAGATGTTGAACACGTCGGGGTGCGCCTTTTCTATCTCGTCAAAAAGCACTACGGCATAGGGCCTGCGCCGTACCGCTTCCGTGAGTTGCCCCCCTTCATCGTACCCCACGTATCCCGGAGGCGCCCCGATGAGCTTCGCGACGGCATGCTTTTCCATGTATTCCGACATGTCTATCCGGACGATAGCCTTCTCATCATTGAAGAGGAACTCCGCAACAGCTTTCGCGGTCTCTGTTTTCCCGACCCCCGTGGGCCCCAGAAAGATAAATGTCCCTACGGGCCTGTTGGGGTCCTGGAGCCCTGACCGTGATCTCCGGACGGCGTCAGAAATTGCCTCGATTGCCTGGTCCTGTCCCACAACACGCTTTTCGATGATGCGCTCCATCTGTATGAGCTTTTCACGTTCACCTTCGAGCATTTTGGATACCGGGATGCCGGTCCACCGGGATACCACTGCGGCGATTTCCTGTTCCGTTACCTCCTCCTTCAGGAGCTTCCGGTCCTTCTGGATTTCCACGAGGCGTCCGTTGATTTCCGTGAGGGTCTTTTCCAGTTCCGCGATTTTTCCATACCGGATCTCGGCGACGCGGTTCAGGTTGCCTTCCCGTTCGGCGCGCTGTTCCTCTATTTTCAGGTTCTCAATTTCTTCTTTGATGCGTCGGATTTCGGTGATAACGTCCTTTTCATTTTTCCATTGCCCAACCAGTTCGTTTTTGCGTTCCGTGAGGTTTGCCAGCTCCTCGTCTATTCTTTCAAGGCGTTCCTTCGATGCCTTGTCCTTTTCCTTTTTTACCGCCTGTTTTTCAATGGTGAGCTGACGGATGCGGCGTTCGATATCGTCAATCTCCATTGGCATGGAATCAATTTCCATTTTGATAAGGGAGGCGGATTCATCAATGAGGTCCACTGCCTTGTCCGGAAGGAACCGGTTTGTGATGTAGCGATCTGAGAGCATCGCCGCTGCCACCACGGCGGAGTCCGATATCCGCACCCCGTGGTGCACCTCGTATTTCTCCTTGAGCCCGCGAAGAATGGCTATTGTGTCCTCCACGGAGGGCTCCCCGGTGAACACCGGCTGGAACCGGCGCTCCAGGGCCTTATCCTTTTCAATGTATTTCTGGTATTCATTGAGGGTGGTGGCGCCGATACAGCGGAGTTCCCCCCGCGCGAGGGCGGGTTTCAGCATATTTGACGCGTCCACGGAACCTTCCGCGGCCCCCGCTCCCACCAGGGTATGGAGCTCGTCAATGAAAAGGATCACCTCTCCTTCGGATTCCTCGATTTCCTGTATTACCGCCTTCAGGCGTTCCTCGAATTCACCGCGGAACTTTGCTCCCGCGATGAGGGCCCCCATGTCGAGGGCGGCGAGGCGCTTGTTTTTCAGGTTTTCCGGCACGTCCCCGGAGACGATCCTCTGGGCCAGGCCCTCCACGATGGCGGTCTTTCCCACTCCCGGCTCCCCTATGAGAACGGGATTGTTCTTTGTGCGGCGCGTAAGCACCTGCATGACGCGTCGGATCTCCTCATCGCGCCCGATCACCGGGTCAAGTTTGTTCATCCGGGAGAGGCGGGTGAGGTCCTTGCTGTACCGTTCAAGGGCATTGTATTTTTCCTCGGCGGTTTCATCCGTGGCGCGCTTCGTGCCGCGGATGTCCTTCAGCACCTTTAATATATTGTCACGGATAAATCCGTGGGCGTTCAGAATTTTCCGTGCAGTTGTTTCCCCGGTTGATGATATCGCCAGGATCAGGTGTTCCGTGCTGAGGAACTTGTCCTTCAGGGACACCGCCTCGTTCCAGGCCTGGTTCATGACGTCCCGCATTGCGGTTGACATGGACCCCCCTCCGGGGCCTCCTCCGTACTGTTTCGGAAGGGTCTCCAGTTCCCTTTCGATTTCACTGCGTATTTCTGATACGGATACCCCTATCTTCTGGGCGATGGGCGTGAATATCCCCCCGTCCTGGTCTACAAGAGACTTCAGCAGGTGAAGGGGCTGTATTTCATGATGGTTGTGGCTGGTGGCGGTGTTCTGCGCATTGTACACCGCGTCCTGTGCCTTTAATGTAAGTTTGTCCATTCTCATAATGGGTCCTCCAGATTCAATTCACTGAATAGTACAAATTGTACGCACGTTCCGCCATTGTCGTCACACAGGTACTCCCCTCTGTGCGGGGGGAGTATGGCGGGAATGTGCTATGTGATATTCTATCTTGTTTGACAACGAAACATTTGTTGTGTTACAGGAGGATGTACCTTTCCTGCAGGTTTTGCATTCTGTAGTATGTATGCAAAAATTATTCCAAAAATAAAACAGGATCATGGAAGGGTACAATCTACCAGTAAAGTGCTGATATAATACAGATTATTTTCCTTTACGTCAATTAAAAGGCGG
>DAOSYC010000334.1:0-2610 GCA_035380905.1 Spirochaetota bacterium | reverse complement strand
GACACATTCTTTCTTGAAGAAATTGATAATGACATACGTATAACTCTCCTGTTTTTTTACATGTTAACCGCGGTATACGAATGAAAGGTTCCATGTTTTTTCCGGGCACCATGCACAGGGCTGTTATGAACATATACGAATACCAGGTAAGACGGGAACGGACGCTTCTTATTGTGATACTACAGCAGCCGGATATTTAAAATAAGCGCTTGACGCATTCCGCGTTGCCGGCATGATTCATGCCGATACATACGGTAATGGAAAACATATGAAATATTCAGAAGCAAAACAGGGCAGGACCTTTGTGATCCGTCTGGAAGACGGCGAAATACTGCATGAAACACTGGAACAATTTGCACGGGAACACGACATCAAGGCGGCCAGCCTGATGCTTATAGGGGGCGCCGATAAAGGGAGCATACTTGTGGTGGGCCCGGAGGAAAGCAGGGCGGCGTCAATTACACCCATGGAACATGTCCTGGAAGACGCACACGAAATAACAGGCGTTGGAACAATTTTTCCGGACAGACACGGGGACCCCGTTTCCCATATCCATATTTCGTGCGGCAGAAAAGACAGGCCGGTTACGGGCTGTACAAGAAGGGGCGTGAAAGTATGGCATGTAATGGAAGTGGTCCTTACGGAGTTACTGGGAACTGAAGCCCAAAGGTTATATGAGGAAGAAAGCGGATTTGAGCTGCTGAACCCCTGAAACATTCAGGAGTTCCCGCAGCCCCTCCTCGGGGAAGCACCCCGGGTCACCGTACACGCCGCGGCGGATACGATTCCCCCGGAGAGCATGTAATGATTATTTTAAAACTCCTCGAAACCGTCATTCCGCATGGAATTCCCGATGTCGCTACCCGCTGTATGCTGCGGGATTGCAGCTGCCGCCGCGCGGGCCGGCTGTCTGCCGTTTCCGTCATTGGCGGCATTGTTCTTCGCCGGTTTTGCAGCGTACCCATGGCCGCTGCCTCCCCGTGACACCGTCACACGCCCGCCGTCACGGGCGTTTACTTTAAACTGCTTCATCATTTCCAACATTGCCTGTGCCTGTGACGCCATTTCCTCGCTGGCGGAAGCTGTTTCTTCAACAAGGGCCGCGTTCTGCTGGGTCATGTTATCGAGTTCCGCCACTGCGGTGTTGATCTGGTCAAACCCGCGTTTCTGCTCGTCGCTGGCGGCTGCAATTTCCGCGATAAGCTGCGCCGATGCCTTGGCCGATTTCACAATTTCATTGAGGGTCTCACCGCTCTTCTTCACAAGGTCTGTCCCCTTTGACACTTTCTCCTGACTGTCGTTGATGAGGGTGTTAATTTCCTTCGCGGCGTTCCCGGAACGCTGCGCGAGGTTCCGCACCTCACCCGCCACCACGGCAAACCCCCGTCCCATTTCACCTGCACGGGCCGCTTCCACTGCGGCGTTCAGTGCAAGAAGGTTTGTCTGAAACGCGATTTCATTGATGACGGTGATGATTTCCCCGATCTTGTTGCTGGCATGGTTTATCTCGTTAATGGATTCCACCGCTTCACCGGCAACCCTGCCGCCTTCGGCGGACTTTTCGGCGCCTTCCTCCGTCATTTTTTTCGCGTCAATGGAGTTCTCCGCGTTCTGGTTCACCGAGGAGGTGACCTCTTCTATTGTTGCGGCCACTTCCTCGAGGGAGGAAGCCTGCTCGCTGGTACGCTGAGAAAGGTTCTGGTTCCCCGCTGATATCTGCTCCACCGCCTGGGAGAGGTTCTGCCCTGACATAATGATGTCCGTTATCATCCGTTCAAGGTTGTCCGCCGATGTGTTCAGGGCCTCGGCGAGCATTCCCAGTTCGTCCTTCTGGTCGATATCGACACGTTCCGTGAAGTCTCCCGCCGCAAGGCGCTGGGCAAACTCAAGCCCCTTCCGCACGGGTCCCGTGATTGCCCGGGCGAGGATCATGGTTATCACCACTCCCGCGAGGAGCGCCAGTACAAGGTACAGTATTGACAGATATGTGGTCCTGTCGGCTGCGGCGGACTGCTGCTCCATGACCAGCCGGCCGTTTGTGTTCTGCAGGTCGAGGAGCTTGTCAGTGGTCTGCTTCAGTTTATCATAGGAATCACGCCATTCTATGAGGTAGGTCCATGCCCTCCCCATGTCCCTGGCATCAAGTGCCGCCGCGAAGAGGCGGCGTTTTTCCGCAGGCTCACGTGACTCCGCGACCCACTGGTCAGCAAGGCGCCGCTCATCGGCGTTCATGTTACCCGCGTAGTACTTTTTCCACTGCACATTATAATCCTTTGCAAGAAGCCCCGTCGCGTCGCGGCGTTCCTTCACCGTGTCCCACTGCTGCCGTCCGGCGTAAATATATTCCTGAAGCATATTCACCCGTATCTGCAGCAGGTTGCGGATTACTTTATCAAGATACAGTGTGGGTGTGAACTGATTGCCGTAAAATCCCTGAAATGCCTTTTTATCGCCCCGAACCGCCGTTATACCCTGAAAGGCGATGAGCAGTATAAGGGCTATCATTATGGCGCTTGATATGAGCACTTTATACGCTACTTTTAAATTGTTAAACCATTTCATTGTCATGTCCTCCTGTGTAGACTGTACTATTGATAATAGCGCCGCCGG
>DAOSYC010000333.1:0-2613 GCA_035380905.1 Spirochaetota bacterium | reverse complement strand
CTTGATGCGCTGTCCGGCGGGGTCGCCAACGCACAGAAGGCAATGGAAGAAGCGCTCCCGGCGTACTCTGCGGCACGGCTGAAAGTTGTGGAAGCTGAAAACAACGGCGGTGCGGACAATACACTCCTTGAAGAACTGCAGGCCTCGGGAAAGGCGTACCATGATGCGGAAGCGGCATACAGGGAGCTGAACGAAAAAATTGAAGCCGCCCGGAAAGAGTATAACGATGCCGTGAGCAGCTACACTGCCCACATGAACGATGTCTCCGAAAAGTATTCTGCCTACCATACGGCGGAGCAGCAGTACGAAACGGCGTACGCGGTGTGGGAATACGCAAATACTCCGTATCTTATGGAGTCGTCGGAATTTGAAACGGGGATCGGGACGGGGCAGCTCGTTGACGGTACCGGCATTGACTTCAATGACCTTGACGCCCCCGATGCACTGGAGCGGTATCAGCAATGTCTTGAGGAATTTTCTGTTACGGAGCAAACGTTACAGGACGCGAAGACGGCTATGGATTCTCAGGAAACGACGGAGGACCTGGGTGATGATTCGGCGTATACTGCGTTTAAAGACGCGGTGAATGCCGCAACGGGTGCGATTTCCGAGTATCTGCAGGAAGATACGGTGGATGACCTGACCCTCCAGACACTTATGGCGGAACGCGGGGAGGCGCTCAACGCGTACCGCAATTACTGCGCGGAAGCCACCGCGAACGGTACCCATGAGGGCACAGTGCTCCTGCGCGACGAGGAGGCGATGCTATGGCAGCAGCTCATGGACGCGAAGGAGAAGGGGCTTACCACAATATATAATCTTGTGGCATCGGATATTGTGTATGACGGTGCAGGAAACAGTGTCACCGATCGTATTGTGCAAAACCTCGCATCTCAGAACAGCGCGTTTCAGGACCAGCTCCGTGCGCAGCAGGCTGACACGTTCACGGAACGTCAAAGCCAGTGGGTCGATACCATCAGTTTCATTCAGAACAGGGGCGAGCGTGAATGGACCAACAGCATGAATGAATTCACGAACCTCTGGAAGAAGTGGAGGCTGTCCGCCCGCGACGCTATAACAGAAGGTGAAAAGGAATGGACCGCTGCTGCAAAGGACCTGAATACAAAGGTGAACGCATGGAACGCCGAAGCTGCAGGGGCGGTATCGGCCGCGGGAAGCGAACAGATATACAATTCGTTGAAGGAAAAACTTACAGGGCAGCTCGCGGGAATGTATGCGCGGATCGGTATCAACCGTGACAACATGCCCGTCCTGAAAACAGGTGTTGAACAGACACTTGCCCGGGCACTCGCATCAATGCCGGAGGGAATCGGAATACTGAAAGATTCGGCATATACCGTGGATACAACCGCCGGTTTCAGCGAAATGCTTGACCTTGGGCTGTCAGGGGCCCTCTTTGAACGGTACGAGCGCGAGATGTCACGTTTCAGCGACCGTATGAGCGTGATGCAGTCGGTAAAAATGGGTGAAGCAGCGTACCAGTCGTATATGGCAATACTCAAACAGTTCAGTGACGACCTCAGGGGAATGAACAAATCGACATCTGACAGCGTGAAAACAAATATACGCGACGCGGCGCCGTATATTGACGCCCCTTTTGAACAAAGCAAAGGGTGCTGGAAAATACGCTACATCCGCAGCTATTCCCTTGCAACGGGAAGAAAATACGGCTCATTAGTGATTAATGACTACTCATATTATGTGAACACCACGGTATTCCTGAAAAAGCTGAAAGGCATTGAAGGAGATATTGATTTCAGTAATCCCTACACGTATGAGAATATCGACCCGGAAGAACTGAACCTGTACATTTCCATGGAGCAGGAGCACCTGACGAAGGAGATCAACAACGTATTCTGTGCCGGGGGACGTTTTGAAAAGCACAGCAGCAGCGAAATGCAGCGGCTGTCCCAGAAGTTTTCCGAAGGGTATGAAAAATATGTAAAAGGGCAGGCGATGGTTGCAGGGGGATGGTACAGCGCGCCCCTTGCCCCGGGTGTTCCGGTTAATGCCATAACCGTCGCGAAAGTCGGGGGGAGCATTGCCCTGAGTTCTGCGGGGTGCCCGTGGCTTGCCTTTGCGCTGAATTCCTCACTGACTGCACTTGAAGCAAAGGACGGCGGTCTTACATGGAAACAGGCAGCGGTGCAGGTTGGGATAAATGCCGCCATCACAGGACTTTCGGCTGGTGCTGGGGACCTCATGGGATCGGCCCTTGGAGGCACCAAATCTATGGGACAGCAGATCGCCATTGCGGCAGCAAGGAGCGCTGTTTCCACTACGGGAAACACCCTTGCATCCTGCATTGACTACGAATCCGGCGGCGGATTCGGTTTCAGCAAAGACCGGTTTACCGACAATAAAACCTGGTCACAGGCGGGCCTGAGTTTCGCCACCTCATTTGCGGCGTCTGCGGCAACTATCGGGATGAAGCAGGGCCTTGGCATAAAAAGCAATCTCCTTGCAACGACAGCGACTACTTCTATAAATACTGTAAGCAGTAACTTCACCGTAGGCGGCGACGGCAGCTGGAACTGGGGAGGATGGGGGAACATCGATACGCAAACAGCGGTCATTACCGGCGTCGGCAGC
>DAOSYC010000332.1:0-2651 GCA_035380905.1 Spirochaetota bacterium | reverse complement strand
GGTCTCAAGCTTCTTTTCGATTAAGCAGCATGGCACAGCGGGCGGCCCGGATATCACGTTTGCCGTCGTCGTACCCGAGCTTGCAGCCCTTGCAGGTCTTGTCCAGGAGTGCACGGCATGTGTCGTAATAGGCGCTGTAGTTAGCGATGAGCGATACGTCAGGGGGTGGCATGTGGACTGTAGATGTGAGAAATTGGGAGATATTTATTTGGGGGGTGTAGGGAGAATCATGGGTCTGTACTACGACTCCATCCCACTTTTGTAGATGAATACCTGTCTTTTACCATCCTGATATTTCTTGAGTTTTCCCATTGATTCGAGCAGGAGGAGATCGCTTCTGGCCGTCGGCAATGAAACTTTATATTTGCCTGCAATCTCGCTGATGGTGTAATACCGGTTCGGGTACCTGATAAAGTCCCGGAGGATTTCCGCCTGTCGAAAGGAGAGATTAGGGAGTTGTTCAACCAGCTTGAGCGATTCGGTTTCGTCGCTTTTCTTTCGGAGTACGTACTGCTTTAGCTCATCAAGTGCCGTGCTGATAGCGTGAATATTAAAGTCGATGAAATAAGTCATATCGTTGCCGTCCGTCTCGGCCAGAAGGTATGCCCGGGCATATTTCGCCGGTGTATGCACGAAAATCCGCGAGATCGAGATATATTCAAGCAGATCATAGTGGTGTTTGAGGGCAAACCAGTAGAAGAGCGATCGGGCGGTCCTCCCATTACCATCATTAAACGGATGGATATAACCGATGAGGAAATGTATGATGATTGCTTTAATAATCGGATGGATGAACTCGTCATCATCGTTCGCAAACTCAACGAGTTCATCTATCATTGACGGTATTTCTGTATAATCCGGCGGGTAGTGATAGACCTTTGTCGGATCTGTTTTACTGCAGACAACAATATCGTTGCAGGTCCGGAACTCATTTTCATCACTCTCCTTCTCAAGTGTCCCCCTGGTAATTTCACTGTGTATTTCAAGGATTAATTCGCGGGACAGCTTCTGATCCTTAAGCTTCTGAAGGCGCCGAATCGTGCGGTAATTGTTGATGATCATTCGTTCCGACTTATTTTTTGGTCGTCTTCCCTCTCGTAAAATTTTCTTTGCCTCAGCACGCGTCGTTGCGGCTCCCTCAAGCTGGCTCGAAGCGATGGCCTCCTCCATGAGAGAGTTGGCGAGGTACTGCTTTTTACCGGCTTCACTTGGAGCCTCCCCGAAAAGCCAGTCAAAGGATGCAGGCGATGCCTTGTCGATCCTATGAAGCTGTTTCTGAAATGCTTCCGGCATACAAAAATAAAATTTTTCTTCGCCAATACGGATTTGCCGGAGATTCCTGAGGGTTCTAATCAGATACCAGAACGCAACATGATCATAAGGGATTTTCTTTCGCCTGAAATCGTCCCAATGGGTATATTCCTCTTCATTATATTTATGAATCAACCGGCGTATTTCGTCCGATTCTTCATCTCCCTTGTTCATCTTCGAAATAAGGGCATTGTATCCATCGAGATAATCCATCCAGGACCTCTCGATATCCGGGGGCTTCTGGGGTATCTTCATCCCGCACTTTCCTGTAAATATCTGTAAATTTTTGTAATATTTTCAGTTATTTTTACTATCATTTGACAGCGGAAGAATAAAAAGTTTCTGTAAATTGTTGAAAAATTTTCAGGTAATGTAAATAAAGTTCATCTATTCGTCATCTAATAAACAACTACTCCACCGGTTCCAGCCGCCCGTACGCCCCTTTCCATGATCTTGTTGCTTCAAGAAATGCCCGATACCCATATTTCCTGATGAACTCCAGCGATTCGCGATATTTCTTATACTTGTATCCCTTCTTTGCAAAGAACCCCTGGATTATCGGACACTCCACGTATTCGGGGCAACCAGCACAGGTCTCCAGCTTCTTTTCCATCAGGCAGCAGCGCTTCATGGCACAGCGGGCGGCCCGGATATCGCGTTTGCCGTCGTCATACCCGAGCTTGCAGCCCTTGCAGGTCTTGTCCAGGAGTGCACGGCACGTACCGCAGTACGCTCCGCAACAGCCGATGAGGGATGTGTCGGGGGGTTGCATGTGTATGTTAATGTGAGAAGGAAGGGGGATATTGTTTTTGGAAGAAAGGGGATTGTTCACGAAGACTCCCAGTTCAATGCAATACATGAAAAAGCTCAATTTCTGGGCATGAAATAAATCCAGGTAAAATACCACAACGTGTCAGCATCCAAGCTAACCGGCCCCATTCCCATATACTATACAAAGATTTATTCCCATGACGACCAAGCAGGAATACTATGTGCAGAAGCCCTAAATGCCCAAACAGCTGCCGGGCAGAATCTTCCAGTACTCGTTCAAGACAGTTGCATATGCACAGGGCATACATCAAAATATATGACCAGAACCGGAAGCTACGTTCCGTTCCTGTCGGGTGATGGTGTCCGGGGTGTCACCAGTTTATCGACGATCTTCGCTGAACCGGTGTCTGTAACATGTGGCGTTTATTTTCTCTTCCGTTACTTTCCAGCCGTGAGTCGGCTTAACCTCCAGATTCGGAAAGAGTCCAGTTCTTCCCGACTGGAATAAAATATATAACCCCCTCCTCCTCTCACCATTCAGCCAAAGCCTGTAATTGCTTCTTTGAGTT
>DAOSYC010000331.1:0-2674 GCA_035380905.1 Spirochaetota bacterium | reverse complement strand
TCGTTGAAGATGAGCAAATGATTGCAATGGGGATCGAGCGCATGCTCAATTCATGGGGATACACGGTGGCAGCTTCTGTAATGACGGGGGAGGAGGCCGTGGAGGCGGTGAGAAATAAAATCCCTGATCTGATACTAATGGACATTGTACTGGGCGGCTCCATGACCGGCATACAGGCGGCAGCCCGTATCCGGGAGATCACAGATGTACCGCTTCTGTATCTTACGGGAAATGCTGACGAGGTTACCGTCGCGGAGGCACGGGCAACACAGCCGGCCGGGTATGTGCTGAAACCGGTCAATAACCGGGACCTCTATTCCAACATTGACGCGGCGCTCCTGCATTATCAGTATGAAAAACGCATACAGGAAAGCGAAGAGCGGTACAGGACACTTATTGAAAATGCTCACGAGGGCATTCTTGTTCTGGAAGATCATTTAATTGTATACTGTAATTCAAAACTGGAATATATTCTCGGGTATTCCCTTGATGAAATTATCAGCAGGCCTTTTATTGATTTTGTTCATCCCGACGACCATGAAACGGTACTAAAAAAATATAACAGCAGAATAAATGATCACTCATCTGGTGATATTTATAATATACGAATAATTCATCGTGACGGGAATGAGCGGTGGATAGAATTGAACGGAGCCCTGATACAGTGGGACAGGAAACCCGCTGTGTTGAAATTTATAAATGATATAACAGAACAGGTCATTGCCACAGAAAAATTGAAAAAAGCAGTTCATGACCGCGGGGAACGCGTCAAGGAACTGCGGTTTCTCTACTCCATTGAAAAACTATTTAATGAATACACACTTTCGATTGGTCAGGTGCTTCAGATAATAGTGAATCTCCTTCCCGGGGCCATGCAGTATTCTGACGATGCGTGCGCAATAATTACCTTCGATGAAATTGAATATACCTCATTAGGGTATCAGAAAAGTGAATGGTCTTTACAGTGCAAAATTGTTATCGGGTCCGTACGGCGGGGCAGTATATCAGTATCGTATTCAAAAGAATTCCCGGAGGAAGGTTTTGGGCCGTTTCTTTATGAAGAAATGGACCTCCTTATAGAGCTGTCATTGCAGCTTTCACGGTATATTGAGCTGCGTGCCATGTTTGACCTGCGGCAGCGGCTGTCGCTGATAATCGAATCGTCAAATAATGCAATATTTTCCGGAACCATTGATGGTGTCATTCAGACGTGGAACAAGGGGGCGGAAACAATTTACGGCTATTCTGCTGATGAAATAATCGGCAGGTCTGTGCATATAACTGCCCCGGAAAAACTTCTTCATGAAGTCGGTGGTATTCTTGAAGAGATTGAGAATGGTAAAAAGGTGTATCGCCATGAAACAATCAGAAAAAGAAAAGACGGGACCCTTTTTGACGTATCGCTTTCCATAGATCCCCTGCGGGATGTTAACGGTTCAGTCATCGGATTTTCAGCGATGGCTCATGATATTTCACAGCGTAAAATGATGGAACGCCAGATTGTTGAGATCGGTATTGAGGAACGGCAGAAAATTGGACAGACCCTCCATGACCGTCTGGGGCAGATGCTCACCGGAGCGTCACTCATGGCCAGCGCTGTGAAACGGAAATTCGGCGCCCTCCATAAGGAGATACCGGAAATTGCCGGTGAGATGCAGACAATAATCAATGAAGCCATTGAATTGACACGGTCCCTTTCACGGGGACTTATGCCGGTAGATGTCAGCAACAGCACACTTGAAGATGCCCTTCTTGAACTGATGGAGCTTACTGAACGTATATACGGTGTGCGGTGTACGGTGGATGTCTCCATGGCCACGGAAAAACTTGACGGCCTCGTCGCTACGCAGCTCTTCTATATTGCCCAGGAGTCGGTGAGAAACGCGGTTACTCACGGGAAAGCAGAGAGGGTCGATATTTCACTCAATGGCAATAATGACCGGTTTACTCTTGTTGTTGCTGACGATGGTATCGGCATAGCAGATCAGGATGTGCAGACCGGAGGAATAGGCATGAAGATAATGGAGTATCGGGCGAATATTATAGGTGCGGCACTTTCCTGCGGTACGCAGGATCAGGGAGGGTGTGCTGTGTGCTGTACGTATATCGGGTTTTAATTCTATACATTTATTTATAAATATCACCCACAGCGATGTAGGTAGTATTACCTATTGACATTATATGAAATTATATAATGATGTTGATATGAGTTCTGATCAGGATGCAAAAAAAATATATCTCGTTGACGACCATCCCGTTGTCACAAAAGGAATTGCAATGGTCCTCGATGAGGAACCGGACCTGGTGGTGTGCGGAAGCAGTGATGATATCGACCAGGTGCTCCGGGACATAAGCAGCATGAATCCCGATCTTATTATTGTCGATATAAGCCTGAAGGGAGCGAACGGGCTCGATCTTGTGAAGGCATTGAAAACCCGCTATCCGAACCTTAAGACGATGATACTGTCCATGCACGATGAGTCCCTGTACGCGGAACGGGCGCTTAAGTCCGGGGCCCGGGGGTATCTCATGAAAAAAGAGGTGTCGGAAACCATTGTTGATGCAGTCCGTGAAGTACTCGGGGGAGGGATATATTTAAGCAAAAAAATGTCCTCCCGGTTCCTGCAGCGGTATGTCGTGAGCGATAAAGAGGATAGCCGCGACCCTCTTGACC
>DAOSYC010000330.1:0-2746 GCA_035380905.1 Spirochaetota bacterium | reverse complement strand
TCGAAAGGGACAGCGGACATGCTGAACAGGAGGACACGGGCAGTTCAGGCGATGAAAGGATATTCTTCATTCAGGACGTACTGGACCGTGAAAGGGACAGGCGGCACCTGAGGCCCAACGCCCCGGTGAGAACCATATATCTCTCCACGATCCAGAGAAAGAGCGGAAGGGGAACTTTTTCAGGGGAAGCGCTGCGGAGCAGGGCCGGTGAAAACTGGAAGAACCCTTTCGGGTTCCTGATCATCAACGATACGCTCCAGACCTGCACGGTAAAGCTGTACCTTTTCAAAGAGAACGGAAGATTCTACAGGACATTCAGGCTTGCGCCCAACTCACGGGAGGCCCCGGGCCTGGTTAACAGTATGGACGCAATCGGGGTCAGCCATTAATGGAAGAAGACTGCTGGATTGCGGCGCGTTTCATCCCGGCGATCTCGACCGTCTGCCAGAATTAACCCGTTCCGCTTAACTATATTTACACGGCACAATTTCACAATTCTTCTTTTAATTATTGTTCATATATGAATATCATTTGACTTTTTTCAACCCGCTCCGTACAATGAAGTGCAGGTCAGGATGCACGCTCTAATACCAGGTGTGCGGACATGAGATGCCGCAATTTTCCGCTGGCCATGCAAGGGTGAATGGGGTGAATAAATATATTCGCACTGTTATTCTGGTCATTATAATTCATGTATGCATAAGTCTCATCGATTATTATACGACCTCCCAGACAAAAGTAATAGTATTATACTTTTTCCCAATATACATTGCAACCTACTACCTGAGTACACTATGGGGGATCGTTTTTGCCCTTGGTTCCATACTCTCCAACATTCTGATAATATTTTTTGAAGATACCCCTATTACAAGTCTGATCGTATTTAACAATGTAATGCAGCTTTCCGCCTATTTAGTCGTAGTGTATTTAATTTTTCAGATCAGAAAAAAGCAGGACATCATTCATCAAAACTTAATACAGAAAGAGATAATAATCAAAGACATTCATCACAGGATGAAGAACCAGATGTCGTCACTTTTGTCCTTAATCTCGCTGAGCAATATCAACAGGAATGAACACATACAGAGCGTATATAACAGAATCAGTTCATATCATTTACTGTATGACAGTTTATGCTATCACAGCAATGACCAGGATAAGATTTACGTCAAAACATATATTGAATCACTTGTGAACAACATAAGAATGTCGATGATGCCGGCTGATAATAACATAGACTTTGTTATTAATGACTGCGATATTATGCTGGATAATAAACTTTTAATTAATTTTGGTTTAATTATCAATGAAATGATTACAAACTCAATAAAACATGCGTATAAAGAAAAGAAAGATGGGAAAATCATTATTTCAATGAGTGCAAAAGAGCATACTATAATTACATTACACTATCAGGATGACGGCTCCGGTTTTGAAATGACAGAAGAAGCCGTTAACACGAGTCTCGGATTATTAATTATCAACTCCCTTGTAAAACAGATGAGAGGTACCTTGAATTTCAGCAACAGAAATGGAACCGAATATAGTATTACCATAAAAATATAATAAATTATTGCAGATATACACAGCCGCTAAATTTACGCATCTATCACAGATAGAACATCAGGAGAATGACATGAAACGATACCTGTTTTTTCTTATTATAATACCGCTAATGACCGGATGCCTTACAGGCTACCTTATCCCTGATGTGAAGCAGGAAGGCTGGAAGATCGGGGGGATATACCTCCTGCATGAAAACCCGACGGCAGGGGATTTTGCCGAGTATCATATCACAGGCAGGACTGTCGTTGGGGGCACCATAGAACTGGACTATTACTGGGAAGGCACCAGGACCGTCAACATCTCCTCCATCAGCAACGGCGTTATACGGATAGATGAGCGCATCACCACGGACAAGCTCGTACGAAAAGGAGGGTCATCCCTCATGAGCGTCTCCCCTTCTCCTCCTGTATACCGTACCATAAAGACTGACATGGGCGGAAAGATCATTGAAGTAATGGTGAACGGTAGGAAATTGCAGATCGCGAAAAAGGGGGAGAACGGGTACATGGAATATAAAGAGACCGGCCAGACCGTACCGGTGGACATCGAGAGCGGCACGTTCACGGCGAGGCCCGCATACTGCCAGGCGAAGCGTGGATATTCTGTGAAAAGCTGTCTGGTGAATCAGAACAATTTCTGGGACGAGATATCGATAGTGTACACTGCCGACAACGCCATGTTCAGGACTGCCATCGAACAGACGCTGGTTATCGGCACATTTGACAATACAGTAGCCACGTCAAAGATGGCAATGATGGCTGTCCAGGGACTCACCCTCACACCATTTTTCACGAATCCCGCGTCACTCATTACTGGCGCCGGGAAAGGAGGGCTGAAAGATTATCTTGTGAAATCCGCACTGCCCGGGAAACAGGACGCAGCAAAAACAATTGCGAAGAACCTCATGGATATCACCACCAACTCGTCACTGAATAATTCCGGCGTGGCGTATCTCCGGAAGCAGGGCAACAGGCTAGGGCGACGGTAATTAATTACGGGCACTTCTAAAAGCTGATGAATTTCATACTTTTTGGAAGTGCCCTGTACTGTATTCCATTATGTTATTTTTTTTACATCCCATACACAGCGATCGTCATATTAAAGAATACATCAATAGCTTTTCATTAATACCCGGCCAGCCGTAGAGATCTATTGTTTCAATCTCCTTTTGTTCATACAG
>DAOSYC010000329.1:0-2747 GCA_035380905.1 Spirochaetota bacterium | reverse complement strand
GTCACCATGGCAAACACCAGGTATGCCGACACGATCCGGGGCCGTGAGGAATTTTCCCGCAGCGCCGACTCCAGGCTGAAATAGGCTATATATATGAGCATCAGCACAATGATGGATGTCTGCCGGGGGTCCCAGTTCCAGTAGGCCCCCCATGAAAGTTTGGACCACACTGATCCGCTGAATGTCGCAAGGACCGTGAAGAGGAGCCCTATTGCCGCGGAGTTATGGGCGGCATGGACCCGCTCTGTCCGTTCCCCGTTCCCCGTAAACAGGAACAGCAGGGAGAGGACGCCGGACACTGAAAATGCCAGCACCGAAACCCACGCAAGGGGGACGTGAACGTACAGGAGCCTGCTGGACTCCCCGAGACCCTCCGCGGGAGGGGCATAAAGAAATGCCATGACGATCGCGGCGGGCATTATAATGTACACAAGGCGGTAAATATATTTCATAACGGTTCTATGCATCCCCGGGGGGCGATAGAGGGCCCTTCAGGGAGCGGAAATTTCAGTCGTGCCACACAAATTCGAACAACAGATATGATACAGCAGTGATTGTCCCTGAAAATGCAAGTAAAAAAACCATGTCCCCGGGATTGCTGAAACCCGCTCTCCCCAGTGAGCGGGAAGTCCCCTGAATGACCACCCACAGCACCGGAAGGGACACCGGGAGGGAAATTACCGGGAAAAGCGCACCCCTTGCCCCCGCCCGGGACACAATGGCCGCAAGGATCGTCAGTGATGATGAAAGGGACACTCCCCCCAGAAACACGTATCCCAGAAAGAACAGGGGGCTCTGTACATCAAGCTGCATAAAAAAGAGGTACACCGGCAGTATAAGGCACTGCAGAATAAAAAAGAGCAGCACATTGTACAGCAGCTTTGCCGTGAACACCGCGAGGGGCGGTGAATTGAGCTGCAGAAAGAGCGATGTCCCCCGGTCCTCCTCCCGCACGAAAATATGCGCCAGGCCGCTCATGGCGGTAAAAAACATGATGATCCAGAGAATAACGGCATGGGTCTGCGGCGAAAAGGGGATTCCCCCCGCCGCAAGGCTTATTGCAAGGGTCGTGGTGAAGGCAAAGGAAAAGGAGACGCTTGCGGCATACCTGTTCCTGAATTCGATCCGGAAGTCCTTCTTTATGTGTGCTATTATTGTCTTAACCAAGGGAAATACGCTCCCTGCAGAAATCCGCCTCTTCCTTTTCGTTTGTGGCGATAATCAGTATCCGTTCGGAACGGATTGATTCCAGGTAGCGGAAAAGCGCGTCCTTTCCTTCGCGGTCAAGGTTGCTTCCGGGCTCGTCAAGGAGCAGGAGCGGCGGTTCATTGATAAATGCCAGGATGCACTTCAGGCGCTGCGCCATTCCGGAGGAGTACTGCGACAGCATCTTTCTCTTATGGGCCAGAAGGTTGAACATCGAAAGGAACTCATCGGCCCTGTCCCGGGAGGTGCTCCGTGAGGCGCAGGTGAATTCAATCAGTTCCTCTGCCGTGAGTTCATCGTAGAGCCGCAGTCTGGGGCTCACGTAGCCGGTTTCCTGAAACCATGGCCTGCGGAGTCCGGTATCGCCCCGAAAAAGCTGTACGGTACCTTTCGTGGGGCGCTGGATTCCCGCGATAATTTCCAGAAGTGTCGTCTTGCCGGAGCCGTTGGGCCCCGTAATTGCCAGTGACGACGGCGAGGACATGGAAAAGGAGATGTCCCGCAGCACCGCCGCGTTTCCGTAAAATTTTGTGATTGAAGCGCCCTGTAGTGAATATTCGTGTTTTTTCATTACCGGAGATGTTGAAGAGTTGACGGATTGGTACCGGTGTCCACACTTTGTGCGTCGCCGTATTCCGCAGTCCTGCTGCGGTTTGTCATAATGCAATTGTCGCGGGGAAATGGCAATAAAAAAGCCGGCCCCGCGGTGAAAATATTGTGTATTTTATATATGCCTCTTTTTTCGGGGGGCGATACAGGAACAATGTCCGGAGGAATATGAATTTTCGTTTTGAAAGTCCCGCATCCCGGTGGCGGGGAGAGGGGGGATACCGCCAGCTGCTTCTTGTGGCGTTTCCACTTATCCTCAGCACCGGCTCCTGGAGCATCCAGCATTTCGTTGACCGGATGTTCCTCACCTGGTACAGCCCCGAGGCCGTTGCGGCGTCAATGCCGGCTGGAATATTGAACTTTACGGTACTGTGCCTTTTTATAGGGACTGCGAATTTTACCGGCACTTTTGTGGCGCAGTATTTCGGTTCAGGCAATAATGAACGGGTGGGGCCTTCGGTATGGCAGGGGCTGTATCTTTCCCTGATAGGCACCGCGGTGATGCTGCTGATAATGCCCTTTTCCGGGGATATCTTCCGAGTTATCGGCCATGACACCCTTGTGCAGCGGTATGAAGCGGAGTATTTCAGTGTTCTCTGCCTGGGGGCGTTTCCCGTTATTGCCTCCGCCGCCCTTTCGGGATTTTTTATAGGGCGCGGAAAAACATGGCCCGTGATGTGGGTAAATGTGATATCCACCGCGGTGAACCTGTTTCTTGACTACTGCATGATCTTCGGACGTTTCGGGTTCCCGGAGTGGGGAATGACAGGTGCGGCGGTTGCCTCAGTTGCCGGCGCTGCTGTGGGATTTTTCATATATACGGTCCTGGTTTTCAGGGAAACCCATGATCAGGTGTTTCATACCATCCGCGGATGGCGTTTTGACCGGGAGCTTTTTTCCCGTCTCATGCATTTCGGGTTTCCCAGCGGCGT
>DAOSYC010000328.1:0-2763 GCA_035380905.1 Spirochaetota bacterium | reverse complement strand
CGTGCCAACATGCATCTGAAAAGAAAAAAAAGTCAGAAAAACCCTTCAAATATTTCATCCATGTTAACAACGCCCTCTCTCATCCCAACTGGCACGGTTCCTGCTCATATATTAGGTATACGCAAGTAAATTTCAGGAGGTGCACAATGCGAAAACGTACATTACTTTATGCTGCAATCATTCTGGCAGCTGCTTCATCGGGCGCATTTGCCCAGGACACCGCAGCTGCCGCTACATCATCCATAAAACCAATCAATGTTGTATGGACACTGGTCGCGGCATTTCTCGTGTTCTTTATGCAGGCCGGTTTCGCCATGGTTGAAACAGGCTTTACCAGGGCAAAAAACGCAGGAAATATCATCATGAAAAACCTTATGGATTTTTCCGTGGGATCAATCGCGTTTTTTGTCATCGGCTACGGCATCATGTTCGGTGCCGATTCACTGGGTCTTTTCGGGACAGACAAATTTTTTCTGTCAAGCGGTTCCCCGGCAAATCCCGACGGCATGTGGCAGTTTGCGTTCTGGCTTTTTCAGGCGGTTTTCGCCGCGACAGCAGCCACTATCATTTCGGGCGCCATGGCGGAACGGACCAAATTTGTATCGTATCTCATATACAGCCTTATTATTACCGCGATTATTTATCCTATTTCCGGTCACTGGATATGGGGAGGCGGATGGCTGAGCAGTATGGGGTTCGTTGACTTTGCGGGATCCACTGTTGTCCATTCCGTGGGGGGATGGGCCGCCATGATGGGTGCAATTCTTCTGGGACCCCGTATCGGCAAGTACACTGCCAGCGGAAAACCGAAGGCCATTCCCGGCCACAACATCCCCCTTGCGGCGCTGGGTGTGTTTATTCTCTGGTTCGGATGGTTCGGTTTCAATCCCGGCAGCACCACCGCCGGCGACAATCTGAGCATTGCCTTTATCGCAGTCAACACCAACCTTGCCGCGGCGGCGGGAGCAATTGCGGCCATGGTAACAATATGGATCAAGTCGGGAAAACCTGACGTCAGTATGAGCCTTAACGGCGCCCTTGCGGGACTCGTTGCAATCACCGCCGGATGCGCCTCAGTATCTCCCATGAGCTCCATTATTATCGGCCTCATCGCCGGGATCATTGTGGTGCTGTCGGTGGAGTTCTTTGACTTCGTACTGAAAATTGACGACCCTGTGGGTGCAATATCGGTACACGGTATCTGCGGCGCTGTTGGTACGCTTCTGGTGGGTGTGTTCGCGGAAGCGCAGTATGCGGGCGCAGGTATTAACGGCCTTCTGTACGGCGGCGGTTTTAAGCTTCTCGGCATTCAGGCGATTGGGGTGTTCTCCGTATTCATCTGGGTTGCGGCGGCAAGCGGTCTTATCTTCTTCATCATCAAGAAGACCATAGGACTCAGGGTAACCCGTGAAGAAGAGCTCAGAGGCCTGGATATAGACGAGCACGGTATGGAATCATATGCCGGATTTCAGATTTTCAAAACACAGTAAGGAGGAGGCCATCAATGAAACTTATAATAGCATACGTACAGCCGGAAAGGATGGAGGATGTCAAACAGGCCCTTTCAGACGCTGATGTCACCAAGATGTCCATTACCAATTCTCTCGGGTGCGGGCAGCAGGGGGGCTACACGGAAACATACCGCGGTGTCGATATGGAGGTCAACCTCCTGCAGAAAGTCCGGTTCGAGGTTGCGGTCAATGATGAGTTTGCGGACGCCACGATAAAGGCGATCATCAAAGGCGCCAAGACCGGCAACATCGGAGACGGGAAAATATTTGTACTCACTCTTGATGACTGCATCCGCATCAGGACCGAGGAAACGGGCAAGGATGCGATTGGCTAAACGGATATCGCCGGGAGGGGGATTCCCCTTCCCGGACACCATAAAAGAAATCAAAAAACTATAAAGGAGTCTATCATGAAAAAAATAATGTTATCTCTACTCGCAGGGGCCGCAGCGCTGACTTTCTCTTTTTCAGCAGCCACAACAGCCCATGCCGCGGGGGAATCATTTCTGAAGGTCCCCGTATCGCTCTCCTACAGCAGCGCCTACTGGTGGAGAGGTGTTGAGCTGAATGGAAAAGATGTGGGTGTAGTATGGGGAAGCGCGGGGCTGGAACTCGGCGACACAGGTATTGCCCTGAGTGCGGCAGCGGGCCTCTCTGAGGACTATCTTCTCCAGACTGATGACAGCACCGATGCGTACAAGACCAACAAGAAGTCGCAGAAGGCCCTCACGGAATATGATTACGGTATTTCATACTCGGCCGAATTTGCGGACCTTGTATCCCTCGGGTTAGGGGTCATGTACGTGCATTACGCCTACTATGATGAAGCGGATTCCACTGCGGTCAATCCTTCGTTCTGGGAGGGGTCACTGTCTCTCGGCCTCAAGACAGTATTAAATCCCACTGTAAATTTCTACTACGACTACTATGTCGAAGAACGCATCGGCAATGACGGGACAGAAACCCCTGTGGACGAGGACTACTATCTCAAGTTTTCCGTGTCTCAGGATATATATTCCGCGGACGGATTCACCTTCGGCGTCGGCGCATGGGTCGCCTATTACAACAACGCGTACCTCGAAGCTGACGGGTGGAGCGATGCGGGGATAAGCCTCAGTACATCAAAGGAAGTGGGAAGCGCAAGCTTCAACAGTGCGGTATACTACGCACGTTCCCTCTCTTCTGATTTTCAGACTGAATACACCAACAGTGTGGGGAAACTCAAAAACCACCTCTGGGCGGAATTCGGCGT
>DAOSYC010000327.1:0-2777 GCA_035380905.1 Spirochaetota bacterium | reverse complement strand
ATATCCGGTTGTTGAATACCACCGGCCCCGGTTCACCAACAATGAATGCGTACCAGTCATTCGATACGTCACCATCAGTACCGCTCGGCGCGACAATGAATGATCCGTCCCGCGCAAAAACGATGCCGTCATCAGACACCGCGTGACCGATGCGGAAGTACGAGGTGCTGAAATCCGGATCGCCATGGGCATATTGATACCCCGTCCAGAACATATGATACTTCCCGTTGAAATACACCACTGCAGGGGTTTCGACCGCTCCCGCATCCCATGTCCCCGCTGCTCCAACATCAAGAACCGGTGATGACGGGTTGAGTGTCCAGCTGATGCCGTCATCTGAAACAAGCCGGTAGATCCTGACAGGGGTCATGAAATTATCTGTTGCAGTCGCGTACATCCAGTACTGTGAACCGACTTTTATCACATGCGGATCATTCCAGGTCAAGTTGGTTCCATTGCTGGAGAGACTGATGATCTGCGTACTGCCCCCTGTGAAATTGGAGGGAACAAGCCTGGAAATATCCAGATCCCGGGATGAATCGCTTCCACCGCCGCAGCTGACAATGAACTGACCGGCAAATATGATAGTGAATGATACGATACATTCTTTCAATCGCTCATGGAAACCTTTCATATCCTTAACACTACTCCTTCTCTATATCAACACTGTTGCCGTATATTCAGAACAAGGGGCTAAAGCCGACGGTGAACCACTGTTGTGTATTGCAATTCGCCCCCTACCGTGCCGCCTTCTCTTCCAGATAAAGCATCCTGGAAACCATCGCGGTAAAACCGATACACCCTGTAGCCAAAACCAGAACGCCCCAGGGTACGAGTTTCATATTCAGTGCTCCGGCCTTCGGCACAATAAAAAACCACCCGATACACACAGCCAGAAGAAGGTCGAACCATATCTGAACGCCCCAGTAGTTGCGGGTATGTTCAACCCAGAAACCTGCTGCTCCCCCATATACCGCGGAAAACACAGACCATCCAAAAAACATAATAGAAATGACAGCGGGGAATATCCAGCCGTTTTTCATTTTTTTCTCTCTGGCAATAATGGTATACCCCAAAAACATTGCTGCACCTGCTCCGGCAATTAAAGGCAGGATTGAGGTTAGTGTCATTTTCGTTCTCCTGATTATTTATTGTAACACTGATTTCTCAGTTATGAGCGAAACAAATGTGTTCTGGCTTTCGAGGATTCGTTCCATGTCATTTGTCGCAAGCCAGTCGAGCATAAGCCCCCGATAAAAGGAAACCATTATAGTGGCATATACTGCAGACTTGTCTTTATAAATATCTTCAATTACCGATGCGGTTTCATGTATCCAGTTGATAAGCACTTCATTAAAAAAATCCCTGTAGCCGGCAACATCGCGAAGTGCTTTCATATACAGTTCAAGAAACAGAAGAAGAGTATTTCTGTTTTCATTAGTCAGGATCCCTGCCGTAAATAGTTCATATATCTCCAGCAGGCTTTTATCAGCATTCTCAATAAGAATTTCCCTGAGTATTGTTTTATGCCTCAAACTTAAATGAAGGAACACTGAATTAATAAGATTCTCATATGTTTTAAAATGGAATACAAGCATCCTGTCGCTTATCCCGATTTCCCTCCCGATACCTCTGAGGCTTAAATTGTGTAAGCCTTTTCGGGACAGCGCGAGTAATATCCTGTCCAGTATTTCCTGTTTACGTTTCTGATCCGGTTTTCGTGCCATGCTTATAATGTAGCAGTTGCTACACTTATTTCCAAAAAAAAATTACATTATGGAATTATTGAGGCAACACATCGCAGTCCGGGGAATGGGCCCATGCGCATGGGCCTTCCTGCAAAATGCATCCCATCTCATGGACACATATCAATAACGGACATCCGGGAACTGCATGAACAGAAATTATATCGCCCCCTGATCCGTTAACAACGCTGCAGATCAATCCGTAGAAAACCGTTTATGGATATTGACCGCTGCGTATGCGGCAAGGGAATATCCTGCAATTACTCCCCAGAACCATAACGGTATTGATGCTGTCTTGAAAACCGCGTTCATCGGCCCTGTATAGGTAAACAGGAGCTGGAGAAGCAGCATGATCCCTGATCCGAGATACACAAAGGGGTTGGTGAAAAAACCGATCTCCCTGATCGGCTTCTTCAGGGAACGTGAATTGAAGAGATACATGATCTCGATTACCACGAACACATTCACCGCCGTTGTCCGTGCCTGCTCAATGGTAAAGCCGTTCCCGAGGGCCCACTCGTAGAAGCCGAACGCACCGCCGAGCATGAACGCCGCCACGAGGACAATTCTGACAAAAAGATACGGCGTGATCAGGGGCTGTTCAGGGTCACGGGGTTTCCTGCTCATGAGCCCGGGCTCCTTTGCTTCGAAGGCAAGCATGAGACCAAGAAGGAGCGCCGTTGACATGTTTATCCAGAGAATATGTATCGGCAAAATGGGCAGCGCGACACCGGCTATAATTGCCGCCAGTATGACCATGCCCTCACCGAGGTTCGTCGGGAGGGTCCATACAATGAACTTTTTGATATTGTCAAAGACCGCCCGCCCCTCTTCCACGGCGGCAACGATCGTGGCAAAGTTGTCGTCGGTCAGGACCATGTCCGCCGCCTCCTTTGCGACTTCGGTGCCGGTAATCCCCATTGATATTCCTATATTCGCCTGCTTCAGGGCGGGGGCGTCATTGACGCCGTCGCCGGTCATGGCGGCCACGTTTCCTGATGCCTGCAGCGCTTCCACGAGCCTGAGCTTCTG
>DAOSYC010000326.1:0-2861 GCA_035380905.1 Spirochaetota bacterium | reverse complement strand
GAAAGTGAATGACTGGCATGACGAGCTCTGGGGATACCGCGAAAACCTTGAAGGGAAAAAGCTTTTCTCCGCCCGTGGTATTGATTTCAGGATATCCCCTGATGAATCTCTCGGCGCGGTGCTGTCCTCGGACAGGGGGAACAATGAGGCCCTTACCTTCATAAAGATCAGCAGCGCGAAAACAGTGCGGACCTTTACCCGTGAAAGCTTTATTGCTTCTCCGCGGAACAATGACTCCGGTCTGCACATCAACCCCCTTGCATGGTCCCGTGACAGCGAATACTTCTGGTGCGACCTGTCCTTCACCGTGACTCCGGACAGATTTGTCCGCATTAAAAAAGACACCTTCGACATTGAATCATTCAATGTCGCCGCGCTCTCACTTAATTCAATGGAACTGTCCCTTAATCCTGACCGCTGCACAATTGTCTTCAGCACCTATCCCCCGGTATTCGACGCGGAATCAGCCCGGGAGTTCGAGCGTCTCCGGAAGCCGGTGCTGCTGTACCATTATAATCTGCGGACAAAGAAAAAACGTCTCGTCGCCCGATCAGTGTCAAGGCGTTTCAATCCGGTATGGGTAAACAGCTCCACTGTGGTATACTATGATCACGGGGTGCGGGGGAAGAAACGGGTCGTTATACGGTAGATGTAACTTTACCCGCACCGGCTGCAGGAAGTACGTCAGTACACGATATCTGAACAGGAAAAACACTGAAGGCAATGATTGAACTGAATACCATTTCGCTGAGAATATATCCTCCGGGAAAGGAAATTCTCCATGAAATTTCATGGCACATCCGTGACAATGAGAAGTGGGTGCTCTTCGGCAGGAACGGCTCCGGAAAAACGAAGCTCCTCGAAATTGTGACAGGATATAATTATCCAAGTTCCGGAGAGGTACGGCGTTTCGGGAAGCCGGCCCCCGGTCACGACATCCGGGAAATACGGAAACGCATTGGCTATATCAGTACCCTGCTGCAGAACAAATTTTCACCGGCGGAAACAGTGGCGAATACCGTCCTCAGCGGCCTTTACGCCTCTATCGGCATCTATATTGAGCCGGGAAGGGATGATACCGCGCTCGCCATGGCACTGCTCGACACAGTGGGGATGGCTGACCGCGCAGGTGACCGCTTCGGCGTGCTCTCCGATGGTGAAAAGCAGAAAGTCCTGACGCTCCGCGCCTTCATCAACGAACCGGACCTTCTTATTTTCGACGAGCCCGCGACGCACCTTGACCTTCCGGCCCGGGAGGACCTCCTCTGGGCAATAGAGAAGTTATGCAGCGTAAAGCCGATTTCCATGATTTATGTAACACACCATACGGAGGAAATCACCCCGCTTTTTGAAAATATTTTTATTCTCAGTGAAGGGAGCTGCCTGTACCGGGGAAACCTTCGAGATGGTCTTTCAGGGGAAGTGCTGTCAAAGGTATTCAACAGAAACGTTGCGGTAAAGGAATTCAATAAAAGGTTTTACACTGTGCTGCGGTAACTCATTCACCTGTCTTTTCCGTGTCCGGCGCGGTCCTGTCCGCATATAACTTTCCCGCGCCAGCCGCCATGATCATGAGCGTACCGGCAATGCAGACAAAAAGATACACAGACCGCACCATCGCCACCATGGGCTCAAGGAGTGAAGCCCTGTCACCGGAAAAAAACCTTCCCGCGCCGCTCTGCACCCCGCCGGGAATGACCGTGAGCAGCTCCGCGAAGAAATCGCCGAATGAAAAAAGAATAACAAGTGCCGGAAGCGTCGCGGCAACCATAATAACACCGGGAACCGCCAGTCTGCCGAAACGGTGCCCCATGAGAAACATGATAAGGAAGAACACCCCGGACAACACCGCAAAGATTGCCAGGACGGTCTTGACTGTCCGGTGAAAATCGGAAACAAAAAAGTACACGGTATCCCGCAGGTCCCCAAGCTTCCTTTTAACCCCGGGATCGTCCACTGCCGCCAGAAAAATGTCCGGCCCCTTCTCGTACAGTTTCCCTCCAAGCTCGCGGTACAGCAGACGCTCTGTTTCTCCGTCCGAAAGATGCCTGATATCATGTGAAGCGGCAGTTATTTTAATCTTCCTTGTAAATTCAACAGTGACAGGCCCTTCGCTGCGGGCCATCAGTTTCATGCGTTCCACAATTGTACTGACACTGGCACCTGCGGGCATGGCGGCAGTTGCGATTACCCTTCCCAGCATTTCTTTGGAAGGTCCCGGCGCCGTTATACGGTAAAACCCGAACACAAGGAGCGTCGCGGAAAAAACAACCAGAAGCATAAGCCCCGCGATCCACTGCAGCACCTTTCGTGAAACTGAATGTTTATGTTCATGACCACGCATCTATATCACCCGGAAAATTGTTATCATCTTTATAAAAAATACAACAGCAGGCCGCCTAATTCTGCCACCATGCCGAAACCCGTCCCGCTTATAATTAAAAATCAGGGCACACACTATCGGTGTCCCTTTTTCACGTCAAGCGCGAATACCCGGCCGTTCCGTTACCATATAAAATATACTGCCACATGTAAAAAATTCCAATCAAACTGATACTCTTTATTTCTTGCAATATCACTATATATTAATATACTGCTGCATCGTTATGATTACAGGAGGGAACTATGGCCGGATATACAATAAAAAAAATTCTGCCCGATGAAATATGCCTTGTTCCATCACGGCCCCCGTTTTTTTTGATGATTTTTATTGCACTGGGTATCACATTTCTTCTGCTCGGGGCCCTTACAAAAATGAAAATCATTAATCCCCCGGCACAGGTATTCTATCTTTTCATCGGACTTGGGATGGGGTTTACCGCTGCGGGGCCCCTGTTCATGATCCGGAAAATGCCTGATAG
>DAOSYC010000325.1:0-2873 GCA_035380905.1 Spirochaetota bacterium | reverse complement strand
CATAGTACTCATGATACAGTGTCATGTAACAATATGCTGATTTTTTTACCATACTACAATAATCACAATAACAGTGAATACTGCGGAATAATAAACTAACACAACGCAGCATTCACAGCGGGATGCAGGAATGAAATTCGATATAACAGAAAACGAAACCACCATAACCATAAGCCTTGAAGGCGCAATCGAGCTGCAAACTATTAAGGAATTCAGGGACCAACTCGATGTAATGGCTCCATCACTATCGAAAGACATAGAGATAGACCTTTCTCATGTAGGTTATATTGACTCAACAGGCATCAGCCTCCTTATCATGCTGTACAAAAAACAGAAGCAGAACAATAAAGGGTTTATCATTAAAAATCCCTCACTTAATGTATCAGGTCTTCTGGAACTGAGCTCCCTGAAAGATGTATTACGCTGACCCCCGCCAATCTAAAGGCCGATAGTCCTCATATTTTTCACTATTCCCTTTTTTCGCGCTCTCCGGAGGTATTTTTTTTACCATAATAATTGACTTTTAATTTATTCTGGTATTTCATACTACCATCTTCAGCCCCTGACGGACAGGATACCGGGCCTATGGAGCGACACCATGATGAAAAAAATAATCAATACAATTCAGGAAAAAATAGCCGGCAGCAATACAGCGGGGATTATTACAGGTCTTGTTTTTTTTATTCTCATAGCCCTCTTCAGCTTCACCAGGCCTTATAACATATTCGAGCTGAAACTGTATGACCTGCGCTTTATCATCAAACCCGAAATATCTCAGTGGGACCACCTCACGTTTATCGACATCGACGATAACAGCATAAACGGTGTCGGGGAATTTCCCTGGCCCCGGAATGTGTACGCTTCCGGTTTAACGGTATTACAACAGGCTGGAATACGGCAGGTCGCCTTTGACATCCAGTTCCCTGACGAATCTCCCAGAATTATTGACCGCGTAAAATACCGCGATCTGCAGAAAAAAGCCCTCACAGGAAGACCCATATCCCCTGATGAATTATCAGAAGCAGTTATCAACAATGATGCTGTGTTCGGCAGGTCCCTTCACACCATACAATGTGCAGTCATTCCATATTCCTTTCAGAAGGAAAACATTACTGAAGCAGCAGTAACCCCGGAACGCCGTAAGGAAATCCGCGATGCCCGTACAATGTTTACCCGCATGGCCTCAATCCCTGTCCCCCGGGGGAAGGAACGCCAGTTCACCGGTCTCATTGACAGTGAACGAATTGATATAATGTACCCGATTCCGGAAATAATCCGGTCAACCGGGCGGTTCGGATTTGTAGACAGCGACTTTGACATTGACGGGACATCGCGTAAAATCCGGCTCGTGAGAAACTTCAACAACAGGCTGTACTTCCACATGGGCCTTGTCATGCTGATGGACATCTGCAAAGTGAAGATGACTGATGTCGAAATCAATCCCGGAAAACATGTCATTCTCAAAAACGCGCTGAACCCCATGACATTCAGGAAGGGCGATATCGCCATACCGATCAACGACAGGGGCATGATGTACATAAACTGGTCAGGTGACCTTGAAACATCATTCAACCATATTTCCTTCTTTCACCTGATTGAATACCCCCTGGTGAAGGATGAGATATATGATTTTTTTGACGCACAGGAGCTCCGGAGCGGAACGGGTGAACGCAGCGAACTGTACGGGAAACTCAACCAGCAGTATACACTCCTGAACAGCGCCTCCACACCTGACAAAAAACGGACCGCATGGGACGCCATCCTGTCATTACGGAGAAAAATCCGCGGAATTGAATCAGGGTACACCGCACCTCTGAAGAAACAGCTCGGGGATGTGAAAAAAAGTCTCAGCACCGACAGCGGCAATCCCCAACTCACAGACGCTGCGAAAGGCCTCGAAAACTACCTGAAAGCGGTGCGCCTGGTTCTCGACGTTGACAACATCAAAAACCACATAGGCATAGTGGGGTATACCGCAACTGCATCTCAGGACATCGGGGTTACCCCTCTGTCATCAAACTACATGATGGTGGGAACATATCACAATATCATCAACACGGTACTTCAGGGGGAATTTATACGAAAAACAGGGAGGCCCTTTAATCTGCTCCTCATGCTGATTCTCGCTGTGGGGATCGCAATTATCGTTCAGCGGCTTGACGCGAGAAAATCGCTCATTGCAATAGGGGCATCCTTTGTAGCCGTAAATATCATAAACATTATAATTTTCGCGTTCTTCAACACCCTTATCGACCAGTTGGGAACATCACTTGCCCTTTTGCTCCCGTCTCTTACCATCGGGGGGATGAAATTCATAAAAGAGGAAAGTCAGCGGCGTTTTATAAAGCTTGCATTTTCTCATTATCTCTCACCAAAAGTTATTGAGAACATAATCAAAGACCCGGATTCATTTAAGCTTGGCGGGGAAAGCAGGACGATAACGACCTTTTTCTCCGATATCGCGAAATTTTCCACCATTTCAGAAAAACTTGCACCGACGGAACTGGTTAGTCTCCTCAATGAATATCTCTCCGCGATGACAGATATACTCCTGCACCACGACGGCACGATCGACAAGTACGAAGGTGACGCCATTATGGCATTTTTCGGCGCACCTCATTTTCTTAAAGACCATGCCGTGAAGGCGTGCTATACCGCGCTTGAAATGCAGAAAACCCTCGCGGAGATGCGCACAACCTGGAAAAAACAGGGCCGTGATGAACTGTACGTACGAATCGGCATGAATACGGGAGAAGCCGTTGTGGGCAACATGGGCTCACGGACCCGGATGGACTATACCGTAATGGGTGATTCCGTTAACCTCGCATCCCGTCTCGAAGGGGCCAATAAGCATTACAGTACAAGCGTGATGA
>DAOSYC010000324.1:0-2876 GCA_035380905.1 Spirochaetota bacterium | reverse complement strand
GTTATTTCCCCATTTATCTGCTTAGCAAGAACAGAAACCAGCAGCAGCCCGAATCCCGGAGGATTATCCATATCAATACCTTCCGGCATGCCAATACCGTCGTCTGCCACAGAGAGCTCCGCTGTGTCATTACCGGCGATCTTTAACGTCACCGTAACTGTTCCTTTTCGCTTTTCAGGGAAGGCATATTTAAGGGTATTGGTAATGAGTTCGTTCAGAATTATCCCCAGTGACACCCCGTGTTTCGGCTCAATAGTTATTGGAGAAATCCGTTTTTCAACAATTATCCGGTGCGGATCAGCGATATAGGTCTCCGCGATATCATCAATGAGCTCTGAAAGGTACAGGGGTACATCAAGGGTGTCGATATCACCCGTCCGGTACAGGCGGTCATAGATAAGCGCCATAGTCTGGACCCTGTCATGGGCTTCATGGAGCGCCGCTGATGCCTTCCGGTCTTTCACGGTGTCCGCCTGCAGGGAGAGGAGGCTTGATATAGTACCCATATTGTTCTTTATCCGGTGATGCACCTCACGAAGGATAAGGTCCTTTTCACGCAGCAGTGACTGTATCCTCTCCTCGTATTCCATCCGCTCCGTAATGTCCCTGGCCGCGGCATATATCTTTTTACCAACAGGATATGACCGCCATTCGATAATCCGGTACGTGCCGTCTTTGCAGCGGTATCTGTTGGTAAAATTCAGAACAGTATTCTGCGAGTCAAGCCTGGAGACTGCCTGTATTGTCCCATCAACATCATCGGGATGTACGAAATCAAGAAAACGCTGCCCCTCCAGTTCCTCCAGAGTATACCCCAGGACATGCTCCCACTCTCTGTTCAGGCGCCTGAAGTACCCGTCAGTGTCGGCAATACAGAAAAGGTCAAGGGCCGCGTTAAAAAATGTATCCAGCTCCTGTGTCCTCAACTTTAATGCTTCCTCGGATCTCCGCTGTATGCTCGTATCGGTGTACAGTGCGGCAATCAGGCCCGACGGAAGCCTGAATACATAGTTTTCCACCCACTCATCAATACGGCCGTCTTCATATTTCACCAGGGGAAGGGTCTCCGCTGTCCCGGAGAGGTAGACCCTGCGAAACACATCGAGAAGCCCTATATCACGCACTCCGGGAAATATCTTCGTCACCGGATGGCCCACGACACTGTCACGTTCAACGCTGCTGAGCTCCTGCCCCCGTTTATTGATATCAACAAATATAAAGTCATTCCCGTCATCGACCGCACGATATATGGCAACACCGTCTGCCATATTATCAAAGAGCTGCTGAAACCGCTCCTGGTTTTCACGTACATCAGCCTGTGCTTTTTTTTGTTCAGTAACATCATGAATAACGCCAAACACTGTCTTTTGTGCCGGATCATATTCAGCGATTGAATGGATATCAATTATTTTGTTGTCAGATTTCCTTTTAACGGAAAATGTAATATCGTAGGGTATACCCTTTTCAACAAGCTCCGTCAATGCGTTGTCCATCATTTCCCGGTACTGCGGTAACGGTATCTGCTGCACAAGGGGGATTGGCCATTCATCTCCATCAAGACCGTATATCAAACGTGCCCCCTGTGAGCCCCGTACAGAATTCTCCCCAAGCCTGAACTCCCAGTTGCCGAATCCCGCAATCTCCTCTGCGCGCTGGAGACGACTTTCGTTTTTTCTGAGTGCATCCTCAACCTCCCGGCGTTCAGTTATATCAACTACCGTGGAAATCCGGTGATTCATACCATTTATTGTAACCGGGACAACGGAGATCAGCACCACACGAATCAGGCCATCTTTTGTCCGGAGTGACACTTCCCGGTTTCTTATCTTATCACCACCATTTCGCTGCCAGGCCATTTCCTCAACATCAGCACTATACGCGAAAATGCCCAGTTCCCTGGCACTTTTGCCCCTGACATAGTCCCTCTCATAACCGAGCAGTGAAACCCATGCGTCATTTATCTCAACAAATCTGCCCTCATCTCCTGTGGTAATACTCATTGGAATTGTAGACAAATAAAAACTTTTGGAAAACTTTTCCTCGCTCAATTCAACTTCCCGGCGGGTACGGAGGAGTTCGTCATTTGTTACAGACAATTCCTCATTGGTGGCATTCAGTTCCTCATTGGTTGCTTCTATCTCCTCAATCGCGGCATTCAGCTCTTCATTCAGAGCGGAAAGCTCCATGTTTTTTTCAGCCAGAAGCTCCTGTATCTCCTTCTGCTCGGAAATATCGGCATGTGTCCCTATAATACGGAGGGGCTTCCCTTTATCATCCCATGAAACAATTTTCCCCCGATCAAGTATCCACTTATAACTTCCGTCTTTGCAAAGAAGCCGGAATTCGTGCTGATATACATCTGAAACGCCCTGAACATATTCATTCAACGTTGCAATACTCCGCTCCCTGTCATCCGGGTGGAGAAGTGACTCCCATTCATCATAGGCATTGCGTATTTCATGGTCCTCGTATCCCAGCATCCCCTTCCATTGCCGCGAAAAGAACACTTCATTTGTTGCAACATCCCAGTCCCATACCCCGTCACCGGCACCCTCAAGGGCGAATCGCCACCGTAATTCATTTTCCCTGGCTTTACTATAGGCATCGTGCAGCTCAAAGGCCATCTCGATTGAGGACAGCAGTACAAAATCGCCGGAGTTTTTCAGTACGTATCCATACCGCGTAATACGGCGTACCCGTTCCACCATCTCCTGCTCGGCATGGGAGGTGAGAAATATTATTGGAATATCCTGTATTGAAAGAATTTCTTCCGCGGCCCTGGTCCCGTCTATACCGGGCCCCAGGTCAATATCCATCAGCACAATGTCAATTGTTTCTCCGCTCCGGACCACGGCAACTGCGTTTTCACCGCTGTT
>DAOSYC010000323.1:0-2879 GCA_035380905.1 Spirochaetota bacterium | reverse complement strand
TCCATCAACGCCCACGTCCTTACGCATGATATCCTGTATCGTTTTAATGAGGGTAGTAATTGACATTCCATGTTCTCCGCGTTAATCGCTATGCGCTGTACAGTGCCTGTTCCAGTTCATGTATCGCCTGTTCGTAATTGTCAAGCCCGCCGAAAGATTTTATTATTTCCACAGGGGTGCCGTATTCCGTGAAGGGGTTGATGGTAAGTATCTGTGTTTCTTCTATATGAAGAACCCCTTCATCGGCGTATTTGTCAAGTAGTGCGTCAATGACCTTCCGCGCCTGCCCGCCGTATTTCGTGAAGTAGTTCCTCTTTTTAACATTGTCAGCCCGTTCCTTCCGTGTAAGGGGCGGCATGTCCCATGCCACATGGCAAATCAGATCGAAGGGGTCAAAGTCTTTGCCTATTTCTTCCTCAAGGGCGTCAAAAAACACACCGGCGTTAAAGAGCTCTTCAATGATGGCCTGTTTCTTTTCTGCGCTGTTCCATCGGGTAAGAAATGAATCAAGTGAATCAAACTCCTGTGTGAGTGTCTTTCGCGTGTAGTCTTTCAATGATTCAGTAATCAGTTTCCCGTTAGCGTCGAAATACTGTACCCGTTCAGCCGCGACGGAAACCTTTACGTTATCAACATAATATTTTCTTGGACGTTCTCCTTCCGGGAAACTGCCGAAATCATTGTCACCGTTATCTCCTGTGCCATAGGTATTACCTGCGGGGTCAGCTCCTGAAAAACCGGTTGCATCTTCCATTTCATCGTCCGGTTCAAGGTCATCGGGCGGGAAGGGTGGGTCTCCCGGTTTCGGGGAATATATGCTCACCGGGTCTCCGTCAAATCCCGGATCGGCAAAGAGCTCCGTGGCCTTTTTGAAATCCATTATGGTGAAGTAGTATTTGCCGTAATCTTCGTTTATGCGGGTGCCCCGGCCAATAATCTGTTTGAACTCTGTTGGTGACTGGATTCGCTGGTCAAGGACTATGAGCTTACATGTCTGCGCGTCAACGCCCGTCGCCATGAGCTTTGAGGTGGTGGCAATGACCGGATATCTTGATTCCGGGAAAATAAAGTTGTCAAGTTCCATCTTCCCCTCTTCGTTGTCCCCGGTAATGCGCATCACGTATTTTGAATTCTCCGCCACCAGGTCAGGATTTTCATTCACCAGTGCCCGGCGCATCCGTTCCGCGTGGTCGATATTGTCGCAGAACACAATTGTTTTGTCAAAGCGGTTGGTGTGCTGTAAGAACTTCGTGATCTTTTTTGCTACCAGCTCTGTGCGTTTCTCAAGGACAAGGGTTTTATCAAAGTCCTTCTGGTTGTAAATCCGGTCCTCAATTTCAACGCCGTGTTTATCAACCATGCCCTTGTCGGGACGCCACCCGGTAAGGTCTTTGTCAATGTCAATGCGTATCACTTTATACGGTGCAAGAAATCCGTCCTCAATCCCCTGCCGCAGTGAGTAGGTATACAACGGTTCGCCGAAATAATGGATGTTGGATATTTCTTTTGTCTCTTTCGGGGTGGCGGTAAGGCCGATCTGTGTTGCGGAGGAAAAATATTCCAGAATTTCCCGCCACGCGCTGTCCTCGGCGGCGCTGCCCCTGTGGCACTCGTCGATAATGACCAGGTCAAAGAATCCGGGAGAGAACTGTTTGTAAATATTTTTCTCTTCTTCGGAACCCGTTACCGCCTGATACAGGGAGAGGTATATTTCGTATGATTTATTCGCCTGCCTTTTCTGTATTTTGGTCATAGCGGAACCAAAAGGCTTGAAGTCATTGGTGATGGTCTGGTCTACGAGGATGTTGCGGTCTGCCAGAAAGAGTATTCGTTTCTTCGTTTTCGATTTCCACAGACGCCATATAATCTGAAACGCGGTAAAGGTCTTTCCCGTTCCCGTTGCCATCACAAGGAGTATCCGGTTCTGCCCCCGGGCAATCGCTTCAATCGTTTTATTGATTGCGATAAGCTGGTAATAGCGCGGGGTTTTGTTGCCCCCGTCGCTGTAATAATCCTGTGTTACAATTTGTTCCTGTTCACCGGTAAGGCCCTTATGACTTGTCCATAACTGCCATAACGTTTCAGGGGAGGGGAACTGGTCCATGGAAATTTCTTTCTCGATTACACCGTCAGCAGCAATGCTGTTATGGAACAGGAAGCCGTCACCGTTGGAACTGAAAACAAAAGGGACCTGCAATAAGTCAGCATAACCAAGTCCCTGCTGCATGCCGTCACCAATTGAATGTGAGTTGTCTTTCGCTTCAATAACCGCGATGGGAATATTTGGCTTGTAAAAGAGCACATAGTCGGCTCGCTTGTTTTTTGCCCTTCTGTGGAGCTTCCCCCGGACAATAATGCGCCCATTGGTCAGAGGATATTCTTCACGCACCTGCGTATCAATGTCCCACCCTGCATTAACAAGCGCCGGAGTTATAAATTTTGTGCATATGTCCCTTTCTGAGAATTCCTGTTTGTTCAACAATCCACTCCCTGTACATGGAACCGTAATTTTCGGGTATTGTAATAGTACCTTCCATGTTGTGTATATGTGAAAGGTAATTAAATGTATTTTTAAATCCCCTGTTCAAAAAAGCAAACCCTTTTCCAAAAAACTGCTCACCGCAACAATAAATGACCACCATTAATTTTCGGTCCACCAACCCCTCCCGCCCAATCCAATACACTTCCACGAATAAACAGAATAATCCACTCACACCAGAACTTAAAAAGTCCCCCTCCGGGGGATCAGGGGGCAAGCCGTGAAATGCCTCCCGGTAAAAAGAAATACATACCATGACAGAGCCGGGTAAGACACTTTCCGGAAACGATGTCCGGAACGTGGCTCGTCAGAAAGGAGGTCTGTACGAGCCATGAGGGAG
>DAOSYC010000322.1:0-2918 GCA_035380905.1 Spirochaetota bacterium | reverse complement strand
AGGCAAGATCCCTCACGGCTGCCCTGATAAGGGATGAAATTCCTATTGCTTAGATTTTATCACCCCCCTTACGTGCAAGTCACAGTTGCTGACAAAAATTAGCGACCCCTGAACAATTCCCATGTGTTAATTACACCTCACTACAAAATTTTTATTTGACACTATTTTGACCACCCTGTAAAGTGCGGTTTACAGCGTTTTTCATTTCACGCAAATTTTTCCCGGTTTCGGGCCGCCGCAAATTTTAACGGCCCCTTTTCAGGGGATTTTTTGTATGAATGAAGGGGACGGACAGAGAAAGTCTACTCCCGGAGGAGGCGCTCCTTACAGAAAATGCGCTCTGAACGGGAAGGAATTTCTATTCATAAAGAATTATGAATCAGCTACTCATCCATGTCCCAGAAAAAATCCTTGTTGGTAAGCTCCCTCTCCTCCTCCTTTTCCGGAACATTAATGCCCTGTGGAAGGTCCTTCGCGTTATAAATGAAATCCAGCTGGTCCTCAAGGTCGGCTGTTTCCTTTTCCCAGTACTCCACTGTCCCGAAATGCGGGAATGCCGGAGGAAATGCCGGATCACTCCACCGCCTGGCAACCCACGCGGCGTAACGTATATATCTGAGCGCCCGCAGGGGTTCTATGAGCCGCAGCCATGATGAATCGAAATCCCTGAAGAGACGGTACGCATTCAGAAACACCTCCCGCTGCCGGAGACCTTCCGTGTCCCTTGCAGGCACCAGCATCCAGACATCCTGCACCGCGGGTCCTGTAAGGAAATCATCGAAGTCCAGGAAAAACCATCCCTCAGTTCCGTTAAGGAGATTGCCGAGGTGGCAGTCGCCATGTATGCGGTGAAAGGGTACATCTTTCCGCAGTGTCTCATATATTTCTGTAATTTCATGTACCGCATTGTGATATCGTTCCCTGTAGTGCGGGGGGAGGAAATCATGTTCCTCCAGGAACCGGAGGGACTCCAGGCCGTAGGTTTCCCCGGTCAGTTCTATCCTGTGGCTGCACTGCTTTGACGCCCCCATGTTGTGTATCCGGGCAAGGAGCCGCCCCAGTATTTCCAGGGCGTCATCGGAAAGCTCATCTCCCGCCCTTCCCCCGGTCCGGGGCCACAGGGCGTAATAAATATTTTCAATCTGATGAATGGTCCCGCCGTCGGGAAAGAATACCGGCGCGCAAACCGGTATCTCATCGTCTTTCAGCTGCAGGAGAAAATCATGCTCCTCCTGGATCTGTTCCCGGTTCCAGCGGCCGGGGCGATAGAATTTTCCCACTACATGGGAACCGTCTTCAAGTTTGCAGTCATACACCCTGTTCTCAAAACTGTTCAGGGCCATGCAGTGTCCCGTTGGCTCAAAACCGCTTTCTTCAAGGGCCTTCAATACTACATCGGGGGTAAGATTATAAAAAAAGTTATTCATTGACAAACTTCACCTGCTATATTTTTAGGATATATGAACACCGGTACTGACATAGTGCCTCTTCAACCGGCAATTTTTACAAGGACTGAAACCCTGTTCTCGTTAGAAATCAGGATATTGACATCACGAGACATACACAGTATAACAGGGCAATACCCTTTATTCAAGGAATTAACGAACAATGGCTGATAAAATTGTATACTCCCAGGAATTCGGCGACCTGCGGAACAAAAAAAACAAAAAAAAGGGCTCCGCGGCACCAAAGGCCCCTTCCGGCATTAAAAATGACGGCATAGTCCGGGTACAGCGGGAAAGCAAAGGACGCGGCGGCAAAACGGTAACCGTTGTGTACGGTGTCCCCCTTTCCGGCAATGAATTGTCCCTCCTCGCGGCTTCATTGAAACAGAAGTGCGGCACCGGGGGCACCGTGAAAGACGGCGTCATTCTCATTCAGGGCGATAAGGCTGAAACCGTTATCGCAATGCTTACAGAAAAGGGGTACCATGTAAAGAAAGCAGGTGGATAAAAGATGGATCGCCGGGTTTACTACAATTCCGCGAACCTTATCCCCGGGACTTCAGGCATCAGGCCAAGCTGTGCCGCTTCATCATAGTAGAACTGAAGGGCCTTTTTCAACCCCTGTGTAAAATTAAACTTCAGGAGATGATAGTAAATATCAAGGTCATCACTCTCCAGTATCGGATATCGCCTTCCCGCATTAAGGATGATATCATCACGCTCTTTGTCAAGGCATAGCAGCGATTCACGGTACGATGCAAGAACATCATTGATCTCCCCCTTCCATTGTACCGCCGAATCATTACGCAGGGCAAACACCGCAAAGACCACAGGATGCCCGGTGTGACGCATCCACAGATCTCCGAGATCATAGATATATGGGATTTTCTGTTTCATGGGAAGCATCGCGTCATTGCCGATCACCAGCGCCGCGTCAAGTTCATCAAGTTCCGGGAACGGCGGTGAAGATACATATTCAGGCTGCAGACCGTAATATTTCTGCAGCAGTATCTTCAGGAGAGCCACACTTGTCTGTGAGGAAGTGGATAGTCCCACTTTTTTCCCGTTCAGGTATTCAATCGGCATCGTGCTTATGAGCACCACCGAACGCACATACCCCACGGAACTGAGACAGAACTCCCGCAGCAGTGTCACTTCATCCTGCAGTTCCGTATAAACTGCGGAGGAGACAGGGCTCATATCAAGTTCCCCGCTTTTCAGCATCCTGTTGAGTTCGCTGGGAATGGCCGGAACAATATCAACACCCTTCACCGGTTTTTTTTCAAGCATGTGATAATAGAATGGATAGCAGTTTAAATAATCGATTGCGCCCAGTTTCACGGTGACACTCCAGTTAACCGAATGATATACTCCGAAGTACCATACCGGCATCCGGGGATCAATCAATTTTTTCACTCACCCGGCGGTACGTGAGGGGGGCGATACACTTACCCCTGTCCGAATATCCGCTGT
>DAOSYC010000321.1:0-2918 GCA_035380905.1 Spirochaetota bacterium | reverse complement strand
TTTCCGGTTTTATCAACCGAAAAACGTTTTAATAGCCAATTACAGAATAGTAGTAAAATATAATTCGGAAGGCAACTGTTTTTTCTTCCAGGATCAGCGAAGGGGGGATTGTATTAGCGGCAACTATGCCATTGTTAAAATACTGTCTCTTTATAATTGCTCTGTTCACCTTCCCCATCATTGTTATACATACTTACTTTATAGTAATACATTTTTCCGTCAATAATTGGCGTATCATCAAAGGTGATGAATTCCGATGCAACCTGTGCTTTGGTTCCAACTTTCGTATACGGTCCATCCGCGGTATCAGACCTGTAAATATTATATCCCGTTGCAATTTCAACACTTTCAAACGAAACATACATGGTCCCGGTGCTTGATGATAAACTTGTCACTATTGTTATGGGTAAAAGCTTCATCTGGATTGTCACTTCTTCTCCGGAACCAAGATCAGTTATAACCGATTTCCCGGCATTTCGCACAGTTCCGTTATAGGCGATTACGGTTATTTTCCTGTTCGTTCCGGAAGGGACTTCCGTTGTAAACGTTGTGCTTCCGGGGGGAATCGCCGCGTTTATATCAGCCATCCCCTCGCCAGTGACCGTTAATGCAACAGAATCGTAGGCAAGGCTCCAGCCCCAGGTAGTTGCGTACGCATTCGGGAAAAACAGAGTGAACATTGAATCGAAAACCGAGTTGCTATAAGAATGTATTGCATCAATTCTTCTTTCAATGTGGATTGTCACCAGGGCAGTATCATCGTGGGAACAGCCTGTCATCCGAACTACCGTCAACATCGATAATAATACCAGACATAGTATCACTACTTTCAGATAATTCATATTGCTTCCCTCCGGGTCATGCTTCATGCAGTTGTTGTGTATCATGTGGTAAAACTTCCAGGGTACACATACATTTCAAACCTGCATTTACAGTGAAGAATAACCCTCCATCCAGCCGCCGTTATCGGGAAGAGAAAATACTATTCTTTTTCTGTCAGAACCTCCTTTACAATACCGAATCCGCTACACTGTACTTTTTTAAAAGTAGTAATACATGACATGCAAAACAACATTTTTTCTGCTAATTTCTGTCTGATACAACCCTGACCCACCACTCCAGCCCGTACCGGTAATGCCCACTTCGCCATAGAGATGCACAGTATCCGCACACCCCGATGGTGCTCACAATCAGAAAGAAGGTCCACACCGCCGAAAATGTATTCTTCAGGCCAAGAAGGTGAAACAGTTCATTAAACAGCGCGATATGCACGAAAAGCACCGTGAGGGAGACCCGCCCCAGGGATACAAGGGGATGTGAGGCTCTGACCCCTTTTTTTAGTCCGATACGGTATGAGAGTCCCACACAGAGAAGGGCGAGGCCGTTCAATACCAGCATAAGGGGCGGAAGGGCCGGATAAAAATACGGGAGGGGCACGAAGAGCCGGAACAGGGGGCCCCGCGTGGCGAAGGCATAGCCGTGTCGATATAACACTCCGAGAATTATACCGGCAGTAACAAATGAGATACCCGTAAGAAGGATAAACTTTATTTTCCCTGCGGAAATCCATCTCCCCGCAATAATACCGGAAATGAACAAGGCCAGCCATGGAAACACCGGGAAATGCCCTTCCAGAAATATCAGGCGCAGAATGCCTCCCGGCAGTGAGATGTCTCCCATGCGCGGATCGGTAAGGAGGAGCGGCGTTCCCAGCATGTGCTGCCCGAACACTGCCGCCCCGGCAATGACAGGGTATAGCATTACAAGGTATACAGTATTAAAACGGAGCAGCACTGGTGCGAGGATAAGAAATAATCCGATACAGTGGAGCACAAACCATGAACCCGGATGAAACCAGTGGGGCGTCAGGAAATTGAGGAGGTATCCGAAGATAACAATAACTGCCCCCCGGGCAGCGAACACCCTGAAGGGTTTATCCGTTTTGGCATGAAGATATACCGACCCGACCCCCGCCAGAGACACAAAAAGGGGTGCCGCGAGGAGACCGGAAAAATTCATTCCCATCATCAGCGGATGCCCGGTAAAGAGTTCCCATAACGGCATCACGGGGACTTTCCACAGCCACACTCCCAGGTGCTGCTGCACCATAAGAATGACGGCAATACCCCGGAGGGCATCCAGTGCCGGCAGCCTCGTGCCGGAAAGATATATGCTTCCATTATCGTGACCCGCGGACCCGGGCATAGTACACGCCCTATTCGCTGAGCCGGGGAACAAGGGTTATCTCAATCCGGTTGTTTCCCTTTCCGGCGTTCCCGTCTCTTCCGGTCACAAGGGGAATCGTTTCACCCATTCCACGGAAGGAAATATTCATCTGTTTTTTACTGCTGCCATGGAGGAGGTCGGCGACATATTTCGCGCGTTTCTCGGAAATGAGCAGGTTTGTGTGGTCATCGCCGCTAACGTCAGTATGAACTTCAAGGCGTATATTATAGGCATCGTACCGCGTAACAATATGAGCAAGGCGCCGCAGCACAGGGAGAAATGCCGCTTCAGGCCGGTCGGAACCTTCAATAAATCCGGTCTCGAGGCGGATATGAAATCCCTCACAGGAGGACCTGACAAGAATATCAGACGTCACAGAGGCCTCCTGTGATACGGCGGAATTGCCTGCTTCATCTTCAGCATACAACCTGAATCGATACCGCTTCATCGATTCCACCTTTGCGGACCCGTACCCGCTGCCGTTCCAGATAATACGTTCAGGGAGAGTCTTCGTACCATTCCAATGGTAAAAGACAGAACCGTTCTCATCAACCACAGTCAGCTTCCATTCCTTCACCCGGCAATCATCAGAATAATACGGACGTATTGTCAGCATATCATCGTCCCTGTCGTCATCCGGAGAAAAACCCTCCGGCCCGCAGCGCACCTCCAGTTCAGGGGGAGCTGTATCA
>DAOSYC010000320.1:0-2938 GCA_035380905.1 Spirochaetota bacterium | reverse complement strand
CCCCTGCGGAAGAGCCTGATGCCTGATGTGCATGACACAATACCGGCAATGGATAGTATTGCCCCGGAGATATATCGTCCCGAATCCCCCGCCGCGGCGATGAGAAACATCAGACCCAGAAAAAATGAACCCGCCCCAAGAAGAATGAGAAATGCTCCTGATATAATCCGTACAATCATTACCATTGCTCCCCTGTTGCTTTGTTCAATTCTTCACCCATTGCGTTAAAAAATTGTGAGATGTTTTTCTCTGTGAAAACGGAATCTGAATATTCCCGGACACGGTCAGAAAAATCAAGGGGGTGGCGTTCATAATCACCGCTTTCAAGGGAGGCCGAGAGTTCTTTAATTTTTTCTGCAAAGGCAGCAGATGTTTCAGGAACTGCGATCCGCAGCGCCGGGAGCGATGAATACTGGTCCTGGGATGCCTTTACGGAGGATACGCTTTTTACGAATTCCTTTGTACCCTGCAGAATCCCTTTCATGAGTGCGAGAAATGATACCGACTGTTTCATACCAGTCTCAAGGACTGTATAGACTTCATTAAGTTCACCGATCTCCGTGAGACTTCCGCTGACATCGGTTCTGTCCCCGGCGAAACGGCTCCCGCAGTACCTGCAGAAATACTGCTGTGCAGTATTTTGAAGCCCGCATACGGTGCAGGATGCGGGAATGTCTTCCGGCAGGCCGCCCTCCGGCTGTATTCCTTTCCAGGGATGTGATGTAAGCACCGCGTGAAGGGCCGCCTTGTTGACAAGCTCCGGGCGGTTATCATGGAGGTAGCGTATTTTTTCAGCGAGAATAGACTGCTGCACATTGTTATTGTTCCACTCTTCGATCAGGGTGTTCTCTGTGCCGGTACTTTCAGCATGGGCAGTCAGCCATTTATCACGGACTTCCTCAATTTCCTCTATAAGTACCGCGCGTTCCCCGAGTATATCCTCTTTGGTCTTCTGGATTTTCCGCATGCGGAAAAAATTCATGAGAAAACCAAGGCCTGAGTTGAGGGTGTCAATAGTCCGGTTATACTCATCAATCTTTGTATCAAGTCCGGCTATCCGTTTTTTTAAAACTTCCTCACGTGTGTCAAGGGTCCGGTTTTTTTTTGTGATATCATCAAGAAGGGAGTCACGGTTTTTATTCACTTTTTTCTGTTCACGTGTAACAGTATTCAGCTGTTCATGTAACTCGTCGAGTTTTTTGCGGTACAGCGTATCCTGGGTACCATGTTCTTTCCTGAAGAGCTGGTGAATCTCCTCGGGAAACAGTTCCGGGTGCGTAAAATATTCACCTTCCAGGAAACGATATTCATCATTCCGTACGGCGGTAACACTGTTGAAATTTGTATTGTAGTGGTTCATCAGTGTATCTATTGTACCTGTGATATGCTGCAGAGTATCGCCGGTATCTTTCAGAAACGAAATCATTTTTCCAAGGTCATCCATTCCTTCCTCCAGCTTCAGAGATTCCCGGTATCCCACGGGTCTTTACGCGAAGCATGTGTTCAATGTTCCAGGCAAGGTTCCTCACCATCGGGCGGCGCTGCTGTACTGCTTCAATCTCCCGGAAGGAACCCCGGTGTTCCCAGTACAGCGGGCATCCCCCGCCGCATAGTATTTCATATTCGCACCCCCTGCATACGGGGGGAACATACCGTTTCTCCCGGTAATAGAGCGCCTGGTCGGAGTTCCAGATGTATTCAAAGGAATGTTTCAGAAGGTTCCCCACACCTCTGTTGTAGCTGGAACATGGCAGTATATCCCCTGAAGGGTTCACCGAGACGAGCCCTGAAATGCAGGCGCACGACTTTGATCCGAGATTGTGGTCAACAGGGTTGAAAATGCAGTATGGCGTGGGGGAATACCACACGAATTTCATCCCCGCGGTCCTGCAGTAGTCAAGTACAGGCCTGATGATCTCACCGATTGAAGAATAGGTTATTCCGGTATTGTCATTGTCACGGGCGGAACCGGTACGGATGATCATGTTCATCGAGAGGTACGGGCTGTCCCAGGTTTCCTTCACGAATCGGGCAAGGGGAATAAGTGAGTCCATGTTCTTTGTGCAGACCGTGGAGTTCGTATGGGTATACACCCCTTCACCCTTGAGGTTGTGGACCGCCTGTACTGTCTTCCGGTACGCACCGGCGTTCCCCACGATGCTGTTGTGAAGCGCCTCATCGTGGGACTCGAGGCTCACCTGGGCCGAGTTGAGGCCGGCATCGGCAAGTGTGCGGGCATACCCCGCGTCACCGCACCTGATGCCGTTGGTGATCAGGTTCACCCTCATGCCGGTACTTCCGGCAAAGGCAATGAGTTCCGGCAGGTCCTCCCGGAGCGTGGGCTCTCCCCCGGTAAATGAAATGGTGGGAACGTGAGCCTCCTCCCTGATCTTACGGATAACGGTCTTCACCTCCTCCGTGGTCATCTCATGTTTTTTCTCACCACGGTGCGGGCTTGATGCGTAGCAGAAGTCGCAGCGGTTCTGACACCGGTACGTAAGGGCGATTTCCGAAAGTATTGGAAAACGGATGCTTCCCGGGTCAAAGGGGATCGTGGTGATGCTTTCTGCACGGCCGTATTCATCTTTCATTATTGCGTCAATTGTGGAAATCAGCCGGCGGAGGTCCTCAAGCAGGACCGGCTGGGCGACACCATATTGCCCAGATACCTTCCGCAGCATCATTTCCGGACTGAGCCCCTCATGATACAGCAGATGCAGCATGGTATAGGCAGTGTCGTTCAGGTGCTGTATCTTGTTGGGCCGTATAATGAGGATTTTGTCAACCTCCCGCAGGTACATCACCTCTTTTGTGGATGCAATGAATGACGCGATTGATGCATGAATGCCGGTATCCAATGGAGTTCCCCCTGCCCCTAAAAGCTCGACACGCATGCTGAGTGACATGCGGAGTGACACGCGGAATGACAGACGCATGC
>DAOSYC010000319.1:0-2944 GCA_035380905.1 Spirochaetota bacterium | reverse complement strand
CGGTCCATCCTTGACGGGCTTCAGCTGCAGAACACCACAGCCTACGCGAACGCGCTCTGGGGAATAGGGCTCATCTACTATGAAAAGCAGAACTACGATGAAGCCCTCCGTTACTACACCAGCGCCGAACGCACAATGGTGAACCTCCGGATGCAGAACACCGCGGCCTACGCGAATCTCATCATGAATGTGGGGATAGTACAGGAACGCCTTAACCGCCTTGATGAGGCGATGCAGTATTACAACAGGTGCAAAAGCATTTATGAAAACCTGAACCTGCAGAACACTTTGAACTTCGGCAACCTTCTTATGAACATGGGGCTGGTGTATCAGCGTCAGAACAACAACCGGCAGGCGCTGCAGTATTTTTTCAGCTCAAAGACCCTTTTTGAACGCCTCCGGGTACAGAACTCTCAGAGCTACGCGAACGCCCTCTACAACATTGCCTACACATACGATGTCCAGGGGCAGCGTGATCAGGCGGTGCAGTATTACCGGAGCGCGGCAGATGTATACGGAAACCTCAACATCCGGGACTGGGAACAGCGGGCCAGGAACAGGATACGGGAGCTCGGCAACTGAGAATAATTTCTTCGCCTCTTATGTAAGGAACGGCAGAGTATCAGATAGTATAATGTCCATCAATCCGGAAGCGTAACCGCGCTTCCGGATTTTTTATTCATCCGTTTTTCTGATTTTCCACGCGAGCAACGGCGCCAGTAAAAGGAACGCCATACCGAATCCAAGCAGGCCCCCTTCAAAAATATTAAAATCCGACATGATACGCTCCGACGGATATCCGAACACACACATTCCCAGGACGATTTCAAACGCCATCGTCAGCACCAGCCACATCGCACCCGTAAAAATGCAGTCCCGGTACCCCGCAGGGTGAATCCACCTGATGAAGAAAAGTGATATAATAAAAATAATAACTGACCCGGAGAAAACTCCAATCTGTCGGGAAAGAAAATCACCGGCAACCGGCGAAAGATACAATCCCCGTATAATGCCATGAACCGTTTCTCCAAGTATTATTATCACCCACACCGCAAATCCCCGCGCAAAAACCATGTCGCACCTCCTGCCCCATGTATGTGTACGCAGGAACTATTATAGCATACAATATTCAATGAAAGGATTATAAAACCGGGGAAACACGGATTTTTTGGCGGGGCGATATCATCCCCCGGAAGCAGGACACATCCTGTTTCCGGGAGCTGTATTCTTTCATGCCTGCGGAACCAACGCTACCTGTCAGTATCGATGCCGTAGTCCTTCCCGTAGTGCTCCACGACAAAATCTATGTCCTTGTCGCCGCGGCCGCTCATGTTTACCAGAATTGACTGGCGGGGATTTTCCTTCGCGAGTTTCATCGCGTGGGACAGGGCATGTGCGCTTTCAAGGGCGGGGATAATCCCCTCCTTTTTGCTCAGCTCGAAAAATGCGTCAAGGCATTCCCTGTCCGTGGCGGAGGTGTACTCCACGCGCCCTGAGTCCTTCAGCATGCTGTGCTCAGGCCCGACACCCGGATAGTCAAGGCCGCTGGCAATGGAGTACACAGGTGCCGGCTCGCCTTTATCATCCTGTAAAAGATAACATTTGAATCCGTGAATAATACCCGGCTTCCCGTAGGTTATGGTCGCGGCATGGTCACCAGGCTTAAAGGAACGTCCGGCTGGCTCCACGCCAATAAGGCGGCATTCCGGATCGTTAAGAAAGGCGGAAAATATTCCTATGGCATTGCTGCCGCCTCCCACACAGGCAACAACGTTGTCCGGCAGCTCGCCGGTCATTTCCTGAAACTGCTCCCTGGCTTCAATACCCACTACCCGCTGGAAGTCGCGCACCATCATGGGAAACGGGTGAGGCCCCACCACAGAGCCGATGCAGTAAATGGTGGTAACCGGGTCCTGCAGGTATGCCTGGAACGCGGAATCGACTGCTTCCTTCAGTGTCTTGAGGCCGTGAGTGGCGGGAACAACCTTTGCTCCCAGTATTTTCATCCGCACCACGTTGGGGTGTTCCTTGACGATATCGACCTCTCCCATGTGAATTTCGCACTCAAGACCGAAGTAGGCAGCAGCGGTGGCAAGGGCCACACCATGCTGCCCGGCGCCTGTTTCCGCAATGAGTTTCTTTTTCCCGAGATATTTCGCCAGAAGCGCCTCGCCCATGCAGTGATTCAGCTTGTGGGCGCCGGTATGGTTCAGATCTTCGCGCTTCAGATATATTCTCCCTCCAAGTTCGTTGGAAAGGCGTTTACAGAAATACACCGGCGTGGGGCGTCCCTGAAAATGTTTCCGTATATCACGGAGCTCCGAGATAAACTCGTGTGACTTGCTGATGGAATAATATGCGTCAGTGATTTTTTCCATTTCAACTTCAAGTTCCGGCGGAACGAACATGCCGCCGTACTCGTTAAAAAAACCCTTTTGATCGGGATTGTTTTTAAAATAATTTTCCATATATAGTCTCTCCTTTTCGTTACATACAGGACAGCTCTACAACGGGGAGCGGTATCTGTCAATAGAAAGTGGAAATATTACAATAACAGCTACTCACAGGAGTCACTTATAAATAAACAATATTTACTATAAATTTGTTCTTTACTTATACATATATATACACAGAATAAATACCAATCCGCAATCATCCCGTCTCATTATCTCAGGAGGTGTTATTTTGGAAAAAACATGGTTTGACTTATATGACAAGGGAGTACCATATTCAATTCTATACCCGCCGCTGGCGCTCAAGGACCTGTTCAGCCATCACGTAAAAACCAATCCGGAACGGGAATACCTGATCATCAACGACATCACCATAACCTATCGGGAATGCAACGAGAAAGCCTGCAGGCTCGCCAACGGGCTCCTGAACATGGGAATAAAAAAAGGCGACCGTGTGGCCTTCATGATCCCCAACGTCCCCCAATACGTCA
>DAOSYC010000318.1:0-2955 GCA_035380905.1 Spirochaetota bacterium | reverse complement strand
GATATTGAAACGGAAAAAGGAAGTGAATGAGCTTCTCGGCATTGAGGATGGTGATGAGCTGATGGCGGTAATTGCGTGTGGTTATCCGGCGGAGAAACCGGAAAAAGCAAGGGTTCCACTCAGCGAACTGGTTCTGAAAAATATTCAGCCGGGGTGAAAGCGATCAATTATTTATGAATAAAAGCGAAATTTAGTTATTAAATGCTTATAAACTCTTGACAACTGCGGGAACTACTGCATTTAATATCTTCCGGATTTTTAAGAAAAAAGGGGATATACCATGATAAAAGCAGGTTTTGTCGGCTGGCGCGGAATGGTGGGCTCAGTGCTCATGGACCGCATGAATGAAGAAAAGGACTTTCAGGGATTTGAGCCTCTGTTTTTTTCCACCTCCCAGGTGGGACAGAAGGGTCCGGACATCGGGGTGGATGTGCCGCCGCTGGAGGATGCGTTCAATACAGATGTCCTTTCCGGTATGGATATTATAGTTACATGCCAGGGTGGAGATTATACGAAGGAAGTGTATCCGAAGCTCCGCAATAAGGGATGGAACGGATACTGGATCGATGCAGCATCGACACTCAGGATGGAGGAGGACAGTGTTATAGTCCTTGATCCGGTGAACAGAAATGTCATTGACCGGGCTCTGGCAAAGGGCGTGAAGAATTATATTGGCGGAAACTGTACCGTGAGCCTTATGCTTATGGGGCTCGGGGGGCTTTTCAGTGAAGGCCTTGTTGAATGGATGAGTTCAATGACATACCAGGCGGCATCGGGCGCAGGGGCGAAAAACATGCGGGAGCTGGTGTCGCAGATGGGAATGATCGGCAGCAATGCCGGGGCGCTTTTGAACGACCCCGCAAGCGCAATTCTGGATATTGACAAAAATGTCGCGGAAACAATGAAGAGCAAAGATTTTCCCGTCGATAACTTTACAGCACCCCTCGCAGGAAGCCTGATCCCCTGGATTGACCGTCCCATGGAAAACGGCCAGACCCGTGAAGAGTGGAAGGGATATGCTGAAACCAACAAGATACTGGGGAACGTGTCTCCGATACCTATTGACGGATTGTGCGTACGGATAGGTGCAATGAGGAGCCACTGCCAGGCGCTTACCATTAAGCTGACAAAGGACATTTCTGAAAAGGAAGTTGAAGATATCATTGCCGGCTCAAATGAATGGGCAAAGGTGATTCCCAATACAAAAGAGGAAACGGTAAAGGGACTGAGCCCTGCAGCGGTCTCCGGGACCCTCTCGGTTCCGGTTGGAAGGATCAGAAAAATGAATATGGGGCCTGAATATGTGGCAGCCTTCACTGCCGGCGATCAGCTCCTCTGGGGCGCCGCGGAACCGGTGCGCCGCATGCTGAAAATTGTGCTGGAGTATATGGGGTAGGAAAAAAACTGGAAAAACAGTATAATGCTTTATAGAAATGAGGCACCAGAAATGGTGTCTCATTTGTTTTATAGTGTGACAGGTATATTGTCGCGCGAAGTGGACGGTAATTCGTAAAAATTCGATTGCACGATGTACCATGTATTGAACAATAATGGCGGTGAATTCATGGAAAACCTTGCCCTTGCATATTTCAAGTTCCTGAAAAGCGCAGCGGGATTTGCGGCGCCTGTGGGATTTATGGTGCTGGCGTTCTATATCGCGCGGTATGTGCGTGACAGACAGATCGCGGAGGTGCTCCGTGGTATCAACAGGTCCCTGCACCTTACGCTCCGGGAGGCGGGGTTTTTTGTGCGGCCCCTGTTGTCGGGAGAATTCAATGGATTCAGTTTTTCTCTTACCATGGAGAAAAAGGAGGGCACACGCAGTATTTGTATTGTCCTGCATCAGGCGCTTGATCTCAGGGGGCATATCAGCGTCAGAATGGAGAGCTCCTACACAAAGGCAATCAAGCATATCGGCGTGGAGGATATTGCAACCGGCGACGATGAATTTGACCGCGTGATTATCTGTGAAGCGTCTGATGCACATTACATCACAGCATTCATGAACAGAACTGTCCGTTCGAAAATACTGCGGATTGTATCGACCCCCTGTAAAATAAATATAACAATGAAAGGTATTGAGGTACGGTATCCCTGTACCGGTGATGTTGAGGGGAAGAAGGTACGAGCCTGTGTCGCTGATATGGCTGACATTATGAAGGATTTCACGCGCGATACAGGAATAAAGGAACGCCTCATTGAAAACGGTACGGATGAACCGGACATGCTGATACGGATGAAGAACCTTCAGGCCCTGGTGCTGAACTTTCCCGTGGATGACGGTACACGGTATTTTCTTACAACAAGGCTCGGAGATACCAGCATATTGATTCAGGTGGAGGCGGCAAAGTATCTTGGCGAGGAGGGGAGGAGCCATCTTTTATCACTTCTTGAAGAAGACAGGATACAGGACCTGTCGCTTGTGGTTCTTATTATGGCAACGCTTCCCCCTGAAGAAGTACCACTGAAGGCGCTTCAGAAAGCATACAGCACCGCCGGCAGTCTGGATGTGAAGCGGTCGCTGCTGAGAATTGTAAAAAAACGGAATGCCGCACCGCTGAGCCGGTTCTTCGGCGAGGAGCTGCTGAAGTCTGACGGAGAACTCCGTGACATTATCATTGACGTGCTTGCCCATGGGGGCAACCTCGATTGTGTTGAAGCGCTGTATAAAACAGGGAAACAGTCGCTCAATCCCCTGGTGAAAAATGCGGTAAACAACGCGATCGGGCGCATACAGTACCGGCACGGTTCCGGAGAACGGGGATGGCTTTCCGTTTCAGACCAGGAGCCCCTCGAGGGTGCCCTGAGTGTTGATGACAGCCCGGGGAAAGGAAGTGGTTCCGATGATGACAAAGAAAGAAAATGATATCACCTTTTACAACGGCCACAGATTTGAAATATTATATTCAGACTTTCATGCCGGCAATCGATTTTCCCATGAGCTTCATTGTTCCG
>DAOSYC010000317.1:0-2968 GCA_035380905.1 Spirochaetota bacterium | reverse complement strand
GGATGCTGCCGTTTCAGGTTGTCCATGGCACTGCGGCGGTTGACGGCGTTGTACGGACCGGAAAATCCTCTGTTGCCGGTGGAGATGACATTGTGCTCGGCATCAATGCCGCCGCAGAACTGGCAGTGTCCGGCAGGTTCAGGATTGTGCTGAAGGGAGGGACTGCATTCAGTGTGCGATCAGTGAAGGTGTCTCCGGAGGGAAATATCAATAAGATGGAATTTGTTCTGCACAGGGGCTCCCTCATGTCGGATTTTCCCCATGGGAAACAGCGCATATCGTATACCTACAATACACCGCAGAGCCGTGTTGAGTCACTTGGTACAAAATTTATTCTCACTGCCGGAAGCAGGGACACGGTCCTCGTCATGGAAGAGGGTGAAGTGCTCCTCACCTCCCTGCGTTCCGGGGAAAAAATTACTGCCCGGTCCGGTACCTCGTATCGTATATGTGACAAAATAGCTGTGCTTATGCGGGGAAAGGGCAAAATGTCTGTCTCTGATGTTCGCAGCCGATCAGGAAATACCGGAACGAAGGGTACTGCAGAAACAGCGGTTCCCGCGGCGTCAGGGGAAAAGGGTGCTGTATCGTCAGTGAAGGATTCAGATGCCGGGTCACGTGAGGTTCGCGGGGAACAGAAGGAGATGCGCCGTTCCGCTGATGAAATGAGACGGGAACAGCGGGAACTCCGCGAGCTAAGGTCCGGCGGGAGAGGTCTGCGAAGCGGAAGGTAGCGGTGTCAGATACTCAGGGGCATATATCAGAATTCCAGGTACATCCCGAGGGTAACGTTCTGGCTTGTGTAGGACTGGTCAACCAGGGAGCTCTCAAGGAACGGGTTGGTGCCGCTTCCACGGTCCGACGCGGAAGTCTTTCCTGATTTTGTTGAGGTGGTGCTGTTTACATCCGGCGCGGAATAGTAGCTGATGATGTACATCCCTTTCAGGCGCAGGTGTGATGTTATCTTCCATATCAACCCGACGTCGCCGGAAAATATTGTATAGTCCGCTGAATCACCTCCCCCGCCGGCCCCTGCCATGAGGAGAAGCTTCCGGCCGGTGTCCGGTATAATTCCCAGCCTGAGAAGGTTTTTTGTGTAATCGTAGTCGAGGGTGTCAAACCGGATTGACTGATATTCGTAACCCCCTTCGACAGTCCAGTCATTGCGGGTGAAGCTGAGTTTCCCCGCGGCGGTTTTCGTGTCGATCGTGACCGGGACACCGTCAAATTCGTATTCCGTCGTAATGGTATTGTAATTTGCTTCAAGGGCAAGGGCTCCGAGATAAAGAATTGCCTCGCCGAAAATGTCATGTGAAATATAGCCGGAGCCCCCTTTCGTGTAACGGTATTCCGCTCCAACTTCAATTGCCTTAAAGGGATAGAGAGATATGCCCCCTTTCCCCTGGGTGGTATTAATGGTATCGTAGTTGCCGTATCCGTCAAGAATCTGATAGTCAATGTTTTCTGCGATACCTGCCCGCAGGGTCATAATAGATGTGTTCAGTGCAATGTCACCGAAGGGTTTGTAGGTTATGTTGCTCTCGGAAATCCCTGATCCATAGCTCCCCTGGGCGCCGATTTTGAAGGTAACTTCAGGTGGTGCGGAAAACGCGGTGTGTGAGAGAACTGTTGCAGATGCAATAAGTATAAGGGCAACGATAATGAAAACAGGTATGTGACATTTCATTGAGATACCATCCGGTTTAATCAACTGTATAACCGGTGAGGATATCGAATCCGTCACCGGTTATCAAGCTTTTAATGAATACAGAGTACTGAATTTTTGTTATCTTTGTCTCCGCTCCCGCTGCATGGTACGGGTTTCCTTCTGCATTTCCCTGCGTTCCTGACGTGACTGGCGGTTCATTTCCCTGCGCTGTGTCCGTGTCTTCAGCTGCTGCTGTGTTTCGGAGGGGGCCGCCTTCCTGTAGGTGTTGCGGTTCTGTGTTTCACTGCGCTGCTTTTTCTGCAATGCTGTTCCCTTCGCGTCTTTTTTCTGCTGCTCTGTTCTTGTACGGTGCTGATACCTGTTCTGCTGCTGTGTCCGTGTCTGGTTTGTTACCGCTGTTTCATCAGAGTCCTGTGTAAGGGCGATGCCGGGAAGAAAAACCAGCGACACTGCTGCGGCAAGAGTTATGAGTTTTGCATATGTTCCTTTCATTTGAAACCTCCGTTATTAATACTGCTTACGATATTGGGTCTGCTGTAATATACAACGAATGTGTATGCAGTTCGTGACACAGATTGTTCTGTTTTTTAAAAATATTATCTGCTATGTCAAAACCATCTTGCATATACAATAATAATTCTGTACAATATAGTGAAACTGAAACAGGAGAATAACGATGAAATATCTGAAGATAATGCTGTGTGTCATAATTAGTGCCGCAGTTTCTGCTCCCTCATTCGCGGGGTTCTATGCTGACCTTGAGGGGGGCAGGGCATTTACCGGATACAATGATGTGGCCATTCCGGGAGACGAGGGCACAAGGATTTCACTTTCCGAAGACCTTGAGACGGACCCTGTATGGTATCTTCGCGGACGTGCGGGGTACAGGTTCGGGGAGCGCCACGATGTTTCAATTACCTCAGCCCCCCTGAGGGCCGATTCGGAAGGTACGGTGAACAGCGCGGTGCGCTTCGATGATACGGTGTTTCCCGCCGGGACACCCCTTTCGGCCCGGTATCAGTTCGATACGTACCGTTTTACCTACCGGTATAACCTTGTGGCTGAGAGGGACCTGATTATAGGGATAGGCGGTACCGGGCTCATACGTGACGCCTCCGTGACTGTGGAAAGCGGCACGGAACGCGCCGAATACACCAATGTGGGATTTGTGCCGCTCATCCATTTCCACCTTGAATACTATTTCACTGCTCCTTTCGGAATACAGCTGGAGGGTGACGCCATGGCCGCCCCCCAGGGACGTGCGGAGGATGTGATGGCTGCCCTGGTGTACCGTGCCGG
>DAOSYC010000316.1:0-3005 GCA_035380905.1 Spirochaetota bacterium | reverse complement strand
GCAGAAGTTATTTGACCGGATACATTTTCATCAATGTCGGCAGGTATTATCAGCTTCGCACCATCAGGATCGATATATTTGGCATCATATGAATAGAATTCATGATTTGGAACAATCTCTCCGGCACCTGAGACTCTTGGCACTTCATTACCCAGTACTGAGCATTCAATTTCTCTGCACTGAACAGCTTTCTCCACAAGGATTTTTGAGTCAAACTGCAGCGCAAATTTAACTGCATCCGCTATTTGTGAAGGCTCATGTATTTTTTTTATTCCAACCGATGAGCCTGCATTAGCAGGCTTTACAAAAGCCGGAATGCCGATAGTATCAACAATATCTCTTTCACACTGTATTCTTTCTTCATTCCATTGACGGCTTGTAATGGTAATCCAGGGTACCACCGGAATACCGCCATCACGCAATAACCGCTTCGCTACATCCTTGTCCATTCCGACCGATGATCCGAGTACATCTGCCCCTACATAGGGGACACGTGCCAGCTCAAGTAATCCCTGCAGAGTACCATCTTCACAAAATGTCCCGTGAACAACGGGGAATACAACATCAACAGATATACTTTTCCCTGTAACTGGTTCAAAAACCTTGAGCACACCACCTTCTTCAAAATGATTCACGTACCATGTCCCGGTGTCCTCGAGAGCAAGTTTTTTCCCGAAATCTTTATCTTCAATAACAACCACCGAGTCCTGGACATGCCATCGGCCATCCCGCCCGATACCTATCGCGATAATTTCATATTTATCAACATCAAGATTTTCGGCAACGGAAGCTGCAGAGCAGAGTGAAACATCATGTTCTCCGGATCTTCCGCCATATAGTAATCCAACACGTATCATCAGTTATAATATTTCTTCAACAAATTCCTTATGAATTATTTTGGTTGCCAGCTCCGCATATTTATCATCTATAACACAGGAAATTCCTATCTCACTGGTCGATATCATTTCGATATTAATACCATGTTCTGAAAGTATCCCGAACATTCTTCCTGCAACACCGTACGAAGAAAGCATACCCACTCCCACAGCAGATACGATCGATATGTTTTCTTTCGATGTAATACTTCGTGCGCCAATTTCATCCTTGATCTCGTTACAAACCTCAAGTGTTTTCTTTAAATCCTTCTTCTGAACGGTGAAAGATAATGATGTTATATTGTCATGCCCCGTAGTTTGGATAATCATATTTACATATAATTTTTCCGCCCCAAGCCTTCCAAAAAGCGTTGCCGCAATACCCGGACGGTCTGCAAGATCATGTAATGTAACTTTTGCTTCATTATTTTTCGTAGTAACACCGCTGATAACAAATTTTTCCACCATTTCCTCCTTCGGCATTACAGTGGTGCCTTCTTCAAAATTAAAACTGGAACGGACAGTTAATTTTATTTTATATTTTTTAGCGAACTCAACCGACCGAGAGTGTAGAACACCGGCGCCCAGCCTGGCAAGTTCAAGCATTTCATCATAACTTATTTCGGTTAGTTTTCGCGGATTAGGCACAATTCTTGGATCAGCAGTATACACACCGTCAACATCGGTATATATTTCACAATCACGTGTACCGAGCACTGCCGCGAGGGCAACTGCAGAGGTATCCGAACCACCACGGCCGAGAGTTGTAATATTATCGTCCTCGTCAATCCCCTGGAATCCTGCAACGATTACAACCTTGTTTTGATTCAGGGAATTCATAATTTTTTCTGTTGAAACACTCTGAATTTTTGCTTCGGAAAAATTACCGTCAGTTATCATCCTTACCTGTGAGCCGGTATATGAAATCGCATCAACGCCAATCTCATGAAGCGCAAGGGCAAGCAGCGATATTGTGACCTGCTCACCTGTCGCGAGAAGCATATCCATCTCACGGCGACTTGGATTTTCCGATATCTCTCTGGCAAGATCAATCAGCCTGTCAGTAGTTTTCCCCATTGCGGATACTACCACAACAACAGAATACCCATTCCCTGCATATCCTTTGATTCTCTCTGCAACCGCCTTTATGCGGTCAGCATCGGCAACTGAAGTGCCCCCGTATTTTTGAACTATTACCTTCATGGCGTCTCTTCAAAATATTTTTAATGTAACGAATTAAGGCCCGGTTATTGTTGTTCCAGCTTTACTTTCATCGACGGTAACCGGGCCACCAAGAAGTGTGAATGTTTCCGGTATTTTACCGTTTGTAAATACAGTATCTGAGACATATATATAATATGTCTTCCCTACAGGAACATTTTCCAGTGTATACGTACCAGTACTATATGTTACTATTGGAGGAATTTTAAATCCACCAACACGTGTTTCATACGCATCCCAATCCAGCCCGAACTTAAATGTTCCATCATCAATACAGTTCGTAATGAAATTATTATACTGCACCTGATATGCCTGATACTGGAGATAATAATCAAGAATTGATTCAATATTCGTCGGGTCAACGACATTCGGCGGTTTCGGCGGGCCGCATTCCGTAGGATCCGCTGTTGAGTTTATTTTAGGTCTGGTTCTGTCACCAGCTGCTAACGAATAATTGGCAATTGAATCACCGCTTTCTATTGCTATTACATATCGATCGGCTGCAGCAGAACCGCTGATCGTCGCGGTCTTCCCCGGCACATATACCCTCGCTACCGCCAGAACATTGCCCCCTACAACTTCTTCGTCCGCCTGAACATCTCGCAGCCAGTCAGAAAGTCCCCAGTAATGCACCACATGCCGGTATCCGTCTGTGTCAGTGTAATCATATTCGAACTGCTTAATAAAATTCTTAATGACAAGGCGTATTTCAAGAACTGTTTCCTCTTCCTGATTGTTAAAAATCAGTCCCCCTGATATCGGAACTGACAAGGGGAAAACCCGCAACACATCATCAGCTTCAACCCGCAAACTGTCCCAGTATGTATTGTACTGCAGCTGATTAAAATCAAATCCGTATACATCCTCTTCACTGAAAATCGTTTCAGCTGTCTGATAAAAGGTCCATCC
>DAOSYC010000315.1:0-3024 GCA_035380905.1 Spirochaetota bacterium | reverse complement strand
CAAGCCGTACTGTCCTGAAAGGGCCCCTGTAGAACGCTTTTTTACCGAAAAGGGCACCTGCCGATTTTGCTGCGATGAAAAGAGGTACATTGACGTTAAACTGGAGTGCCTTCATAGTGATCTCCATTATGATATAAGTGTTAATTAATACTTGCAATACACAGGGAAATATGTCAAGAAAAAAGTGAACAAAAGTTCATATAATATTCATTGTTATCATGAAGGCTGTTACGGGTGCGGAATTAAAGATTATGAAAAAAGAATATTCAATCATTCGGGTCTTGACAAATCGATCATATGCAACTATGAAGACTGTATGATAACAGGCCTGCCTGAATATGTGACATGATATATGAAGAGTATTTTATAAAGGAAGGATACTGACTATAATGGCAGCGAATAATAAAAAAAAGGAAACGCAGCAGCTCCGGGAGCCGAAACAGAAACGAAGCATAAAGACGAAAACAAAGATACTCAGGACGGCGATAAAACTGTTTGCGAAAAAAGGCATCCACGGAACAAATACGAAAGAGATCGCGGCAAAAGCCGGTGTGTCCATAGGAAGCTTCTATTCGTATTTTCATGACAAAAAAACACTGCTCCTGGATGTCCTTGAAGATTTTCTCAGGCAGATTTATACGACAATCTGGGAAAACGAGGAATTCCCCTTTACGGGAACCGGAACCAGCGAAAAAGAAAGACTCTACGGGGTGATACAGACTGTCATTGTACGCATGATGAAGGCGTATGATCTTTCTCCGGAGTTTCACCGGCAGACACATGCGCTTCGATATTCGGATCCCGATATCAACCGCCTGTATGAAGAGGACCGTACACGCGAAATGCAGCAGATTCAGGGTATGCTGAAAAATATCGGAGGCAGGATGAGGGTCAGGGATCCCGAAGCCGCGTCCATTGTCATACACAACGCGGCGGAGAGTGTTGCACACACCGCGAAATTCCTGGGGTCATCCATGGATGAAGGCAGGCTTATCAATGAACTGACTGATATGATCTATCACTATGTTGTGAAAGGATCTTACGGTAAATAATACTCAAAGATCACATGACGCCGGATGTCAGGTACCTCATTCACGCAGGTGTTTCCATACAATTGCGCGAAGTTATAATCATGTGTCGTTTATTCGGTGAACCTTTATTATAGAACACAACGCACGGGTTTTGAGGGAAGAATACGAACGTAGAGAGTAATGTCATTACAAAGGGAATAAATATCCTGTGTTAACTACGTACCGTAATTAGTTGAAAAAAAAAGCTGCTGTCATTATATTACGTATAGTGGCAGCTGTTTGAAATATATGGAGGTATTGTCATGAAAAAGAATTATAAAATATGCATTGATGCTGAATGTAAAAAAACAATCAAAGTACCTGTCGAGGTGATTGAAAGGTATTTCAGACGTTTTGCATGGTTATCGTAAGATTTTTTTTTAATCAGCCCCAGGTCTCTATCAGTATACCGATTATCTACTGTCAGGAAGGGAAAACAATACCCGCAGCTACAATATTCAGATTTGTGCTGGTAACGTCTGAAGGGAATATCCGAGCACAATTATAACACAAAAGATAGTTCTCTCAATGGAGCAATTGGCCATAAGCTATTGCGAACGGAAGCGGACAAAAAAAGGGTGGCTCCTGTCCTGGCAATAATGTATAAAACCTCTTTCGCTTATTATAATTATTTGATATACCTATCACTCAGGAAGGTTTTTCCCGATATAAATCAGTCCGCGGAATGTTTCACGGTTATTTCTGACCGTCTTCTGTAACCGGTTCAGGTCAGTTTTAACACGGTGCTGTACCTTTAAAGAGCCGGCATTATACACAACAAATACCGGCGTCGATCCGCTGAAATATTTGAGCAGAACAGGTCTTATTTTGTCAATTCTGTTGAGCGCCATAAAGATAACAATGGTATCGTTGTTTGCCGCAGCGCTTTTTATTGTAGACTCGTTCCTCAGTATTGATTTTGGTTCGGTAAGAATTACGGAACCTTCTGATACTTCACCGTTTTTGAAAAAAGTATTTGCCTCGTTGAATGCGCTGATTCCGGAAATAATTTTTATTCTGTCCTTACCTATATGCGGATATACCCAGTTGCTCCATCCTCCGAATATTGTCGGGTCCCCGGGTTCAATGAGGGCGATATTTTTACCATTACTGAGATGTGACCGGAGTGTTGTGATGTTCTTCGCGTTCAGCGCTTCTGTCTCGAGTTTACATTCTTTCATCGTCTTGTGAGGGTATTTCTTTTTATAAAAAAACGGCACCTGCAGGAGGGGATCAAACAATACAGGCTTGTTCCCGATATAGTGTGATATAGTTTTTTCCAGGCCGCCGACACACACAATATAGTCGCACTTTTTGATATATGATACAGCACGCAGTGTAAGGAGGTCGGGATCGCCGCACCCTGCTCCTATGACGTAGAGCATGCCACGGGGAGTATTGCTCTCCGCTCTGAGTGCGGTGCCGTGATGAGCGTACAGGAAACAGAGTGATATCAGCAAAAGTATAATTATTTTTTTCATTGTTGTATTGCTCCAGTGATGTGCAAATATGTTAGATTCACACGGGAAATGTTTTTCCATTCATGCATCATCCTCATCCATCGAGAAGAGTGTATCGTCCCGGGTTGATCGTTTCTTTTCCATAGTAAGGTCCCCTCCGCATGAAGGGCAATCCGTAATGTCTTTGCGGACCGGATAATCATTGCCGCAGAAGGGACATTTCTGCATGGCGAGTTCCATCTGAAAATCGGGGAAGATATATACCTTCCTGCTGCCGGAAGTTGTTTCCCGCGCGGTACCCCGCGATACAAGGAGCTTGAGACTCTCAGCTGCCGGGGGGCCGAATTTCTCGAGGAATACTTCCTCAGCGCATTCACCGTTGTTGACCTTTGCAAGTTTCAGTATCTGACGTGTGATCATACGCGGGGAATTATCGAGGCCCCTGCGGAAGAGCCTGATGCCTGATGTGCATGACACAATACCGGCAATGGATA
>DAOSYC010000314.1:0-3041 GCA_035380905.1 Spirochaetota bacterium | reverse complement strand
CATCAGCCATGAACGGACCTATGCAGTGGCCTCGGCGATTATTGAAGTTATGTGAAACAGAAGGAAAACCCGCATTTTTTTGAAAATTCCCGTAACTATAATAAATTGTAAGCATCATATTTCTTCGGTAATGGTTCTTTAAGTTTTTTTGTTTACATGCAGTTATTCGAACTGCTATGTACACACAAATAATAACATTACTCCGTGTATTCAGGAAGAGAAATAATCATATTTGTACCCTTCCTGGAACACGGTAATATCTACGAGGTGAAAAAATGTTCAAACGTATAGGACTGTTTCTCATAACGAACCTGCTGGTTATAGTCACCATGGGTGTAATCCTCAATGTACTTCTCCCGATGATGGGAATTTATCTGGAAGGGGCATGGGGACTTGCGATTTTCTGCGGGATTTTCGGTATGGCGGGGGCTTTTATTTCTCTCGCGATAAGCCGCTGGATGGCAAAACGGGCATACGGCATACAACTGGTTTCGGACAACTCCCCCGATTACAATGCCCGTGAAATTCACGCCATGGTGGCACGGCTTGCCCGTCAGGCGAACCTGCCCGAAATACCGGAAGTAGGTATTTATCAATCACAGGAGCCGAACGCCTTCGCCACGGGTCCCTCGAAAAGTAAATCCCTTGTGGCCTTTTCAACCGGGCTCCTTGCTTCAATGTCGAAACAGGAAGTTGAGGCCGTCGCGGCCCATGAAATTTCCCACATTTCGAACGGCGACATGGTCACCATGACGCTCCTTACGGGTGTCGTAAACGCCCTGGTGATGTTTCTCGCAAGGATTCTGGCAAGCATCCTCAACAGTTTCCTGAGCGACGAAGAAGGGGGCGGGGGCCTTGGATTCTTCGGCTACATTATTGTGGTAATGCTACTTGAGACGTTTCTTATGATATTTGCTTCAATACCCCTTGCAGCATTTTCCAGATGGAGAGAATTCCGGGCAGATAATGGCGCCGCGAAACTTACATCACCCGGTTCGATGATCAATGCGCTGAAACGCCTCGGCTCAACGGCGCAGATTCCGGAGCAGAAAGATTCATTTGCCATGGCGAAAATCAGTTCCGGGAAAAGGGTTTCCCTCTGGTCTACACACCCTTCCCTTGAAGCAAGAATCGAAAGACTGTCTTCAATGCGATAGGAACGTTGCGGATACGGGATTGAAAACGATGCAGTTTTCAATCCCGTATAATAATTGACATCTCATCAATGATTATTATACTTACTGCACCTGTGAATGATTATTACACTGCTTCCCCGGTGTCCCCTGTTTTGTTGTATCAATAATCTATCATAGAGCCGGACATTATTACAATTTTTACCAGGCGGTACTCATCCTGCTGACATTCGCCATACTACGACACGAGGAATTTTTATGAAAAAAATTTTTATTTCCGCACTCATTGTTTTGACTGTTTCATTTTTTACTGCCGCCCTTCGGGGTAATGAGGACAGCGGATGGGTCGTTAAAATCAACGATCAAACAATTACCAGTGCGGAATTGGATAATTTCTACTACGCGCACCACAGACAGTTATTCCATCAAATTGAAAACACGACGACACTGTCCAATGAAAACATTGACGCCCATGCGCGGAACAAGTCAATGGTAAAAAGAATCCCCACACTCGACAAGAAACTGTTCCTTCAGGAACTGATAAATCAGAGGCTCCTTGTGAACCAGGCTGTCGCTGAAGGATATAAAGACAAAACCGAAGTTGCCTCACTGCTGAAAATGGCTGAATCCACAACCCTGGTGCAGTATTTCCTTTTTAATAAGTTCAGGGATGATATCGCGGTATCAGATACTGAAGTGAAAGAATTTTATGATCAAAACCAGCAGCGCTTTCCGAATACTCCGATTGAAAAAGTATCCCCGAAAATACGGCAATTTTTATCGATGCAGAAAATGCGTGAGAAAATCATGGTATACCTGAATAATTTAAGAGAAAGCGCTCGTATCGAGCGCAACACAAAAGCAACTGTTAACAGGTAAATACCCGAAAATAAAAATAAAAAAATTGTTGATTTTCCGTCCGGCCATATTAATTTACAAATCATTTCCAAGGATACGATGATTTTGAACACACAGTACAGCGACATTTCTTCTGCTCCATCAATCCCGTACTATGCAAAGGACCTGAAGGTCCTGATTGTTGATGACAATACAACATTGCGGGAAACAACCAAATCCATTCTTGATGATCTGTTCATGCAGATCCACACCGCTGAAGACGGTAAAACGGGGCTTTCCCTTTTTATGGAATACCGCCATGATATTGTAATCGCTGACATATCAATGCCGGTCATGAACGGCATTGATATGGTCAATGCAATCCGTGAGATCAATCCCGACCAGATGGTAATTTTTATATCAGGACAGCATGAAATTGAAAACTTTGTCCGCCTGATAAATATGGGTATTGGCCACTTTCTCATGAAGCCATTTAAGCAGGAGGAACTGTTTCAAGTGCTTGATAAAGCACTGAAGCTGCTGCTTTTACAGAACCTTGAAAAAGACTACCAGAAACAGCTTGAAGATGCTGTCTCCCTGCAGACCGGTGAACTTCGCGAAGCACTTCATCTTGTAAAAAACCTCAGTGACGAACTGGCGCTCAGACTTTCAGTTGCCGCTGAACACCGCGACTTTGAAACCGGTGCACATATTCAGCGAATAGGTATTTACGGTGAATTCATTGCCCGTGAGCTGGGAATGCCGGAAGATTTTTCTGAATCAGTCCGTTTCGCGGCCCCCCTTCACGACATAGGGAAAATAGGTATACCGGATAATGTGCTCTTAAAAGAAGGCCCCCTCACCGTTGAAGAATTCGAAATAATGAAAAATCATACACATATCGGCTCCACGATACTGAAAGGATCATCAATTGACAAAATAAAAATGGCCCACCGTATCGCGCTCCATCACCATGAGAAATATGACGGCACCGGCTACCCTCTGGGCCTTTCAGGGGAAAGTATATCTCTTGAAGGAAGAATTATTGCCCTCTGTGATAATTATGATGCG
>DAOSYC010000313.1:0-3077 GCA_035380905.1 Spirochaetota bacterium | reverse complement strand
GGATGGGCGCCGTACAGCCAGCTTTCCATGACGACAAAGTTATAGTAAAGGCCCTTCGGGTACCGGGCAAACTCCGCCTCCCGAAGCTGGAATTCAATGTAGTTGATACTTGCTTCAATAAGGACAGGGTCAATGCCGTCCGAGGAAAGTTTCACAAGAACTGTGTTCACAAGGTCCCGGAGGGGGTCAATGCTTTCCACATCGGTATGTTTGGCGACGATGGAAAAGAAAGGCTGGAGGATACCCCCTTCATACACCCCCATGACATCCTTGCAGAGCCCTGATTCAAGGAGCGCCTGTTTGAGGGGTGACGCCGGGGTGCCGAGCAGTATGCGGTTCAGTATTTCCATCGCGTGGTGCAGCTCCGGGTCAGCGGCGGTGCCGGTCGCGTAGTTGAAGCTTATGTAGCTCTTGCCGGCAGTATCATCATCCGGTGACACCGAGAAGCTTTCCTCCATGCGGACCGGTTCGCTGAATGCCGGCTGTTCCTGTATGGCGGAGCGCACATCGATTTTTTTGAAGTCTTTCAGGTACTGTTCATGAAGGAAGCCGAGTTCCTTTATGGTGTCGCCGTCTCCGTACAGGAATATGTAACTGTTGGCGGGGTGATAATATTCGCGGTGAAAATCGAGGAACTGCTCCTGGGTCAGGTCAGGTATGAATTCCGGATCGCCCCCCGACTCGAAGCCGTAGCAGTTGTCCGGGAACAAAGATTTCTGAATGATTGAATACAGCATCCCGTCAGGGGAGGAAAAGGCCCCCTTCATTTCATTGTACACCACGCCGCTGTAGGTAATCTCCTCTTCCGCGCTGCCGATATCATAATGCCATCCCTCCTGCATCAATGTTTCCGGATTATGATATATGTTCGGATAAAACACCGCGTCGCAGTACACATCCATGAGATTGAAAAAATCCTGTTCGTTTTTGCTCGCAACGGGATACATCGTCTTGTCGGGAAATGTCATGGCGTTGAGAAAGGTGTTCAGGGACCCTTTCAGGAGTTCCACAAAGGGCTCCTTTGTGGGAAACTTTCGTGATCCCGTGAGGACAGAATGTTCAAGGATGTGCGGGAGTCCTGTATCGTCAGCTGGAGGTGTCCTGAAGGTAATGGAAAAAACTTTATTGTCATCATCATTCACAAGTTTCAGGAGACGTGCCCCGGTAATGTCGTGGGTGAAAATTAGTGCCGTGGAGCGTATTTCCTGTATCTCGCGTGTCTCCTGCAGCGTGAAGCCGCTGTATGATGATCCTGTTTCAAAATTCATTATGTCGTTGCTCCTCGTGTAGAAATTGTGCAATAATATACATATATACTGTAGACATTACTTACAATGAAGGGGCGGGAGAGTAAAGAAAAAAAAGATACATCGGGGTAGTGGCGAAATATTTATCCGTTGACGCCGCAGAAGGTCTCCGGCACCCGGGGTGATACTGCTTCAGGGATACAGAGCCCCTTTGTGAGGGCGATGCGGAGGTCGCTGAGAGAATATACCGGCATAGCGAACTTTGTTACAACGCTGCCGAGTTCTTCTATACTGTGGGCATCACTTCCCCCGCATACAGTAACAGGATATGTGCTGACCCAGCGGGAAACCATGCGGTTTTCTTTATCGGTGTTGCGGCCGTTAATGCTTTCAACAATGGTGCACAGGCCATTCCTGATGATATCTTCACTGAAGGGACGGTCTTCACGGAAAGGGTGGGCCGCAACAGCAAAGCCGTTCCGCTCGTGTGTAAGGTGAAGGACTTCAACAGCCGAAAGGCCGGGCCGTATGTCCTCCATAGGTCCGAAGAGGAGTATGTCCCCCTGAGGCGTGTCGTATTCCATCCCCACCAGCACCACAAGGCCGTCCTGTTGTACGCCTTCATTGATATAGCGGCGCGCGTCCATTGTATTGTGGTCGGTAATGCAGACGCCGTCAAGACCGCGGTCCTTCGCCATGGAAAGAATTTCGCTGATCTCCAGAGAACTGCATGGGGACAGTGCGCTATGTACATGAATATCAAATATCATGGGACAATGTTCCGAATTGGAAATTATTATGCAATAAAAAAATAATATTTATGTATTCATTATATAGATGCATGGAAACTGATTGCGGTATAAAGGGATTTTATTTCCCGGAATAAAAGATAAAAGTAATTGTTTTCAAACTCATACTACACTACGATGTATATGGATTTTCCTGTAAGATCATATAGTTTGTATGCTGAAGCGGATGATATCTCCCCGGAAGGGGGAAAGGATAATAGAAATATGACGAAAAAATGTATACTGATCCTCCTTGACGGTCTCGGGGACAGGTCGTATCCGTCACTGGGAAACCGGACGCCGCTTCAGGCAGCCCGTACCCCTGTCCTTGACGGACTTGCTGCGGTCGGGGCAAACGGACTATATCATGCATCAGCACAGGGACTTGCGCTCCCCAGTGAAAATGCCCATTTTTCAATGTTCGGTTATAATGAAGATGAATTTCCCGGACGCGGGGCCCTTGAGGCCCTGGGGGCCGGCATATCGCTGGAACAGGATGATGTTTCGGTGCTGGGGCATCTCGCAGTGGTGAAAGTGGAACAGGGAAATTTTGTTCTGGAAGAGGGGAAGCCTGAATGCACAGAGGAGGAGGCCCGGGAGCTTATTTCCTCAATCGCGTCGTATGCAGTGAAAGGAATTACGGTGACCTTTCACCGGACGTCGGGGCTTTTCGGCATTGTAAAGCTTTCCGGGGAATGTTCCCGTTTTTTTACTGATTCTGATCCCATAACTCATGGAACACCGGTCATTGATGTAATGCCCCTCGGGGGACATGAAACGGAACGCGCCGCGGTAATGGCTGCGGAAGCCATGAAAGAGTATCACCGGCATGTCTATCGTACCCTGAAGGAACACCCCGTCAATATTGCGCGAAGGAAGAAGGCACAGCGGGAAATAAATTTTATTGTGACCCAGCGGCCCGGTCAGCTGAAACCGGTAATGCCCTTCAGGGAGCGGTATGGTTTCAACGCCCTCTCAATTGCTTCAGGCATTGTATACCACGGTCTCGGACAATACCTGGGATTTGATATTAAGAAAGTCC
>DAOSYC010000312.1:0-3088 GCA_035380905.1 Spirochaetota bacterium | reverse complement strand
GTGTAACGGATGCGGAGTGTATAATTTTCTCCCGGGGATGTGCGGGTGCTGAAATTCGCGGAATAAAACCCGTTACCTTTCGGCTCCATGGTAACGGAAAATTTTTTTCCCTTATGAAGGCCGTATGATTCAAGAAATGTAACCGGCTCTATGAACTGCCCGATGGTCCGTATCATGTCACGTGATTCATGGTCTGTGAACTGCAGCGTATACAGAATATCCCCGGTGCCGGAACGGTCAATGTTCAGATGATATTCAGCTTTACGGAGTGAAACGGGAGCTGCAGATATTTCCTGTACGGATACAGCGACAATAATGAAACACAACATTAAGGCTGATGTCTTTAGAATACATTTCATGGCTTCACCCGGGACGCAGAATGATATCTGTACAGAAAATTTACATGTTTTTCAGCAATATTAACAGCTGCGAAAATCCAATTGTCAAGAATTATTATATAGAATAGTTTCGGGGGAGCAACAGGTTTTGTGAACATTTTTATATTTTTTTACAGACAAATTATTTTTTTACTTTCATTTTTATTCAAGAAAAATAATGTACGCAAAAAAAAGTTGTCGGAGCCATGATGAAAGATAAAAGGGTTGAGCGGTCTATCGGGACAGCCAGTCAGGAACTATTTGACAAATTTAACGGCAATACACTTTTCAGGTTCAAAGGACAGGATATATCCTTCGGGGAAACGTGTACACGGGTTGCCGAAAGAACGGGCTTTCTTCAGAAGAAGGGCATTGCAAAAGGTGATGTTGTCGGTATACTTTCGGGAAATTCACCTGAGTGGTGTTCAACCTTCCTCGCTGTAACATCAATCGGGGCAATTGCCCTCCCCCTTGATACCAATCTTAATAAAGACCAGTATAATGATATGCTGCTTACTGCCGGAGCAAAGGCTGTTTTTACCGGTGAAGGGTTTCATGGAAAATATAAGGTGCCATCATTTGATATCGATTATAAGAAAATTGACGGGAGAGGGAATGCTCTTCCGGAAGTGTCATGTTCTCCTGATGATATCGCGGTGTTGCTATTTACATCCGGCACCACGGGGACCCCTAAGATGGTATCCCTGTCCCACAGGAATATTCTTCACATCGCCTATGTCTGCACAGACCTTGAAGAATATACTCAGGTAGACCAGACCCTTGCGATTCTGCCGCTCTTTCATGTATATGCGCTGGAATCGACATTCATGGCCCCCTTCGTTACCGGAAGTATGATTGTGATGCAGAATTCTCTCAAGGGCCCCGATATCATGAAGAGCCTCGCGGACAATGATATAACTATATTCCCCGCAGCGCCGATAATGTGGGAACTCTTCTTTAACGGAATAGCGAACAAGGCACGGGCTGAATCAGAAAGAAAATATAAGCTGTTTATGTTCCTGGTAAACAATGCGCCGTTGCTGAGAATGCTCGGGCTCGGCTTAGTACTAAAAAAGGTATTTGCGCCTGTGCATGATGTTTTCGGACATTCCCACCGGTTCTTTATAAGCGGTGGTGCTCCTATGAAGAGGGAGTATTTCAACTGGTATAAGAACATGGGTTTTAATATTATGGAAGGATATGGACTTTCCGAAACAACGGGTCCTATCGCTATTCCATACTACAAAAAATCGAAGGCCGGCTCCGTGGGCCCTCCTATTGCAGGGAATGAGGTAACAGTAAAGAATATAAACAGTGACGGAATAGGTGAAATCTGCCTGCGGGGACCTGCGGTAAGTCCCGGTTATTTCAAAAATGACGAGGCCAACAGGAAATCCTTTGACGAAGAAGGATTTTTCAATACGGGAGACCTCGGGCGGGTGGACCGCAAAGGAAATATTTACATTACGGGACGTCTCAAAAATGTGATTGTCCTCGATTCTGGAAAAAATGTGTATCCGGAAGAGCTGGAGTTCTTTTACAGGAATTCTGAGAAAATAAATGAAATTGCCGTATTCGAAAGATCAATACAGGGGAGAACCTCGTTATTTGCTGTTGTAGTTCCCGGCAGAAAGAGCAGCGCCAGTTATAATGAAATTAAAGCAGAAATTGAATTGATGAATAAGGAGCTTCCCGATTACAAGCGGGTCAGAAACTTCTCTGTTTCATTTGACGAGCTTCCGAAAAATTCCACTAAAAAGATACTATATTCCGAAGTAATAAAATTTCTTGAGGCAGGCAACTATCAGACATGTGAGGAAGACAATGTTGTGCTGAAGGACCTCCTCCGGGGAACCGGTCCCAGGGAAGAGAGGATAGTAGCGCTTCTGAAGAAAAAACTTGGCGCGGATATGCTGTTCACAAACAGTACACTTTCCGATTTCAATGTTGACTCTCTTGGTTTCATAGATATAATTGTGTATCTTGAACAGAACCTGAATACAGCGATAGATTCAAAAGTATTCAGGACAAAGGAAACTCTTGGAGAAATTCTTATATATCTTGCTTCTCTGGAAGAGGCGGCGGGTTCATCGCTTGACGATACAATACTGAATGGTGAAATTGAATTCAGGGCAAATACATTCTTTAACCCATTCCACCATATTGTTCTTGCCTTTCTCAGAGTAGCATCAAAGGCGCTATGGAAAGTCGAGGTTCGCAACCGTGAAATGCTGCTACTCGACAATACTATACTGGTTTCAAATCATCAGTCATATCTTGACATGGTGTGGATTGCGTCTTCAATTCCGTGGAAATATCGGAAGGATATCTACGTTACAGGGAAAAGAAGGCTTTCGTTTCTGCGTTTTATATTTCCAATTCTGCCGATTATTTATGTTGATGAAACAAACGGGATTGAAGTCCTCAAGGCTGGTGCGGACATACTCCGTCAGGGAAAGACCCTTGTTGTGTTTCCCGAAGGCACCAGGACTGAAAACGGACAACTCAATGAATTTATGAGCGGTGCTGCGTATCTTGCGAAGCATCTCGGTAAGAAGATTTTGCCTGTTTCTGTATCCGGTTCCTATGAAATCTGGCCCCGGAGGAACAGGCTGCCGGAGTTTTTCACTTCGAAAAAAGGATATCTTACTATCGGGGAAACGATTGATCCCGCGCAGTATGACAGTGTTGAAGCACTCAATGATGCCATG
>DAOSYC010000311.1:0-3146 GCA_035380905.1 Spirochaetota bacterium | reverse complement strand
AGCTCCTCGCCTCGAGCGGCAGGCTCATCAAGCGCCCCGTGGTGACGGACGGTGAATCCACGACAGTGGGGTTCAATGAAGAGGTGTTTTTGAAGACCTGGAAGTAAGAGACCCCTCCCCGGCTTTGCCACGCATTCGCCCACGACCCTCGCCCCCTAAATCCCCCGGAGGGGGACTTGATTTGCGCGGACATGTAATTCTTCTCTGATTACATGAATTACTTTATTGAGCGATGTCATGACATCCTGTACTGAAAACCGTATTGTCTTTATTCCGATGGATTGCAGCAATTCATCCCGGAAGGCATCATAATCTTTCCGTTCTTTATGAACATCACCGTCAATCTCAACTGCCAGCATGGCGCTGTGGCAATAAAAATCCAGCACATACCGATATACAGGATGCTGACACCGGAACCGATACCCTCCTAATTGTGATTTTTTTAACTCTGCCCACAATACTTTTTCCGACGCAGTCAAATTCAGGCGAAGCTGCCGAGCAATTGCAACCACATGTAATGGAGTCCTTACCACTGTTCCTTTATACATCATTACCATATTATAAATACAGAAATACCGTGTATACGATATCCGTGAAGTCCCCCATGGGGGGATTTAGGGGGAAACCGTTCGGCATCATTCCCGTCTCTGCAGTTCCTTCATGCGCCGGCCCAGGTAGCAGTGGTAGCCGGTCCTCTTCACCTCCCTGCCCCGCCGGTTCCATATCTCCTTTTCCTCCCGGTCCATGGCACGCCATTCGGCCACCGCCTGTTTCATACTGTTCCTGATTATCATCTGTGCGGGAGTTTTCGGGTTCCGTTGAGGCACCCGCTTCCGTGTAAAGGTTTTCCCGTTCCTTGTAAAGAACACCACGCTGCCCACCGCGCCCCTCATTCCAAGAAATGCCGGATTTAAGTCCACCTGTGCCATATGGTTTCTCCCTGTTTTATAAAAAATAATTTCTCCAGCCATGCCCCCCAAACCCCCCAGAGGGGGGCTTTTTATTGCAGCCAGAACATACGCGCTGTTTATTAACAGTGCGGATTTACCGGATTCAGCGACAAAATTTTTTCCGTACATGCCGGAACGGTACCGGCAATTTACCCATTTCGCCTTATCTGCACCTTATGAAGACCTAATGAACACCTAAGGTGCAACAGCCCGTGAACAGCCCGAAAGCGGTGGTACATACTATGTACGCCCTGGTTTCATGGGATTAAAACTTTTTGAGGGGATTTCTGGTAAATGTGGAATGTGGTTTTGTATTATGATTCGGATGTGCAATGCGCCGTGTCTCTCCGGGAGACCACGGGCGCGGGCGGTGCGGGTATCGGGATATGGTGTGCCTGTATAGTAGTGCGGAAAACCGGGGGATATCGACATATTTTTTCTCCAGGCGGATCGCCCGGTGTCTTACGGGATCATCCCTTACCGCCGGTATTGTGACACAGCCCGGCGAGGTGGTCAGAAGAGAATATATTTTATTTTTATGTACATATACATGTGTTTTTTGATTGATTATTTTAGTAGGCGGGTAAGATATAGGAGTATATGTGAAATACGTCGTCTTTTTATACCGCACAGGGATATTATACGAAACACTTCGTGAAATATCCTGAATATGGTGAATTAACGACGTACTTTGTGTATGAACGAGTTAAAGCAATGGCATTAATAAAAGGAAATTATGGAAAAATATTTTAATTGCTTTATCGCCTGTGCCTTCGGAAAAGAAGACGTTGATTCAATTTATGAAAATGTAATTTTAAAAATTCTAAGTGAATTGAAAATAAAACCTGTCAGAGTAGATAAAACGGAACATAATGAAAATATTGACATTAAAATTCTTGAACTTATTCAAACATCAAAATTATGTATCACTGATTTAACCTACGCACGTCCTTCTGCTTATTTTGAAGCTGGTTACGCGATGGGAAACGGTATCCCGGTTATTTACACTGTCAGGAAGGACCACTTCAATAGCAAAGAAAGTGATATATATGGAAATTATCGTGTTCATTTTGACCTTCAGATGAAAAATATAATTGATTGGTCCTCTACTACTCAAACTTCAACTTTTGAAAAAAGATTGAGGTCACGGATAAATTATGTCATCAAACCAATTTTAACGCGATTAAAAACAAAGGAAGACGAAAAAAGAAGAGAACAAGAGTTCAGTTCAATTTCTGTCAATCAACGAATTTTCAAAATTGCTAATTTGGTAAGTAAATATTTTATTAGTCAACAGTGGGAGGGGATAAAAGGATTTGAACATGGCAAAAATCCTGGAGCACCTTTTTATAAATTTATTGATCGTAATAATAAACGATATTGTGAGATCGATTATTTCCAGTCAGCTACTGAAAATAGCTTTGATCGCAGAGGGATGCGAACTCACATTGTGACCCAAAATTATAAGCAATTTCTTGAAAACGGTTTTTCAATTCATTTTATCACTTTTTCTCTAAGGAGTATTCCTAAATTTAGGTTAGAAAAAGTTTATCCTGAAGCGACTCATCTGATTTCCGGAAAATTATTGAAGTTTAAAACAAATGAGGGGATGATATTTTATCACCATTATTTTTCAGGAGAGAAAACGGCAGAAAATTTTCTTGAAGAACTTCAAATCAATATGTCAATTATCTAATATATTGTTACTACGCATAAAAATGGAGTCTGTCGCTAAAGTCGGTATCTAATTTCAATGCAAGTATTCTCTACAAAATTTTTTAGTATAAACGGTATCACGAATCAATAATTATATTTACAAAACCCGGCAAGAATAACCAAACGCATTTATTCACCATGGGCAGGTCACGTATTCCAGCCGGCCAGTTCTACCTTAAAACCGTACATACAGCAACCCCTCGCGAGACACGAGGTCGAGCCATGGCGCGTCGGACAGGACGTACGTTACGCGCCATGAGGGAGCGCATATCATGAACAGAAGTGCCTTCACTACCCTGCCCTACAGCACGTAAAGTGAATGCAACCCGGTGCCGCTAAACAAGGCCTCGCCGCCTGAGAGCGGGAGGGGGGTCCGGTGGGAGGGTGGAACCCTTCATCCGGGAACATGCAGTCCCTCCTCAGGGACACCCGAAAATAAAAGCAAAGCAACCCATTTCCAAAACTGAAAAAATCCTTGAA
>DAOSYC010000310.1:1682-3218 GCA_035380905.1 Spirochaetota bacterium | reverse complement strand
TCACCGTCCGTCACCACGGGGCGCTTGATGAGCCTGCCGCTCGAGGCGAGGAGCTCTATCATGTCCCTGTCCGGCATGTCCTTTAATTTTTCCTTCAGGTTCTGCGCCTTGTACTCCACCCCGGAGGTGTTGAAGAATTTTTTCACCGGTTCCCCGGACTGCTGAATCATTTTTTTCAGCGCCGCCTTTGCGGGGGGCTTTTCTGTGATGTCAATGAAGGTATACTCAATGCCTGCGTCCTGGAGGGCCTTTTCCCCCTTTCGCGAAGTGCCGCATTTCTTGTAGCCGTAGAATTTTATCATACTAAGTACTCCTGAAAATAATTTTTCACACCGGAATGTCCGGCGTATAATGAATGCCCTTTACTGTGTCGGCACATTGTTACAGGGGGTTGATACTATTTCCCGCACCGGGGAAATTCATTTCATGCCATGGCCAATGCTGCACAACTTCATCCGCACCGGAGTGAGCATGTGTGGTGATTCACCCGTACATCCCCGTGAAAAGCCCCCGGAAGAAACTCAGGACATTGGCCCCCAGCACCTTGCTGTCATAGCCCCCCTCCTGCACAACCAGCACCGGGACCCGGAGGGCGCCGATAGCGAGGCCGTTCCGTTCAAAGTCCTCCTTCACCAGGTTCCATGTTCCCGTGGGGTCTCCCTTCGCGGTATCAAGGCCCAGGGCTATGAGAAGGAAGTCAGGATCGAATTTTTTTATCGCCTGCAGCGCCTTCGCGAGGGCCTTCGTGTACCGTGTCCCGTCAATGCCCTCCGGAAGGGGTATGTTATAGTTGTACCCGGCGCCTTCACCGTCACCACGTTCATCGCTGAACCCGCTGAAGTGGGGGTACTCGAAATCCGGGTCCCCGTGGATAGAGACTGTCAGCACATCGCTCCGTTCATAGAAAATTTCCTGCTGGCCGTTCCCGTGGTGATAGTCAAGGTCAAGGATCGCGGCACGGCCGTAGGAGCTGAGGTACTCCGCGGCAATGGCGGTGGAATTGAAGTAGCAGAACCCCCCGAAGGAGTCCCGCCCCGCATGGTGTCCGGGGGGGCGCACAAGGGCATAGGCAATACGGCCGCCTCCCAGAATTCTGTCCGCCCCCGTGAGGGCGCAGTCAACCGCGCGGCGCGCGGTGATATATGAGTTCCTGTTGATCGGGCTGTACACGTCAATGCAGTAATACCCTGCGCGGGAGACAAGTTTTCTGGGGGCCCGTACGTTTTTGCGTATTGGAAATACATCGGGGTAGAGTGATGTCCCCTCCGGGACCCGGGCAGATACTTTTTTGAAATAGGCAACAAAGTCCCTGTCATGGACTGCGCGGATGCGGCGCTCGGAATACCGGGAGGGGGTACACTCTGTAAAAAGATCGCTCTTTGAAATATGCTTCAGGATTGACGTGATGCGAACCGGGGCTTCAACGTAGCCCTTTTCCCGGATGTGATGGATTTCATGGCCGTTATTAATTATCAGGGGTATTTTCCTCTTTACCGGTACGGAAAAGCGGTGGTTGCTGCTCTCGTGACGAAGGTA
>DAOSYC010000310.1:0-1582 GCA_035380905.1 Spirochaetota bacterium | reverse complement strand
ACCAGTGTCAGGATGGTGGAGGTACACACGCCTCCCACCACCACAGAGGCAAGGGGTTTCTGCACCCCGGACCCGGTCCCTGATGCAAGCATCATCGGGAGAAACCCGAGGATGTCCGTCATGGCGGTCATCATGACCGGGCGCAGCCGGAGGAGCGCACCCTTCTTTACAAGGGAGGTTCCCTGTTCACCCTCCTCCCGGAGGCGGTTGTAATAGCTGATGAGCACCACGCCGTTCAGCACTGCTATGCCGGAAAGGGCGATAAATCCCACACCCGCTGAAATGCTGAAAGGCAGTCCCATAATCACAAGTCCCAGAACTCCTCCCGCCAGGGCAAAGGGGATCCCGAGAAACACCAGGAATGTCTGTGCCGCGTTCCCGAAGGCGGAATAAATCATAAAGAACACCAGAAACAGGGTGAGGGGCACAAGCAGCAGAAGGCGCTGTTTCGCGCTTTCAAGGTTTTTGAAATTGCCTCCCCATTCAGTGTAGTATCCCGGCGGGAGGTTCAGTTCCTTTTTTACCTTCTCCCGTGCCTCCCTGACAAACCCCTCCATGTCGCGGCCGCGGATATTTATCATCACCGCCGTGCGCCGTTGGGACGCGTCACGGATGATGGATGAGTACTGGTCGCTGATTACAGTGTCCGCAACGGAGGAGAGGGGCACGGTGAACCCCGGGGAAACGCCGATCGGGATGCGCCGGAGGGCCCGGAGGTTTTCACGGACATTGTCATGGAGGCGGACTATTATGGGGAATTTCCTGACCCCTTCATAGAGGTATCCCGCCTCTTCACCGCCCATCGCGATTTTCACCGCGTTCAGGACGCTGCTTTTCTGAATGCCGAGCCTGTTCAGGACATCCATTTTTGGGACCACGGAGAGGATCGGCGAGGTGCCGCGCATTTCTGTTTCCACGTCGCCGGCGCCGGGAATTTTCCTTATTATTGCCGCCGCACGGGCCCCCAGGGACTCCAGGGTCTTCATGTCGCTGCCGAATATCTTCAGGGCGATATCGGCACGGACACCCTCAAGGAGTTCGTTGAAGCGCAGTTCAATGGGCTGCGACACAAGGACGCGCTGTCCCGGTACCGAGGCCCGCAGTTCCCTGTACAGTGCCGCGGCGAGTTCCTCCATTGTCCTCCTGCGGCCGTGTATCTCAGGCCATGTGCCGGTATCTTTCAGGATGATAAAGGTGTCCCCGTGATTTATGCCGGCGGGATCAACGGTAATTTCCGCGGCCCCCAGCCTTGAGAATACATGCTTCACTTCGGGGAAGGACCGGATAATATTATGGCTCATCCTCTCAAGCTCCAGGGACTGTTCCGTGGATATGGTAACGGGGCGGATGAACTGCATCGCAAGGGCCCCCTCGTCAAGGGAGGGGATAAATTCTCCCCCCATGCGGCTGAAAATGATGCCCGTCAGGGTGATGAACACCAGGACTGCCGCCCCGGTATGAAGCCGGTAGCGCAGGGCAAGTTCTATGACCGGGGCGTATGCCCGTTCAATGAGCCGGAGTAACAGCGGCCTCCCTGTTCCCGGCTTCCCCCTGAGGAATGCTCCCGCGAGGGCCGGGATAA
>DAOSYC010000309.1:0-3220 GCA_035380905.1 Spirochaetota bacterium | reverse complement strand
CTGAAAGACCTTTTCATTCTGAAAAGTCCTTTTTAACAGTGTGTGCTTAAAATTTCGCGCGAAAAAACGCGCATAATTTACCAAACAGCCGTACCTCAACTGACAGTAAAAAATTACCGAAATAACAAATTATCGTCAAGATCTTTTTTGATACAATCTTTAATACAATCTAATCAAAAAATGACTTTCATCATGGAGGCTGCAATCGTTGGTATGGAATAAAATACCCTTTCTGAATACCATGTGTTTTCACTAAATTTTTTATCTCTTTGTCAGCAAAAAACGAAAACACCACATCCTTAATCATAAACGTTGAGCAATGAGGGCATATTTCCGGGTTATTTTCAAAAGAATGTTCAACTGCCTTCGCCCAGGTGCTTCTACCAATTTCTTCTAATTTTTTGTCTATATTATGGGCATATATACCATAGTAGCGGAGCATCTTCCTATGCTTATCTGGTAAAAAGAATAACATTCTGGCCATGAAGGAAAAAATATCCATAGTCTTGGTTGCATAATGTTTCTTTCTGGTACCCCGTTCCATGAATTTTCGATATTTAAACGTGATGGTCTTTTTATGATGATTTACCGCAGTTATCTGACTATTGTGGAAGAAACCTGTGGCAATATACTCTGCAGTTCTAAACAGCACATCATTCTCTGATCCTCGAATAGGCTGGAAATACACATGATATCCGTTTTTATACCTTTCTTTATATAATATCTGTTCTTCCTCTGTTATTATACTCTGTTTCACTAAATGTTGTAAAAATGCATTTTGCCATATGAATCTGATTTTTTTGTATGGAAGAAAACCCGGTTCAATGATTTCTCCTGTTTTTATATCAATCATTTCCTGAGTGCTAATTAAATGAACATGTGGATTGTAATTAAGACTGTTACCACTTTTATGTAAAGTCGCCAGTATTCCTGGCTGATAGTCTTTGTCTTTAACACCAGCTGCATTCTGTAGAAAGCTTTTGTATATTCCTGCAGTCAGTGGAATCATCTGTTCCGGTTCGTAGTTCCTTTCAAAAAGCAGTCTGCACAGCTTTCCCGGAATAGTGAATGTCACATGGGTATGCCTTAATGATGTACTCATTACTTTAGAAAGATTTAATGACCAGCCAAATAGTCTTTTTCTGGCACAGGAAAGACAAAGCCGTGATTTACAGGTAAAGGGCACAACAAGAACCGTTCCACAGTTTTGACAGATATGGCGTTGAAATCCATTTTGAAATTTTCCACACCGTATCAGCTTTCTGACCTGATCTTTCTTTTCTTTGGTCAGTGGGCCATAGATTTTCTGAAATCTATACGGGTATATTTTTTGAAATTCTACCCAGTGTCGGGTCCAGAGGGTTTTATAGGAACTCCAGCGTTCAAGTCCAGGCTTATATGGTGGTTTTTCATTGTTTTCTGAACATATGTACACATAATTAATACGCCTGGGAGGTTTTATTTTAAAAAAGAAAATGAATCTTTTTTGAATAAGTGTCCCATTAACTACAACACGTAACAGAGGTATCTATCGCGAACAAACAACTATTGCAAAATTTTCCGAGGGACCTTGTGCCAGGCGGATATAGTCCGCCAGCATGCCATGAACAACGCTTACCCTGACACCAGTGCCTACTCTCAAATACAGAGCAAATCCACTCCCACAATCCTCCACATAGCCAAGGGGGAGGTGGCCGAGCGAAGCAAGGCCGGAGGGGGTAACTCCCTGCAACCCCTCAGCGAGGGAGGACTCCGAGCCGTGCCGAGTCAACATGGAAGTTGTTGCGATGCATGAGGGAGTTCCTGTTGTGAACAGAAGTGCCTTCACTTTTCTGCTGAACGGTGAGTATGGTGAGTGCGGGAAAGCGCCAGTGCGGAATTTAACCAATAAACCTCAGTTCATCTCCCGCAGGTCGGGCTGCGGAACAACGGCAGGTACTTCTTCCGGCATGCGCACCGCCCCAAGAAGTATCATGCCCCCGAGAATGCACAGTGCGGCGCCGACAAAGTGGGTTGTATATCCGTAATAATCAATAAGGAACCCACCAACTGCAGGCCCCACAAGGAGCGTCCCGTTCTGGGCGCCCATATACAGTCCCACATACCCCGCGGTCTTTCCCGGGGGCACAATCTTCAGGAACATCGGATACGACACCGCAAGCATGATCCCGTATCCTGCCCCCGCCATCACCATACATGGAAGCACTACGGTATATGAAGGAATAAAGGGCACAGTAAGAAAACTGATCACAAGGAGCAGCAGCCCCAACATTGTTACCTGCTTCACCCCGAACTTCGCCGCCATGAGCCCGGCGGGCAGCGCGAAAAGCACAAAGGAGGCATTGAGTATAAAAAATGCCTTCACCGCAAGGGCCGTACTGACCTGAAAGAGCGCCTTGCAGGTAATTACGAAAAACGCGCTCACTATCCAAATCCCGATCCACCAGAGGATCATACCGGAAAGGAAAAAAGCGGTGTTTCTATGACGGAATGCCGCAACAAGCACATTCCCGCTGTGCTCCTCCGCCGCATGCTCCTCCGGCTCATGTACCGACAGGCACATGACCGCCGTTGCCAGTATCACAGCAATAACGGCCCAGTAAAAGGGACGCGAATGGGACACATCCCACAGCCGTGCGGCAAAGAAAAGATAGCTCAGCATACCGAGCCCCCCCACAAAGAACATGATTCCCGAAGCAATGCTCCGCTGGGTATGGGGAACCGTGTCAGGCAGCAGGGCGAAGTAAGGCCCTATGGAAGTAAAAAAACCCGCATAGGCAAGAATTACAAGCGGGAGGGCCATGGCAATGGTATTCACTTTCAGCAGAAGAAGCACCATTGTACAGGCAAGGAGCCATCCCCCGACGATGAAGGGTCTTCTTCTTCCAAGGGGCGTGTTAATCCTGTCCGATATTGACCCCGAAAGTACCGGAAGTATCATGCCGGTGGCCCCGGCTGTGGACAGTATGATCCCGGTCACGATATTCGAGTTCGCTATTTCTTTCAGATACAGCGGAAGTGTCGTCCATGTAAATCCCCAGAATGTCTGGACCGCAAAAAGGCCCATTCCGAAGCCCGCAAGTTTTATAAGGGGAAGATGGTTTTCCTTCATTGCTGCCGCCTCAATTTCTACAAGTCATCCTGCTTTTATATGAATATTTAATGAATAGTATTCATTGTCAATCCCTTTTCCGGTGACCTCCCCCGGCCTCCGGCCTGC
>DAOSYC010000308.1:0-3225 GCA_035380905.1 Spirochaetota bacterium | reverse complement strand
ATCGCGAGTTTCATCGATCCCGCAGGTATCCGCGGGATGCTGGAGGCGCAGGGGTTTGAGCAGGTGCGGGTGTACAGGAAAATGTTCGGCGCGGCAACGGTACTTCACGGCAGAAAGGCGGGGTGATACAGGCCCGCATTTCCGCTCATTTTCCGGCCTCCGGGCGCCGACAATTGCAGCAGGGGCCGATATATCGACCCGCAGGAAAAAATGGAATTCAGAAAAAAAATTACCTACATAACGGCCTTTTCCGTGACAGCGGTTTTCCTCGGCATTGCGGTCTTTTGTATATGGCGCAGCGACGGCGGTTTTAGTGAACTGTTTTCGGGGAGTCACCGCTGGGAGGTCCGGAAGAAAGAGGCGCGCTCACGGCTTCTCGCCTCACCGGTGCTGCTGTATCATAATATCGACGGCCGCGGTGCGTTTTCAATCAGTCTTGATACCCTCAGGGCGCACTTCGAGCTTTTCAGCAGAAACAGTGTCCGTGTCATCAGCTTCAGGGAATATTTCGAGCGTCTCCGGAACCCCCGCCCTTTCAGCGGGAAGGTGATGATCATTTCCTTCGATGACGGATTCCTCTCCATGTACACGAAGCTCCTTCCCCTTGTACGGGAGTTCCGGTATCCGGTTACGCTCTTTGTGTACGTTGATAATGTGTATCACCGCGCCAGAAAAAATATTACCTGGAGCCAGCTCCGCACCATGGACCGTGAGGGGGTATCGATTGAGAGCCATACGATCAGCCACGCGGACCTGACACGGCTGACTGCGCGGAACACCCCGGAATCCCGGCGGCGCCTTTTTGAGGAGATGTATTGTTCAAAGCGGATCCTTGAGCTGTATCTTCACAGGAAAATCCGCTACCTTGCGTTTCCCTACGGACGGTATAATCTCGAAGTCATTGAGCTGAGCCGCTATGCCGGGTACGAGCGTGTGCTTTCTACTGATTACGGCCCCAACATTGTTACCAGGAACAATTACTGCATCCGGCGGCAGCATATTAAAAACAGCTATCCCCTTGAAAAGATCAAGGGGTTTGTGCAGTAGCTGTTTTCGTGTGGTATGGAAATGGATGTTCCTTTTCTGCCAATATGCCGGAAATAATCAGCGCCCGAGAAATCCTGCGTATACCCATCCTTCATGATTCAGATGCCTGACCTTCCACCATCTGTTGTTCATCCCGTAGAGTGATTCCCATGGACCCTCTTTGTCGATTACGGTTACCGCTGAATTGTAGGGGATTGTGCATATCCTCTCTGCGTTGACCGAGGGCCGGCTGCGCATTCGCAGGCCCTGTTGTTCGGTGACACGTACGTACTCTGCGGCGGCGGTTGCTGCTGCAGGACTGTCAGTGCGGGCAGCAGTATTGTGCGTTTCCTGTATCCTGGAGAAATGAAAAAACCAGGCACCCGTGAATAGTAGTACCAGAAAGGCCCCCGTAGCTGCCAATGCGATAATGGCATTTTTTTTCACAGAAGAACCAGCCGGTTGTTCCACGGTTGTTTCGGCTGCCGGCTGTGTGCTGCGTGCGTGATCAATATCAATAGCGGCTCTGGCTGACTGAATACCCGCTTCAAGCTCCCGGATTTTTTGATGGTGTTTGGCGCTGTACTCGTTATATGTTTCACTTGAAATGTTTTCCCTCTGCTGCTCAAGTTTTTCAAGGGCAGTTCTGGTCTTTTCCAGTTCGCTGATATATTCCCGGAGTTTTTGTTCATTCGTGTTTTCCATAGAGGTTTCCGCCTGTTTCAGTTATTGGTAAGTTCTTCAATTTTTCTTCTGTGTTCTGTTTCGTCAATTATACCGTTGTCCCTGAGCAGGTCTATTTCAGCGATTTTTGTCTGAAGCGGGTCAGGGACCGGCGGTGTGAATGTTTCTTCAATTGCAGGTGCCGTTGTGTCAGCTGTTACGGCAGTAGTATCGGGAGAAATATCCGATCTGGCATTCTTTGCCTTTTCCACCTCGTCTAAGATGTTGATCGCATCGGACATGGCCATTCCCCGGATCTCAAAGTCAATGCTTCCGCCGGATGAACAGAAGGAAAGACATTGTTTTCTTGTAATAAAATAAAGGGCAATGAATATAAGGCCGAATAAAAAGCTCACCGCTCCGGCAGTGCTTGCACCGGGGTTTGATCCCCCTGACGCGAAACACATAAAACTTATAAATACCATTAATAATCCAAGGATGATATAAATTGTTTTACTTTTATAGCTGATTGCACTGAAGCTGAGATCGTCCAGCATAATGCTTTTAACCGTAGCCTTCCCCATGGCGATATCCTCGTACCGCAACCTGTGTGTCGTAACATGTACAAGGCCGTTTTTTGATTTTAGTACTGTGTGTTCCTGTGGTAGTAGATTCATAATGCCCCCATCTTTTTTCGAGAAAAATGTAGTGTGATTTCTGTATGCGAATAGCGGGTATTCCGGAAAACGCATATATGAATGAATAAAATATAAAATTAGTCAATTGTTTTTCTTGTAAAAATTCTTATTCCGGTGATTTAATGTAACGATGCAGGTCCAGGTGTATATTGATGCAATCACATACATCGCGGGATGCAATTCACCACAGCAATTATTATCAGGCGGTTGATATGGCACGGGTTATTGCGATTCATTTTTTTCTGCTGCTGTTTCTGGCGGTGAGTCACGTTGCGTTCCTTTCAGGACTCGATGCGTCGGAATTGGAGGATACATCCCCATCATCCTCTGTTGCGCTCCGGGTTTCCTTCATGAAGCCATATGTCGATTTTGTGCTTTCCCCTGAAAGCGCTTCCATCGCTGATGCCATGCGTGGGGAGAACAGTGTGCAGTATTCCCCCAATGAAGCGGTTGATATGAGTCTTCTCCTCATGATAAAAAACTTCGGCATACAGTACAGCGGAAGGCTCAACAGTTTTGCCGGGGATGAAGATATCTACGGCAGAACGGACTATATGGACCTTCATGGTTTCGGATATGCCTATAATGTTGCCATTGATATTGTGTATCAGAAATATAAAGGTTTTTACATGGATGACCCCGGAAGCCATATTCCATCATGGAACAGCGGCGATCCCTATCCTCAGAGGCGGGACCTCCAGGTGACCACAATGGGGCTGAATTACTTTTATATTTTCTCTCCCGGGAATTTTTCTTTCAGGGCGGCCATTAATCAGACCCAGCGGCAGCGGAAGAGCGCCGGGTCCTTTATTTTTCTGATTTCCCCCTTCAGCTATAA
>DAOSYC010000307.1:0-3249 GCA_035380905.1 Spirochaetota bacterium | reverse complement strand
CCGGCAGAGTTATTGCGGCTGTGTATATTCACGTCATGAAATGTACCGCTCACGACAAAAGCGATAGAACCTGCCTTTCTGTCCGGTGCAATTCAATAATCCGGTAATTATCACGCGAAATAATTATAGCTATTGTTACAAACAGGTAAATATTATTATTACAATAAATAAATGATTGTGGTTTTCTTCTCTATACTGGTATTGGTAACAGAACATCGTTTTTTGCTTCATCTAAGCTGTTCTCATTCCTTTCAATATGTTGCAGTAGTATTTTAATTGACAAAATATTAATGAGGCTGTTGTAATCAGCAGATATTTCCCGACAATTGAGGAGTATAATGCCCAAAAGAGAAGATTTAAAGAGTATACTTATTGTAGGATCAGGCCCCATTGTGATTGGTCAGGCATGTGAGTTTGATTATAGCGGTTCCCAGGCATGTAAGGCGCTGAAGGAGGAAGGGTACCGTGTTATTCTCATTAACTCAAATCCGGCAACAATTATGACAGATCCGGAACTTGCTGACAGTACGTATATAGAACCGATAACTCCCGATATAATCGAAAAAATAATTGAACGGGAAAGACCTGACGCGGTACTTCCCACTGTAGGAGGGCAAACCGCGCTGAATGTTGTAATGTGGCTGGAGGAGCGGGGTGTATTTGAAAAATATGGTGTTGAACTTATCGGCGCAAATATCAATTCAATAAAAAAAGCAGAGGACCGCGACGAGTTCAAGAAGGCTATGGTTGAAATCGGGCTCCAGGTTCCTGAATCAAGTCTCGCATCAACTATTGATGAAGCCATGGGCTTTCTTGAGAAAATGAGTCTACCTATTATTATACGTCCGGCATTTACACTCGGCGGTACCGGCGGTAATATCGTATATAACCGTGAAGATTTCAGGGAGCTGGTTTTGAAGGGGCTTGACCTGTCGCCAATCAGCCAGGTGCTCCTTGAGGAATCCGTTATCGGCTGGAAGGAGTATGAGCTCGAAGTTATGCGGGATACCATGGACAATGTGGTAATCATCTGTTCCATTGAAAACTTTGATCCAATGGGAATTCATACCGGAGATTCAATTACTGTCGCTCCTCAGCAGACGCTTACTGACCGTGAATATCAGGAGTTGCGGAACATCGCCATAAAAATTATACGGAAAATCGGGGTCGATACGGGGGGCTCAAACATACAATTCGCGGTGAATCCCGATGACGGCCGGATTATGATAATTGAAATGAATCCCAGGGTCAGCAGGAGCTCCGCCCTTGCCTCCAAGGCGACGGGATTTCCCATCGCGAAAATAGCAGCGAAGCTTGCAGTGGGAATGACCCTCGATGAAATATCCAACGATATTACCAGGGAAACCCCCGCGTGTTTCGAGCCGACGATAGATTATGTGGTGGTAAAATATCCGCGGTGGGCCTTTGAAAAATTTGAAGGTGCCGACACGCGTCTCGGTATTCAGATGAAATCTGTAGGCGAGGCAATGTCCATAGGAAGGACCTTCAAGGAGTCATTTCAAAAAGCGATACGGTCCCTTGAAATTGACCGTTACGGCTGCAGCTCTGACGGTGACCTTGATATAGATAATGCCCTTGATAGTATTCCGGAAAATTCCCGTGATGATATCATTGAAAAAGCTCTCGTGAATCCCAGGGAAAACAGAATATTCTATATAATCAAGGCCATGGAATCAGGATGGTCCAATGAACGTCTTCACGCGTATACAAAAATTGATCCCTGGTTCCTTCAGCAGTTAAAAGAAATAATTGATTCCAAAGAATCTTTCAGACAGGAGCACCGTGAAAAGGGATTAACTGCTGAAAATATTCTTTCCATGAAAAGGCTCGGGTTTTCCGATATGCAGCTCGGATTTCTTATTAATGAAGATGAAATGCGGGAACTTCGTAAAAAAGGTGCTGATTTCGAACGTGAATACTCACGGGCATTAAAGGAAAATGAGAAACAAATTCGTGATTTTCGCGTTACACATAATATCATCCCGGGATACCGCCTTGTTGATACATGTGGAGGTGAATTCGAAGCATATACACCGTATTATTATTCTTCATATGATGATGAGGATGAATCAAAGTTTTCCGACCGTAAGAAGATTATGATAATCGGCGGAGGGCCCAACAGGATCGGCCAGGGAATAGAGTTTGATTACTGCTGCTGTCATGCCTCCTATGCGCTTCGTGACCTTGATATTGATTCGATCATGGTCAACTCAAATCCAGAGACTGTTTCCACTGACTATGATACCTCTGACCGGCTGTACTTCGAACCTCTCACCCTTGAGGATATACTGCATATCTATAACCGTGAAAAACCGGATGGTATGATTGTGCAGTTTGGCGGACAGACGCCGCTGCGTCTTTCAAAGGCACTTGCTGAAAATGGTGTTACTGTTATCGGAACATCTCCTGATTCAATTGACCGCGCTGAAGACAGGGAGCGTTTTGCCGAGGTTGTGCGCAAGCTTGGATTGCTGCAGCCTGATAACGGCATTGCCTTCGCGAAAAAGGAGGCCCTTGAAATCGCAAATTCAATCGGTTATCCTGTGCTGGTTCGCCCGTCATATGTACTCGGGGGCCGTGCAATGTCCATAATATATGATGATGCGAGTCTTGAAGAATATATTAAAACTGCAGTTCGTCTTTCTCCTGAGCATCCGATTCTTGTTGACAAATTTCTTGATGAAGCAGTCGAGGTTGATGTTGATGCAATATGTGACGGAACAGATGTGTTTCTCGGGGCAATAATGGAACATATTGAAGAAGCTGGAGTACATTCCGGCGATTCTGCATGTATCATACCTCCGATTTCCATTTCAGAGAAAATGAAAGCGGAAATAACGAATGCAACCACGGCACTTGCTCTTGAACTTAATGTTTTAGGATTGATAAATATTCAGTTTGCAATAAAGGACAACAGGCTTTATGTCATAGAAGTAAATCCGAGGGCATCACGTACGGTGCCGTTTGTATCAAAAACAACAGGAATTCCTCTTGCAAAAATTGCAGTCAATGTAATGCTGGGAAAGAAACTACGTGAAATGAACCTGCAGGGTACCGCTGTCCCGAAGTATATCAGCGTAAAAGAGGCGGTGCTTCCATTCAGTAAATTTCCCGGTGTTGATATTATTCTCACGCCGGAAATGCGTTCAACAGGTGAAGTCATGGGGATTGCCGGGAATTTTCATGAGGCGTTTTACAAGGCGGAAATGGCTGCGGGAACAATGCTTC
>DAOSYC010000306.1:0-3251 GCA_035380905.1 Spirochaetota bacterium | reverse complement strand
TAAGGTTTTTCTTCAGGTCACCTGATCCGGGAAAGGGAAAGGTGAAGGGATTTTTAATGAACCCGCAGATGTTCCCTCTGTACCGGGCTTCGTCAGGCGCCGCGTTGTCCGGCTGCCCGCAGCCGTACAGCATAGTGATCATACAAAGGATGAAAATGACCTTATTCATGTCAGCATGTCACTCCCGGTTACCATGGCACAACAACAGCAGCGCATGATACTGCTGTTGTTTTACATTCGATATCAGATATATATTTTATAATTCATACCGAAGCGTATGTCCATTACGTTTTCACTGAAAGTATACTTTTCTGCGGGTGCTGTTTCCGGAATACAGCGAAAGAAAGATGCTTGAATTACATACAGGGAACGTGTATACTTTCAGCATATCATACCGGAATTCGCTGATAAGCACTCAGTTCAATTAAAACCTGAATCATCCTGAGGAGACACCTGTGACACAACCGCCATTGCCTTTAAGGAAGAGAAAACGATACACCCCTTTTGCAATACGGTACGTACTACATATTACCGCAGTGATCACAATCCTGTGTACGGTTGCCGCACTCCCCGCCGCGTCACGTGCGGAAAGCGGACCGATCTACAGGGACGGGAAACTGGTAAAGCGATTTCACCTCAAAAAGAGGAACCTCTACAATAAACTCCTGATCATTTCTCCCGATGGCAGGCACATCATCCATGTCGCCACTGAAGAAAAGACATACAGGGGCATCATTCAGGTTGACGACTTCTATCTGGGGAACCATCTGATGCTGTTCCGTGACCGGATACAGGTCGCCCGGGGGGGCGCCGTCATCTATACCTACCGGGACAACTCCGACATCCCCATATCGGCGGCGGTGATACTGAACGACAGGAGCAGAAGGACCTTCCGCGACATTGACCGGGAAATAAAGCTCAGTCCCCGGGGTGACGATTTTATGTGCATTGACAACGTCCATATCTACAACCGCCCAGTGTATCTCCACACGAAAAAGAAGAAGTACGGCCCCGGGGGGATAAAGAAGAAGCATATAGACTGTAACGGTTTGTACTATTTCAACAATGAGGGCTCCCTCCGTGGTTTCGTCTATTACGGCGGTAACGAAAAAAAGTACTGTGTCAGGGTTCAGGACACGATATACGAGGGACTGGAAGACGTACACCAGCTGGCATTCAGCAGTCAGGGGCGGCATTACGCCTTCGTCCATGAAAAAACTGAAGCAAAAAAAAGGAGCTACTACTGTAATGTGGACGGCACGACGTACGGCCCGTATCCCGAAATGATACAGGCGCATTTCAGCGATGACGGGACACGGCACTGTCTCACGAGCAGGCATAATTTCTATTACGGAACAATCCGGCACGGACCCTACGACAACATTTTCGATCCCGTTATCAGCAACGACGGCAGAGATTATATGTTCACCTTTGCGCGAAAAAGCGAAGAGGACAGACAGTACAATGCCGCCCTTGAAAGGGAACAGGGATGCAACAATATGAAGGCATGCTGCACGCTGTCATGGATAGGGGGCTGGGCACGGGGCACCTATGATTCCCGCGGACCGCGCACCTCAATCTATATTCTGCACAACGGAAAAGAGCACGATCCATCGAAGGCCATGTTCAGGATCCGGACCAGACACAACACCACGAAGGTTGTGTATTCTGAAAGTAGAGACAATGGCGGCAGCACTATCCTATACAACAACAAAATCATGGGCTGGGGAGATTCCGTGTCCCACATCGCCCTGAGCTCCGACGGCGCCCATATGACCTATTATTTCCGGAAAGACGGGAGGGACTTCATCTTTCGCGACGGAGTGACATACCCCATGGGAGAAGGCAATTATTTCGTGACAAAAAGCGGCATCACCGACGACGGAAAATTATGCTGCGTGCTGTACGGCGACAGTGAGTCCCGTGGTAAGGCGAGGTTCGTGTCCGTAAACGGAAAAGGCTACGGCCCCTTCGAGGCGCTGGATTTCACCATAGAGGGAAATTCCGTGTACGTGGCAATCACCGCAGGCAACCGGGTTGATATTATCCGGTTCTGACTGCACTGCAAATGACGCAAGGCTATGCGGGGATACTGACAGGCTGAAAAAACCAGGTGTCACTGACGCTGCATATCCCCGTTATAATTAATTCTGTTTCTGCCCCCTGCCTTCGCGTTGTACAGCCGGTAGTCCGCGATGGAAATTATATTTTCAATTGAAAGATTATCATTCTGCAGCTCGGAAACGTCAGCAACTCCCCCGCTGAATGTACACTGTATGTCTTTATCATTGAACCTGAAGACCGTTGTTCGAACTATTTCCAGTATCCCATGAATCTTTTCCGCTGTCTGCTTCTTATCAGAACCATAGGTAATAATAATAAATTCCTCACCGCCATACCGCCCCAGCAGATCATACTCACGAACATGCTCTGAGAGTATCCTGCAGAATTCTATTAAAATATAATCACCCGACTGATGGCCATAGGTATCATTGATGGCTTTAAAATGATCAATATCAATAAGAGAAATTGAGAAAACATCAGCATCCCTTCTGAATTTCGCAAAATCCTTATCCAGTCTGTTAAAAATGTAACGCCGGTTATACACATTGGTAAGGGGATCACGAATTGATAGCTCAAGAATTTTATTTTCCAGCACTTTCTTTTCTGTAATATCAGAATGGGTCCCGTACATTTTTAGAGGTGCCCCTTTTTCATCCCATTTAATCACTTTTCCCCGGTCCTGTACCCACACCCATTGACCGTTTTTATGCTTCATTCTGCACTCAATATCATAATAATCAATTTCACCGGAGAAATGCCTTTCCAGCAATAGATTTGATTCTTTTAAATCATCGGGATGAGTGAATTCAACCCAGGTTTCTATACTCACCGGCTGCAGCTCATCAAGTGTATATCCGATTATTCCAGCCCATCTTTCATTGAAAACTGTTTCACCTGTTTGAATGTTCCATTCCCATGTACCAAGCCGCGTACCCTCAATAATACTCTGCAGCCGCGTACGTTCATTTTCATACCGGTTTTGCAGATACTTCTGCCCGGTTATATCAACCATCACGGTCAGAAAATATTGTTTTCCCTGGCTTTCGATTATTTCTCCGGAGAAAAGGCCTTCAAGAATATCATTGTTTTTGCATTTTACTTTAAGTTCTATGTCGTTGATCCGTCCTGTTTTCCGGAGCTCATCGGCAAGTATAGCCTGTTTCCCGGATTCTATGAAGAGATCAAGT
>DAOSYC010000305.1:0-3386 GCA_035380905.1 Spirochaetota bacterium | reverse complement strand
CGCTGTGCGCGGGGCACATACTTTGTAAACGGCACAAAGTATGCAAAAGCCGCCGCTCACTCGCCGCGGGGGCTTTCTTTTTATGCACTGCATAATCGAAGGCACTTTAATCCATAAAAGTGAAGGCACACCTGTTCATAACAGGAACTCCCTCATGGCTCGCAACGTACATCCTGACGACTCGCCACGGCAGCGCCTCCTGCTTCTTTCAGGGGCTGCCGTGAGACACATTGCCCCGCAGTGGGGCAAGGTTATCCTGAAAATATTATTTTCTCTTTTGATTAATACATGTACTCCATGCACACCTCCACCTAACGAAGGCCGGCTTTTTTGAAACATCGTGTTTCGTACCGGCAGGCGTTCATCGTGAACGCTCGGGGAGGCCGGAAGGTGGTCACGTTGCAGTCACTTCATTGAATGAAAAAATTTCAGGCTAAGAGGACCTACCCACCTTCGAGGACGTCCGGGACGTGGTTCGTCAGTCAGGAGGACGGAAGAGTCGGCCTTCTGGATCATATCATGTAGATGTTAAATGGCTTTAATATGCTAACGTATATTGCTACTCCTGTAAAACAGGTTAATCGGGAATACCGGAAGTTGGTGCATGAGAATCACACTGTGAACCGATCTTGCTGTATCCTTCTAAATTTCCCGAACAGTTGAATATGTTAACGAAAATAAAAAAACTTACTGAATAATACCGGCAGTAATACAGTAATATATTAATTCAGTTAAAGTAAATCAAAAATACTTGCAATATGGATATGTCTGTCTAAAATGTGACCACATCGGGTAGTGTAAAGATACTATCACAGGAGCCCGTTTCACGGTGCGCCTGACACAACGGGAGGTTGCTGTATGAAAAAGATTTTTGCTGTTGCGGCGCTGTTCTGTATGGTGGGTTTGCTTTCTGTTTCAACGGCCTTTGCGGACTGGGACATGGATGATGTCAATTCCGCGGTGAACAAAATTCGTCAGGGGCAGGGTGTTAATGAATGGGGTAATTACCCATCCAGTCATCTTCAAGTTATAAGTTTTGGTGCAGCAGGTATTAATTATGTAATTGATGTCCGTATGAAAATATGTTATGCTCGTGCAGTTTCCAGTCAAGGAAATGGAGGTCTTCTTATGGTTTCCTGCAAGGCGCTGAAAGAGGCATATCCTCTCATGGCGCCGATCATCACCTGGGAGCGGTAGCCTGTTTTTATGAAGAACAGGGCGCCCCGCAAGGGGCGCTGTTTTACATGGATGCGACCCTGTTTCGCCCCTCAGCCTTCGCGCGGTACAACGCTTTGTCGGCCTTCTGTATCATATCGTCAAGAGTAGTGCCTTCAGTCTTTATAATTCCGCAGACACCGAAACTGGCGGTTACGGTAACAGTTCCAGGTTCGCATTGAATTGTTGAGGATGCGATTATTTGTCGCAGCCTCTCCGCTATCAATAGAGAATCCCCGGGAGTAGTTTCCGGCAGCATCATGACGAACTCCTCTCCCCCCCACCGTGCGAAAAGATCGGTATTCCTGAGTCCCGATGAACATGCTTTGGCTATATTCCGCAGTACAATGTCACCTGCGGTGTGTCCGAAGGTGTCATTTATCTGTTTAAAGTGATCAATATCCATCATGATCACGGAGAAAGGCCGCAGGTGCCGTTCGGCCCTTTTCAATTCATTGATGCCTTGTTCCATGAAATAACGGCGGTTGAACACACCCGTTAGCTCATCGGTTGTTGCCAGCTCTTCAAGCTTTTTCCGCAGCAGGGTCTGTTGGGTAATGTCAACAACAGTCAGAATTCTTCCAACGGGCAGTTTCCCCGGTGTTGCTATTGATGTCACCGAAGCCTGAAAGTAGCGGAGATCGTTCATGCTGTCTGCCATGATTTCAATCTCCTGCTCCGTTCCTGAGTGAATGATATTGACAAGTTCCTGGTACTCTGCCATCACATCTGCGGCATAGGACCCAATTATTTTTTTCGGGACAGAGGTAAAGAGATTAATTGCCGCATGGTTATAGTCGGCGATTCTGTTCTGGTTGTCCAGCACCAGTACCGGGTCGCGCATACTTTCAAACACAAAATCCCGGGCGATGGGGACGATGTCGAGCATTCTGTAGCGGAACATGCCGAGGCCGAGGATGGGCCCCATGAACGCGAATGCAATTGGATTGGTGTCAATACCGTAAAAGCTGAATCCCGCGAGATAGGAAATAAGAGATACCCATGGAATAAGGGTCCCGGCAAGCATTGCCGCTGCCTGTTTTTTATATGTCGAACGGGCCCGGATCATTATCCCGAGAAAAAGAAAGTTTACCGATAAAATTGCAATATTGATGTAGGCAATATGTACCCAGTACCATGGGCCTTTGTCAAGAACCGCAATAGACATGCCATGTACCATATTGAAAGAAATATTTGTAAAAAAAAGATGATGCAGGTCATTGGTGACATGCAGTATCAGGGTGCAGGAGGAAAGAAAGAATAAGACTGCATACACAGAACGGCTCAGCCATTTGTCCTTGCCGGTATATTGAAACGCATAAATGATCAGCCACGCGGGGAGGGTGGATACACCTATGTATTCAATCATAAGGCACACCTTGATGCCTGCAATCGTTGTTTGAGTCAACTCAAGCGCGTATGTCCAGGAGTACACTGACATAGAAGCCATAAGTCCGCTGAATGCAAGCGCCCCGGCTGTTTTTCTTCGTTTCGCAGCAAAAAAAGCGAAGAAGGCTGTCATGCATCCGGATATTGCAATAACCGATATGATTAGAGATTTTTGTGTCATACTGTAAAAACCACTTTCACGGGGGTGAATATGTATACTACCAGCTTAAGGATGATATGTGCAGAGTCTATTTGTCAATGGTAAAACCTTATGATGGATGATTTTTACTGAATACCGTTCAAAAATAGGTTGCACCATAGTTGAAATTTTAACATGGTACCGTTACTATAATAGTATAAAGGAATGCAGTCATGAAAACAGTTTCGCTGGTGCAGTGCGAATCATACGAGCAGGAACTCCTGCAGGAGAAACTCATCCAGACCCTGGTGAATATAGGCTTTGACCTCTGCTCTCTGCGTGATGCCCGGGTCCTTGTAAAGCCGAACCTTCTTACCGGGGTCCCCCGGGAAAAAGCGGTGGTGACGGACCGGGAGTTCTTCCGAACAGTAGTGAAGATTATTATTGAACACGGGGGACAACCGGTTCTGGTGGAATCCCCCGCCGCGATGCCTCTCCCGAAGGTGCTGAAGAAAACCGGGTACGATGAAATTATAGCGGAATATAATATTGAGGTTGCGGACCTCGCTGAAACCATGGTAATCCACAATGACGCAGGTGTGCGTTTCAAACGCTTTGAAGTGGCGGCTGCCGCTTCCGATGC
>DAOSYC010000304.1:1595-3402 GCA_035380905.1 Spirochaetota bacterium | reverse complement strand
ATATAAGGTTGTTTCAGGAAAACAGCGGCACCTGATTCCGCAAGTGGGGAAACGGAGGTGAATTATATTCACTTAAAATATGTTGACAATTGGGGTATGAAAAATAGCTTTGTTTTTTGTTAACGAGGTATTGATATATGAAATCTGCGAGAATTGTATCTCCACGAAAAATTGAAATCATTGATGAGCCGGTACCTGCGGTTGGAGAAGGAAAGGTGCTTGTGCGCCTGAAGAAAGCGGCCCTCTGCGGATCTGATATTCCCTATTACAGCTATACCTTTGCCCCTTCATCCTATCCGCTGCCTCCTGGATATCCGGGACATGAGTGCATGGGTGTTGTTGAAGAGTCGAAAAGCGGCGAATTCAAGCCGGGTGAGCTTGTGATGTATTATCCTCCGGGCCTTGACGCGTACAGGGAATATCACGTTGCAGACCCTTCACGGCTGCAGAAGCTTCCTGAGGGGATGGACCTGGACATTCTTGTAATGACGCAGCTCCTTGGATGTGTCGCCCACGGCGCGTTCCGGATTGATAAACCCTATAATAAAAACGTGGTGGTGATGGGGCAGGGGCCTGTGGGACTTCTCTTTACCGCCCTCATGAAAAATCTCGGCGCGAAGAAAATAATTGCCGTTGACCCGCTTCCATGGCGCGGAGAGACCGCGATAACAATGGGCGCCGATCACGCGGTGAATCCCTCGGCGGCGAATGTAATTGAGGAAGTAAAGGACCTTACCGGCGGTCACATGGCAGACATTGTCATTGAAGCGTACGGTCAGGATGTCGCGGTTATCAACCAGTGTTTTGATCTTGCCTGCCATAACGGGCAGGTCGCATTCTTCGGGATATGCCTTGAAGAGGCCCCGGCGCTGAACTTCAATGTCTTTTTCCGGAAGGAACTGCGGATGATCGCCTCTGTGGGGCCGGACCTCACCATGGATTATCCCTATGGCCTTGATATGATTTTGCGGGGCGCCGTCGATGTATCGCCCCTGATAACCCACAGGATGCCCTTTGACGATATCGCGAAGGCTTTTGAAATCGCGACAAACCGCGAAGAGAAGGTGATCAAGATTATTCTTGATATGTAGTGGTTTCGAAAATATTTTTTGTAAAGGAAGTGATATATGCCCCGCGCAAGAATTTATGGATATCTCGCTGTGATTTTCTCCCTGGCACTGGGTGCGGCTTTTTTTTATTGTGCCGGTATTGAGCAGATGCTTCAGGGAGCAGCGATACCGGTACTGAGCAGCAACGCATATTACGCAATAGCAGTCCCCATCGGGATTGTGGTCCTTGGTGTCCTGGGGGCCGGTTTCTGGATCGGGTGGACAATTTTAACAATAAAGGTGGCACCTCCTATGCCTGAAATAGTGGAAAAAAAAGATTACGCGAAGGTGAAGGCGTTCTTTCTCTGCCTCGTGACCCTCGCCATAGCCGGACTGTTTGTATACGGACTTATACTGAAAAGCTACTGGGCCCTTGCAGTCCCTGCGGCCGCAGTGACCCTTGTTCTCCTGGGAATGGTGTTCTGGGTGGGCATCGCGATCATCACCACACGCTCCACACTTCCCCGGGTAAAGGGTAATTAATAGCGCCAGATGAGAGTCCTTTTTTTATGTTACCGTGGTAACCCGTTCTGCGGCGGCCAGGGGATTTATCTCTACAACCTCACGAAGGAGCTCGCGAAGCAGGGTGTGGAAATTGATGTCCTTGTGGGGCCCCCGTATCCGGACCCCATGGAGGAGTGGGCCAATGTCTACAGGATTGACAACCTCAACCTGTGGAGTGTGCGGACCAGGAAAAT
>DAOSYC010000304.1:0-1495 GCA_035380905.1 Spirochaetota bacterium | reverse complement strand
GTGCACCATCCCCTTACGAAGGACCGCGAGGCGGACTTCATGCGGAACCATACACTGTGGGATTTCATGACCACCCTCATGTTCTATCCCCTCACCATGCAGCGTGTCGTGATCAACCGCCTTGACCGCGTCATTACCTCCTCCGTGGAGGGGGTAAAGGAACTGCAGAACGCCTTCGGCCTGAAACCTGAGAAGGTGTCCGTGGTGATGAACGGTATTGACGTTGAGGGATTCCGGAACAGCGGCGGGAAGCGGGTCGATAACGAACTGCTTTTCGTGGGAAACACAGAAGACCATAAGAAGGGGCTGCGGTACCTCTTTGAGGCCATGACAATGCTCCCTGAGAAGATAACCCTCACCATCGTTGACGAGGGGCCGCCGAAACGGCTCTCCGCATTTGAGATGATTCAGAACTACAACCTGGAGCACCGGGTCACCTTTACCGGCAAGGTTGACATGGGAACACTGGTACACCTCTACAGCACCAAGACGCTCCTCGTGATGTCGTCACTCCATGAAGGGTTCGGCCTTCCCGCGGCGGAGGCCATGGCCTGCGGTACCCCCGTGGTGACCACTACCGCAGGGGCACTCAAGGAAGTCGTTGCCCACGGGGAATGCGGCCTCATGGTGCCGCCGAAGGACCCCGTTGCCCTGAAGGACGCCATCCTTGAAGTGCTGAAGGACAAAAAGAAACAGAAGGACATGGGAAAGAAAGGACGCATCCGTGCGGTGGACCTTTTCTCATGGCCCGTTGCCGCGGAGAACACCCGGAAGGTATACGAAGATGTTATCGCGACGTACAGGAGCACGTTATGAAAATATGTTTACTCAGCTATCGGGGCAACCCCTACTGCGGCGGGCAGGGGATCTACCTGATGTATATTGCCCGTGAGCTGGTGAAGATGGGCCACGAGGTCCACGCCATTGTGGGGCCGCCGTATCCTTTCGAGATGGAAGGGGTCACCCTCCACCGGATCAGCAACCATAACTACTTCAATGTGAAAGAGAATTATATCAAACCCCACAAGCCCTTTGCGACATTCCAGCCCCTGAACTTTTACGAGTTCATAGCGGCGAAGTTCGGCATCTTCCCGGAGATCGAGACATTTTCTTTCAGGGCATTTCTGAAGCTGAAGGAAATTTTAAAGACTGAGCGCTTTGATATCATACACGACAACCAGTGCCTCGGGTACGGATACCTGCTCATAAAAAATTTCGGCATACCAATTATATCGACCCTGCACCATCCATTGTCCATTGACAGGACCACCTGGTTTGAATACCCGTCGGATTTTTCCCTCAAGATGATGCGGGTGCTGTACTATCCCCTTATCATGCAGCGCTTTGTGACCAACCGGATGGACCGCATCATTACGGTGTCCCACGATTCGGCGAAGGAAATACAGAAGGCCTTCGGGACGCCCCTTGAAAAACAGAGTGTGGTGTACAACGGCCTTGACACCAGCATTTTCCATCCCGTTCCGGGAGTGAAGAA
>DAOSYC010000303.1:0-3413 GCA_035380905.1 Spirochaetota bacterium | reverse complement strand
ATTAATGACACCCCTGCTATTCCCGCTTTTTTCAAAAAGTCTCTTCTATTAATTTGCATGTGCTGTTTCCTCCGGGGGATTATGACAATCCCAGCATGCCGGGTTTACATCCAGTCTTCCATGACAGCGGTCACAGAAATTCTTTTTGCTGGCATGACATTTCATACATGAGTTCGACAGACTTTTATCATACGCTTCACTGCCCGCTTTCACCTTCCCGCGGTTACCATCCCTGACCACACTGTCCCGCCATTCGTGAAGAAGGACCATATGGTTTGACCGCATAAATTCCTTCGGCATAACACAGTACTTCTTCCCATGCGTCAGCTCCGGATCAGACAGTTCCGGCGAACCATTCAGGCTATCATACCATACCGGGAAGGATACCAAAACAATGAACAGTATAATGCCGGGAATGATTTTCATTCCATCATACATCGGTTTGCTCCTCTTCTGATGTAATTGATTCTCCCCTAAGGTTAGTCACACGGGGCTTTTCACCTTTCATGACAAGGGCATTGCCGAGCAGCTCATGGACCCCGCATACGTTTATATCAGAAACCCAGTAATCAAGAAGGGTCGGCATCGTTGCTTTATCAATTGCGCAAATACAGGCCAGGGTATTTACGTTATACTTTTCCTTTACATGCTTCACGGCATTCGCCCGGGGCAATCCGCCCCTCAAACGCATTTCAAGATTTTCATCAGTTCCCAGGCCCGATCCGCTTCCGCAGCAGAACGTCTGTTCGCGAATGGTATTTTCCGGCATTTCATGAAAATGCTCACATGATTGTCTGATAATAATGCGCGGCTCCTCCAGAAGTCCCATTGCCCTTGATGGATTACATGAGTCATGATATGTGACGCGGCTCGCTTCATTTCGGGAAGGATCCAGCTTCAAAACATTATTCTGAATTAAGTCCGCGGTAAACTCGCAGATATGCACCATTTTCGTTGATGCTGCATTGCGAAACGTTGTTCCGGTTATCGGCGATACCGGGGCCTCCATGAAATCCGCTGGTCCATTCATCGTGCTCATATATTGATGCAGTACCCGCCACATATGACCGCACTCTCCTCCCAGTATCCATTTGACACCAAGCCTTTTTGCTTCAGAGTAAATCTTGGAATTGAGGCTCTTCATGACATCATTTGAAAGGAACAGCCCGAAATTTCCACCCTCAGAAGCATATGCGCTTAAGGTGTAATCCAGTCCTATCTCATGGAACAGCATGAGATATCCATAGAAGGTAAAGATATGCGGTTCGGCAAAGACATCCGCGGAAGGAATGATAAAAAGAACTTCAGCGCCTTTCCTGTTCAGCGTCGGGTTGACCCTGATTCCGGTAATATCTTCAATTTCATCAACAGCAAATTCAATATTATCCTTAAGCGTATGAGGCTGAAGGCCAAGATGGTTTCCGGTACGAAAACAATTTGAAGCCGGTTCTATAATCCAGTTAATATTTATTCCGACAAGATTCAGCAGCTCCCGTCCCATCATTGTTATCTCTGCGGTATCAATTCCATAGGGACAGTATACGGAACATCTGCGGCACTCTGTACATTGATAGAAGTAATAGAACCATTCTTTTAAAACATCTTCAGTTAAATCACGCGCTCCAACGGCAGCGCCGAATATTTTTCCTGACAGGGTAAAATACCGCCGGTACACAGAACGCAGCAGTTCCGCGCGCATGACCGGCATGTTCTTCGGATCTCCCGAACCAATATAGTAATGGCATTTATCGGCGCAGGCCCCGCACCGCACACAGATATCCATAAAAAGCTTAAAAGACCGGTACTTGCGAAGCCGTTCATCAAATCCTTGAAGAATGATATCCTTCCAGTCGGCTGGAAGTTTCCAGTCGGTGTCGTGAGGCTGCCATTCACGGGGATTCGGCTGTTTCAGATATTTAACATGCTTTTCTGTTCCTGCGTAACAATATGTTCCTTTTTTAAAGTTCGTATATGGAGAAAGCCAGTTTCTGATATCAGGTTTATAATTAATTTTCAGCATATCTGCTGTGGTATTTTTATCTTTCATATTATTCCTTCTCCAGTTCAAATCCGGCAGACTTTAATTTGTCATGAAATTCCTCTTCCCATTCCTCATAGGTATGAACCGCTACAGCCTGGTTCCACGGGTTGATATGACGGCGGGCTCTGTTGTTGTTCGCAAGATTCCGTGTTGGAGATAAAAAAACACCGGGCATATGCATAAGTTTGCTGAACGGAAAATAAATTGCCATGAAGCATATTAAAAACAAATGAATATAAAATATTGATCCTATACCATGCGGTATTGCAGGATGGAAATGGGTAAGTCCGATCATTAAACTCTTTACACCAAGAAGATCTACTTTGATAAAATACCGCATGAGAATTCCCGTAACAGCGATTCCTGTAATGAGAAACAATGGGAAATAATCCTGATACAGTGAAATGATTTTCATCTTTGGTACAACAATTCTTCGAATCAATAAATAGAACAAAGCTATCCCGAACAATACATTCGTAATATATAAAACAGGGACCCCTATTTGAAACAAACCATCTGCACGTTCCAGAACCGATACAATTGAGGGAACCGGATCAATAAAAAACCGCATGTGCCTGACCAGTATTATCAGGAATGTCCAGTGGAAAGCTATTGCCCCCAGCCACAGCCATTTACTTGAGCCATAGGCAAGTTTTGATTCATTATAAAGTTCCACACGGGTATTCCGGAAAAGAGATCTAAAAAAAACAATTTCAAGAAACATCCGTATGATCACACCGATAAGCCCTGAAGGATTATCAATGCTGCTGCTTTTAATTGTGCTCAATGATTTCTGCTGACCGCATGTAGTGGGAATACGAAATGGAACAGGTGACAAGGCCCACCGTACAATGCGCCATATAAAGCCGGTAATAAATATAATAATTGCAGCATAAGGTATTACTATACCGGAAATATATTGCCCCTTCTGGAATACTGACAATAGATACCCTATAATAACCAGCAGCAATACAGACATACAGGACACCAGTACTTTCATAAAAGCAATAACCCCATTATCCGGCACGTAAGGCCGATTTTTTTATTTCTCTGATTCTCAAATTAAAAATATTTTCGCGGCATTCCATGTAGATATCAAAACCCATTACAGCAGCGGCATCAATCCATGCGTCTATTTCTATCATGCTTTTGAGTGACACCGCATCATGGTTTTCCTTTGAAAGAAAATCAAAGACAGCGTTCCTCAATGAGAATACAAACGATACGGCTTGAGATGGTGTAAAATCCTGCACTGCCCTGATGCGGATAATATCATCAAGGTAATCCCGGAGATATTCCGGCTGCAGTCCCGATATCAACCCGTCATAAATCTTTGATAAAGAACGATTGATTGTGGAACCTACCGGATTTA
>DAOSYC010000302.1:0-3415 GCA_035380905.1 Spirochaetota bacterium | reverse complement strand
TAAAATCAGAAAACCACTTTTCGCACTGTTTTTGATTGTTCTGGTTTCAGCTTGCGGGTCAGTAAGTATTGTGAAGGTGCAGAGCGATGCCGATGACGCCTACCTCAAGCAGAATTATGGTGAGCATGGAATCCATTTTGTTAATGTACTTCAGGAGAGCAGCTTTAACTACATGATGAATGCAATGAGAAGCGGGATAATCGATAACCAAAACCTTAATGACACCCAGAGGGAGACCGAAATCAAAAAACTTAACGCTATACAATTCGTCAAGAACGGTTATCTGGTTTTCAACATACGCGTGCCACAATCACTCTATCAAAAACAGTACAATCTTAAATTCACCCTAACTGACAATACAGGCGTTCGCGCATATAAAGATTTACGATATTTATATATGAAAAATCTTGTTTCATACGGAAATGTATCAGGCATTAATTTCGACTACGTATGGATATTCAGACTTAACAAAACCCTCGATACCATGCAGCCCGGGGAGCTTCCACTGAAACTGAGCGTCACATACCCGAACGATAGAACGAATGTGTATTTAATTAAACCATGATATTACAGCAAAAGGAATATGCATTACTGTTTCCGGTATATTCATTATTCATTTCCTTGGAAACAATCTTCCTGGAGAGGATTATGACAAGATAAACTGCCTTAAAAGGAAGATAATAAAAAACAATAATATTTCAGGAGGAGCATGTAATGAACAGTAAAATCAGAAAACCACTTTTCGTACTGTTTTTAATTGTTCTGGTTTCGGCTTGTGGGTCAGTAAGTATTGTGAAGGTACAGAGCGATGCAGATGACGCCTATCTCAAGCAGCAGTACGGAGAGTATGCAAGGCATTGGGCCGGCGTAGTGGAAGAATATGGCTTCAAAAGAACAACGGGAGCAATAAGAAATGGGATTATTGAGAACAGGAACCTCAACGATAACCAGCGAGAAGCGGAAATCGAAAAGCTGAACGCTTTGAAATACGTAAAAAACGGTTACCTCGCATTCGAAATGATCACACATCAGCCACTCTACCAGAAACAGTACAACCTGAAATTCAATATTGTTGATAAGAAAGGGACCGTGTTACACAATCCCATTTACTTTATTTATCAGAAACAATTATGGGCGCGCGGGCGCGCTTCAGGTACTTTTTATGTTTACACATGGTTGTTCCCTCTCAGAAAAACCCTCGATACCATGCAGCCCGGCGAGCTTCCACTGAAACTGAGCGTCACATACCCGAACGACAGGACGAATGCGTATTCGATCAGGCCGTGATATCAACGATAAAAATAATACACGTTACTGATCCCGGCAAATCCAATGTCCATTAAGGACCCCTTTCTTCGAACAGTAATGTTTTCGAAGAAAGGGGAAGCTGTTAAACCTCAAGGTGTCAATCAGGACATTTATTACATTGAAGCATAAATATTGTTATGAAAAAGCACCCACACTATTCCACAATGTTGTAAATACTCTCGAAAAAGAACTACCGCTCCTCATTGAACTGCATAAAGTAATCATACACCGAATTAACCGCCTCCTGCAGAAGCGGGAGCGGGAGGAACCGCAGTTCGGGATATTCCTTAAGCTTCAGCGCGCACTCCTCCATGGTCATTTCGAAGTCCCCTGTTTTGAATTCATCTGTTATTCTCCGGGCCAGGAGCCCTGTGAACTTGTCAGGGTCATCAGTGTAACGCGGAACGATCCCGGCCACAACACCGAATATGTCCTCGTAAAAATCATGATCCTCCGTAACCATTCCCGCCTCCCCGGCAATGAAAGCCGTAACGGTTGCGGTAAGAAAGTCAAGTTCCGGAACAGCAATTCCCCTCTCCTTCATCCCTGTGTCGAGGTAAAATAGCAGATCACCGTGTGTAAATATATCAGGCTGTATCTCATGTATAAAGAACCAGACCTCCTCAAAGACAGCCCGCACACTCCTCTCGCTGTAATTTCTGAGAACCTCCCTGTGGCTGAACCTGAATGTACTGTATAATTCTTCCATAATCTGAACCATACTCGATAAATTATATATACCACCGCCTATTATTAATACGATCCGAGATTACATTCTGCATAATTTTTTTAAAAAATTTCGCTGTATATTGTCAGAACATAAATGACTTTCACGGCAAAAAAATTGAATTATCACTTTTTCTAACGGGAAACATCATTCCCGGATTTCATGTACAGGGATTAATGCACTGTTGTGAACGGCACAACAAAGGGAGCTCCTATTTAATGAATAGTTCCACTTTATTCACATATATTGCATTTATATTATACTTGCAAATATACTTGACATTTTCCAGCCTGTTATTATCTTTATATCTGAGAGGTTTCCAATGCCACAAATATCATTATACATAGACAAAGAAACGTTAAGCAAGATAGAAAAAGCTGCCAGCAGGGAGAATATTTCCATTTCGAAATGGGTCGGCAGAAATATTAAAAAGGCAATAAAAGAAGACTATCCTCAGGGGTACTTTGATTTATTCGGCTCTGTATCAGATGAATCATTCGATATTAAACATTTAACATTTGAGCAAGATACAAAAAGAGAAAGCTTATGATGTATTATCTCGATACAAATATATGTGTGTATTTTCTTAAAGGATTACATCAATCAATAGTTGAGAATATTAAAAAGATAAATCCGGGTAATATTAAAATTCCATCCATCGTGAAAGCAGAGCTTCTCTATGGTGCGCAAAAAAGTCAGCATAAAACGAAAAATCTTACCAATATCAATAGATTTCTTGAACCTTTTGATATTATTCCATTTGATGATGATTGCGCAATTACTTATTCGAAAATTCGTGCTTCGATGGAATTGAAGGGAACTATTATAGGACCAAACGATTATATAATTGCTGCTACAGTAGTAGCGAAGAATGGGATTCTCGTGACAAATAATACAAAAGAATTTCAAAAAGTGAAAAATCTAAAAACTGAAAATTGGACGGTGAAATAAGTCCAACAGCAGATTACTATGAAGAAGAGAAACTGAACAAAGCAATGTAAGACAATCTTGAAAAGATGAAGATTTCCTGATTATAATGACAGATAAATATAAAGACAGATACAGAATAGAATCTGCCAGGTTACAAAACTGGAATTACGGCTGGCATGGCGCATATTTTATCACGATATGCACAGCAAACAGGAAACATTATTTCGGTAAAATTGAAAACAACGAAATTGTGTTATCAGAAATTGGTGAAATCGCGCACAGGGAATGGATCAAAACGCCTGAAATAAGGCCTGACATGAACATTGAATTACACGCGTTTTGCGTTATGCCCAATCATTTTCACGGGATCATTATGATCGGTGAAAATGAATATAATCGCCGGGATGGGATTCATGGGATGAATAATGATCCCGGTAATAATGCGATGCA
>DAOSYC010000301.1:0-3415 GCA_035380905.1 Spirochaetota bacterium | reverse complement strand
AAGAAACTCCGTCATGTGATGTACGTCCATTGGATAAAATACATCTGCCGATATGCCCTGATGTAAAATACCGCGCATAATATCCATAGCACCAAGATTGATATCATGGAAACGGTCCTCCCCGGGGGAAAGGGAAAAGATGGCCGGGTCCTTTTCGACAATTGCACGAAGATCTTCATGATTATCAAGATACTCATAGGCCTGTACCGCCATCATATAGAACCGTTCATCGATCTTTTCAATATTTTGTATTGCCGCAGCAATTGAATCCCTCCAGCTCTGCAGTCCGTACCTGACGGTTTTTTCATAGAGGTCCTTTTTACTGGACACATAAAAATAAATATTCCCCTTTGTCATACCGATCGATGTTGCCACATCTTCAACGGTCGCCTTTTTAAATCCATAGTGAGCAAATATTTTCATTGCTGCTTCAAGAATACCCTTTTCCCGCAACACCTTATCCATTATGCCTCTCCATCATCTCTGCTGAACTATTGACTTTTACGGTAAATTAGTCAATTAGATTTTTCTTTCATGCCATGAAATTTAATTGCAACAATCCCGGACCACATCGAGTATCTTACGGGTATCGATGAAATCAATATTTACAACAATCAGGAAGCATGCCATAACCCTGCGGAAGGACATTACAGTCATCACGCTGATATACCGCCATCCGGGGACTCCGTGGCACGTGAAGGTCTTCACTGCCCTGATCGCCGCATATGCGCTGAGCCCGGTGGACCTGATTCCGGATTTCATTCCGCTTCTCGGGTATCTGGACGATATAATTCTGATTCCAGCAGGGGTTTATTTCGTTATCAGAATGGTTCCGGAGAGTGTCGTGACCGAATGCAGGGAAAAAGCTGACCGCGGGGTCCGCACTAATTTCCCGGGGAAATGGATAATGTCGGGGATAATCATTTTTATATGGAGTCTGCTGATAGGCAGGTTTGGATACAGTGTGTATGGCGCACTATGTAATTAATTTTTTATAAAATCAACTCGCCGCCGGGCCTCACGGAAGAAAATCCGAACACCGTGGTCACACGTTTATGTATCCCGGCGACTATCGGGGCCGTTTTTTTTATTCTTCTTTTTCATCTTCTTATACCACTCCTGGCCGCCATACAGTTCATCCGCACAATCCGGACAAAGACCATGGGTCATCTGTAACCCGGAATGCTCCTCAATATATTTTTCCACCCGTTCCCAGTAGCCTTTATCTCCTCTGATTTTCTTACAATGCGAGCAAATAGGGAGAAGACCCGTCACTTCATTCAGGGCATATTTTACTTCTTTTTCTCTTTTCAAGCTACGGGAAAGCATTATTCCTGCTATTGCGGCAAGTACAATCCCGGCTATCAGAAATACCCCATGCTGCAGCACTTCATGGTACATTACCGCAGAAATTCTCCGCCGGTACGGTTCAAAAGGAACTGTCACGCTAATACCACCACGGATATCACCAGCCTTATACCCCTGTTCACTGTGACACGGAAGGCATGAATGGTCAGTTATCAGCGGCGCCATATAGCGCAGTGACTCCTTACCGTTTGATGTAACAATATACGTTTCAGGCATCCCTTTCTCGAAACGCATAAGGGACTCCCGCTCCCAGCTGTCCGGAATATTCTTCGGCCCGAGGGGCTTCAGGCTGGTTATATGGAAGCGGATTGAATACGCCTCTTTCATCACCTCTGAAATCATACGGGTCATATATGCGGGGTTAACTTTTGTTAACCGCATTCCCTCAAGGGACTGAATATTCTTCAGCGGGTCATTCAGGTAAGGATTGGGGGACAGGCCATCCTTTACGATTACATACACGCCGCCATGTCTCGCGTTCCACTCGCGGGTGGCAATAATTTCCGTAAAGAGCGCTTTCGCGCTTTCACGTGCCATTTCCGAATACATCGATTCCGTCAGGTTTATATCATTCCACAGCGAAACCATTGTTACCGTTCCGAAAAAGAACAGAAATACAGCGAGAATCCACCGCATAAGTTTTATTGTTTTATCAACGACCTTCATTCCCGTGTTTCCATGTAATTATTAAACCACCTCACTCATATTGTGTACCTTCATTCTTACTGCCGAACAGTGAACTATTTCGCCATACATGCCTGACACCCTCATTTGCTGCTGAAATTTCATGAATTATAATTATTACACATTTATAGTACAAAGTATATAATAATTACAAATAAATTTGTGCAGTTCCCCGTTTGCAATCTTTTTTTGTTGCCAAATCAGACTTCCGCGGAGATAGTATTGACTATCCGATTCAGGAATACATCTTTCGTGACAATTACAGCAGCATAGTGCCGGATACAGGTGCAGCATCACCGGCATCACACAGCTACAGGTAACGGGTTTCCCCAATGGAAAATCCTTTTTATGATAAAAGCGGAAACATTATAGACTATTATACCATATTTAATATTCCTTATGATGCCGCATCTGAAACAATCAAGTCCGCGTTCCGCAGGCTGATCAAGCATTATCATCCCGACCTCTCCGGCACCATATCTGATAATCTTGTCGATAAAATTGATCTGATTATCCGGGGCTACCGGATTCTCATGGACGAAGTCTCACGGAGGGACTACGACCGCGTCCTTTTCAGGAACCGCGACCCGAAGTCCGACAGCCATCTGATGATATCAAAAAAACGAATCAAATATTCCGTGTCCCTTGCAGACATGCTCAAAGCCAGGATGCACCCGAAGCAGATGAAGCGCAAAGATATACTTTACAATTTCGGGCAGGACATCGAGATTTTCATCACACCTGTTGAAGCCAAAAAGGGGGCTGTTGCGAACATTGAACTTCCGGCAAAGATGCTCTGCCCGTTATGCGGCGGCAGCCATTCACACTGCCACCTCTGCAACGGCATGGGGAGGATACCGACAAGCTCACAGCTTGAAGTCCGAATCCCGCCCCATGTGGACGACAGTACAATCATTGACATTGATCTCCTCCGGGTAAAGCCGGACGGGTTCACTTCATTTACCATCAAAAACCTCAGAATAAAAATCACCGTTATTAATGATACAGGAAAACACGAATGAATAGAATTGCAGTAATCGGCGGCGGCATCGTGGGATGCCACATAGCGCTCCTGTGTGCGCAGAAAGGCAACGAGGTATATCTTCTTGAGCGGAACGAAAAGACGGGCCAGGAAACCTCCACCCGCAACAGCTGCGTTCTTCACGCGGGGATATACTACAAACCGGGATCACTGAAGGCACAGCTCTGTGTGGAGGGGAACGCCCTGAGCAGGGAATTCTTTGCGCGCCATGATGTGGCTTTCAGAGATTCGGGAAAATTTATCATCGCACGCGACAAACACGAACGTGATGAAATTGAAGGCCTCCTGGGCACTGCACTGGAAAACGGCGTTCCCGGCATG
>DAOSYC010000300.1:0-3463 GCA_035380905.1 Spirochaetota bacterium | reverse complement strand
TTCATCCAGTTGTTTGAGGGGCCGTCGTTGCTTGTTGCCTCCTGTTTGTAAAACTGGGAACGGAGATACTGGTACCGCACACCAAGAGAGATGATCGGCCCTGAAGTCCTGATGCCGATTGCCGGTTCGAAATTGAACCCGATCTGCTGCAGGTCCCATGTTTGATTTCCACTTTCCGGTGTCCCGGTGATGGCGGTACTGGTGCCTGTGTTGTACTCCATTTCATATTCAGTAACTTTAAACTTCCCCCGCATAAAAATACCCGACAGCGACACGGAGAAGAAATAGAGGTCCGATATCGGAGCAGCATAGCTCCCGCCTATGGCAACACCGTGGAGGGGAATTTCAAAAACCATCTTGTCCTCTTCAAGCCCCATCATCGTCGCGTTTTCTGCGGTGCGCCTGGTCTTTATGTAATCCACTTCGAGGTACTGGTATTTGTACCCGAGGAATACACGGAGGCCCTGAATGAGCTGGTAGCTCAGTGCGGTGTCTATATCATACCGCTGTTCCTGCATGTAGCAGGTAAGGGATTGGTAATCATCATCTTCAGCAACATATGAGTTGCCCACGCTCCACTGGGCGGTCTGTTCGCCGAAAAGTCCCGACACCGAAAGGGTGATGTCGCCGGTGAAGGCTATGCCGAGGACCGGTCCCGCCAGCGCCCCGGTCCCGGATTCCAGCGTCGAGAACTCATTTCCGGGGATGTCCCGAAGGAAGGGTTTCCATACGAAATATCCCCCCTTCGCGCCGATGATATAGTCTGCCGCCATGAGAGGCACGGCGCAGAGAAGAAGTGTGAAGACTGCTGCAAGAATGGTGAGTTTTTTCATAGAGGTAATCTCCTTTATACATTAAGAAGCTGGTGAGTATATTTACGGCATGATTGATACAGCATGATCTCCGTCTGAATCTCCTATATGTGTAATAAACGGGTCATGCATCCCCCCCTACAACACAAACATCACCGACATGAAGACGCCGTACAGCCTGTCATCCATCCAGTCGGGGAGATCTACATCGTCAGGAGCGTTTGTATTTCTAATTTTTGATTTGATATACTGATACCGGAGACCGAGGTTGATGATTACTGATTCAACCTGTACACCCAGTACCGGTTCAAGGTTGATCCCGTATTCTCTCACATCGAAACTGAACGTTCTGACCGGTTCTTCGGTGCCGAACTGGGCTTCCTGAGCAGTTGTTGATTCATAGATCCTGCTGCGTTCTTCAAACTCGAATGTGCCAACGGAATATAATCCCGAGAAGGTCATGCTGAAAAAAAACGATCGGGTCAATGGCATTGTAACGTTAAATCCCAGGGCAGGTCCATGTCTTTCAACATCGATTATCATTTCATCTGAAGATGATCTAATGTTTGTGGGATCGCTATCGTAAACCTTGCGGTCGCTTTGGATTAAGCTGTAATCGAGTCGCTGGTACTTATATCCAATAAAAACACGCAGCGGTGTAAGTACACGGTAGCTCAGGGCGGAATCAATATCGTACCTGAAGGCTTCCATGTAACTGGTGCTGGATTCATACCGTTGTCTCTCTGGCCGGTAGCTGTTTCCCTGGTCCCAGTGGGACGACTGTTCCCCGAAAAGGCCGGATACTGACACTGTCAGGTCAGGGGTAAATGCGATTCCAAAAATCGGCCCGAACAGGGCGCCGGTACCGTTTTTTACGTCCTGATGGTAAACGTCTTTGAAGAAGGGCTCCCATACGAAGTATCCCCCCTTCGCGCCGATTATGTAGTCCATTGCGGAAACAGGAACGGCGAGATAAAGGGACATAATTAGTGAAAAAATGGAAAGAGGAAAGGCAACGCTACGATTCATAACAGCACCTCCCTAAACGTGATGGTATATGTGGAAAGATTATTTATATCCAACAGTGTTTATTTATATGTATATATGTCAATCAAATATTAATATCTATGAATGCGGATAGTGGTGTGGTGGTGGAATTACCCAGTGCTTTGGTGTTGACAAAAACAATATTGTGTATACATGATTTTATATGGACGGAAATACTAACTTGCAGAATTGGAGCGGATACCTTTATGAAACAGGTAATTCATACCGATAAGGCTCCCGCGGCAGCCGGGCCCTATTCCCAGGCAGTACGTGCGGGGGACTTTCTTTTCGTTTCGGGGCAGATTGCCCTTGTTCCCGGAACAAAGGAACTGTGTGGTTCCGGCGCCGGGGAGCAGGCGGCCCGGGCCCTTGAAAACCTGAAGGCCATTGTTGAGGCGGCGGGGCTGACCATGAAGGACGTGGTGAAGGTCACGGTAATTCTTGCCGACATTAAGGACTTCGGTGCAGTGAATGAAGTGTACAGTAACTATTTCAACGGAGAGTGCCCGGCACGGGCAGCGTTTCAGGGGGGCGGGCTTCCCCTGGGGGCCCTTGTGGAAATTGAAGCCGTTGCGTATCATGGAAAAGAATAATATCTACCCCCGAAAATGAGCAGTTCCGGGGATAATGGAATGTTTATTTGCGGATGAAGGAAATAATGAATTCTGTCCCCTTCGATCTGTTCAGTGAGACGGTCCCCTGGAGCTGCATGGTAAGCATGCGTACAAGAGTCAGGCCGAGGGATGCGTTTGTTTCAAAATCAATTTTTTCCGGGATCCCTATGCCGGTGTCCCGGACAACGAGTTCCGGGCGGTTCTCACCGGTCAGGTGGAATGAAATGAATATTGTTTTCCCGCCCTTATGGTGCGTCGGAAACGCGTATTTCATAATGTTTGTAAGGAGTTCGTTGATTATCAGGCCGCAGGGAATTGCCTGGTCTATGGTGAGTGATATGTCATCACAGTTGAGTACGAGTTCCGGCGCATCGTGACAATGGTAATAGTTATTGTATAGCTCATTGGAGATTGTCCGGATGTAGGAGGAAAAATCTATGTGGGCCATGTCCTTAGACTGATACAGTTTTTCATGTATCAGCGCCATGGAACGTATACGTGATTTAATTTCGTGGAACTGCTGTACCTGAATAGGGTCTGAAATATTGTTTGACTGCAGGTTCATAAGGCTGGAGATCACCTGGAAGTTGTTTTTTACCCTGTGGTGCACTTCACGGAGGAGGACCTCCTTTTCCCGTAATGATGATTTTAACTGCTCCTCGGTCCGTTTCAGTTCCGTGATGTCCCGTCCAACCACAACAAGACCCTTTCGGGTACCGTCCATTTCAAAGGTGGGTACTTTTATAATATCAAAAATGAACGGCTCACCGCCTGGCCGTGGAATAGTTTCAATTCCCCTGCTGTAACCCGGGGCGTTCCATGCGCTTTCATCTGTTTCCTCGCAGGTGAGAAACGCGTCACGGTAGAAATCGCTGTATTCGGCAAGTTCCGAGTCTTTTTTACCGCGGTACTCAACCCCTTCCAGCTGAAACAGCTTCAGGTCAAAATCATTCGCCTCGAGCCAGCGTCCTTTCCCGTCCTTGAAGCAGA
>DAOSYC010000299.1:0-3478 GCA_035380905.1 Spirochaetota bacterium | reverse complement strand
AAGGTCCACCGGGCGTACATGAAACTTTCCGTCAAAAGCCTCACCGTTACCGCGGGACGGCAGCTTGTGCGCTTCGGGAGCGGTCGCCTCTGGAACCCCCTTGATATCATGAATCCCCTCTCCCCCCTGAGTCTAGAAGGCGCTGAAGACCAGAAAGGCACCGACGCCCTGCGCACTGAATATTTCTTCAATGAATACACGGTGCTGTCCCTTGTGCTCAGCCAGAACCGGGAATATGACCGCGGGGGGATATCGGACTGGAGCAGTGAGAACACCAGTGCCGTGGGCAGGTTCAAGACCTCAATACTGCCCCTCGAAACCGAAATTGCCGTGATCGGGGGTCGCCTCATACGGAAAAATCTGGGGGGTGCCGATATATCAACAATCATCATGGGAGGGACCCTCAGGGGGAGCTGGATTTACCTCGCCCCCGACGACTACCGCAGCTATACCCAGGGAAGCGCCGGATACGAGTACAATTTCCGCCGGGGCCTGTATGTTCTCGTGGAATATTTCTACAACAGGAACGGGATCAACTTCAATGAAGAACTCCGCAGGGCCTATATGTACAGCCAGGTATACGGCATCGATGAAACCACTTATTATATTCTCTCAAACCAGTTTCTCACATGGAACCGTCACTACGGCGGCCTTGCCCTGGGATACGACCTGCATCCCCTTGTGCGGGCGGAGCTTTTCACAATCTGGGATGTTCAGGGACGGGGGGTCTTTCTGAACCCTTCACTGAAGATCAACCCCCTTCAGGATGTGGATATTGTGCTGAGCGTCATGCAGGGACACGTCTTTGACGGCGCCCGCCATGCATCGGACTTCGAATATCTCAGGGACTACCCCCTTGTGTACGCATCCCTCACCTGGTATTTTCTGTAGCCTTCATTAAAGGTAACAGCTCATTATATATTCCACAATTTTCTGTAGGAAAGCCGCTCCTTCAGCGTGTAGAAATCACTGCCGCAGGGGACCCCCCGCAGTTTAGTTTTCAGCGTTTCCGGATCAATAAGTTCCGTGAAAGGAACAGCCTTCAGGTCAAAATTGTCCGTAACCGACACCATTACCCCGAACTCATTCCCCGAATAGAACTTGTACGCGCCGTAGCCCAGCATGCTCCCCAGGACAACATCGAAGCTGATCGGCGCAGCTGCCCGCGTCTCATACCCGATCTGCTTCGGCGTCAGCTTCACCTCAAGGCCGGTTTTCTCCATGTACAGCGATTTCACCTTGTTCGCGATTATCTGTGCCAGGTGCGCCTGGCCGTACACGATGTTGCCGTGCCTGTCGGTTTCCGTGGGCCGCAGCCCCTCAGGCAGTTTATCCGCAAGGCCCTCGGAAATCGCGATGACCCCGTAGGGGCGCCGGTTATTCTCCCGGGCAATAATCACATCGGTGATCCGCTCCGCCATTTCATCCATGTCAATTGCGTCCCCTGGATAATCCTCTGTCGATATCATCATGATCGCTTCCGCAGCAATTCCCGCGGCGTACGTGATCCACCCGGCTTTCCTTCCCATCAGCTCCACAAGAAAGAAACTGTCCGTCGCCTGTGCGTCGGCGCGGAGGTTCAGCATTATCTTCTGGGCGGCATCAACCGCAGTCCAGTATCCGAATGTCCATGGAATTCCGTAATAGTCATTATCAATGGTCTTCGGGATATGGATAATGGGCATTCCCATGAGATAGAGGTAGTTCGCGGTTTTCAGGGTATCATCACCCCCTATGGATACAATGGCGCCAACCTCAAGATATTCACAGGCTTCAAGGATATTACGAAGACGCACGTTCTTCTCCGGGTCCTTCAGGTCATCAATGGTTTTTATGTATTTCCCGGGATTCGCCCGTGAGGTACGCAGATAGATCCCGCGCTCATTTCTTGAATGGGTAATATTGTATGAGATCTCTTCGAAGTGAGACCCTTTACGGAGCCGGGGATTGTTGATATTAAAATCCTGCAAAAACTCATATCCCCGGTAAAACCCGATAACCGGAATATTATGGTCCAGGAAATTAAGAGCGGTTGAAGATATAACCGTATTCGCGCTGGGGGCAGGCCCCCCGGAGAAGAGAATACCCACTTTTCCGTGTTTCAATGTAATGGCCATGTCTGTCTCCCTGCGGTATAACGTTTTTGCTACTTACAGAATATAAAACTTCCGGAGCGCTTTCCATTCTCCATAGAAAAAAATATGGCGAGAAGAAGATTCTCACCATATTCAGCTTTATTTGATCTTATTATATAGACCAAAATAAATATTATGCAATTAAAAAATATAATTTTTATTTTTTCACGGTGTATCCTTTAAAATCACCAGCGCGTCAACCGCAACAGGTTTGCTCCCTGAAATAATAAGGGGGTTGATATCTATCTCCGCAATTTCATCATATCTGACACCGAGTTCCCCAACGCCCACAAGGGCCTGTATCAGGGCCTCCCGGTCAACCGCGGGGCTCCCCCTGAACTCATCGAGTACCCCTTTCGTTTTAATCTCGTCAATCATTTCTCCGGCATCATCTACAGTGAGGGGAGCGACGCGGAAGCTCACGTCATGGAGAAGCTCTGTAAAAATGCCCCCCAGGCCGAACATCACACAGGGGCCGAACTGGGGATCACGGGTAAGCCCGATAACCAGCTCCCTGCTCCCGGAAACCATTTCCTGCACCAGGACCCCGTCAATCACGAGACCTTTTCCCGTCAGATCATCATATGCCTGTGCCGCCTCCGATTCACTGCCAACCCCCACTACCACCATTCCCTGTTCTGTCTTATGGGTAAGGGTGTGGCCGCAGCCCTTCATCACAACAGGGAACCCTATTGCTCCTGCAGCCGCCAGGGCCTCCTCCTTCGTCCCCGCCAGGACCTCCCGTGTAACCGGGACCCCTGCACCGGCCACAACCAGTTTTGAATCAAATTCAGACAGCGCGTGCTGTTTATTCTGAAGGGCATTGCGGATAATGTTTTCCATGACACCTCTCATGACAGAGTATACAGATTTTTTATTCCTGTTCAGCATCTGCAATATGAACAGGGCTCCCCAGGAACCCTGCGCCGGCCGGCAGGGTCACTTCTTTTTTGCGACTCCGGCAAATTCCTCAAGGAATATATCAACTGTCCGCATGCCGGAAAACCGTTTATGATGCACCAGGTAGAAGTCCCTTTTTATAGTCAGGCCCGGTATGCGCACAATCTTTAACGATCCCAGCATCTTCTCCTTCTGTATCGCGAGTCCGGAAATAAACGCAAGCCCCACTCCTGACAACACCGCCTCCTTAAGGCTCTCAGAGGTTGAACACTCCAGGACAACATCAAGGTCTGAAGGCCTTATATCATTCTTCTGAAGAATACGCTCATACCCTTCCCGGGTACCGGAACCTTTTTCCCTTGTAACAAAGGGGAATTTTTTTAATTCCTCAAGAGAAATGGAACCGGGGAACTTGCTGCTTGAAGATATCAATACAATTTCAT
>DAOSYC010000298.1:0-3507 GCA_035380905.1 Spirochaetota bacterium | reverse complement strand
GACAGGAAAGGGCTGGGAGCTTGCCCTTATTGTACTGCTTCCCCTTATCATGACACTATTCCTGTATGGCATGCTGGCGCTATCGAAGAAGTATACAGGGCTCATCAATGTTCCCGACAAAGAAAAGCTTCTCGCGCTGCCCGCAGAAAGGCAGGAACCCTTCTGGAACATGCTGACAGAACTCATTGCAGGGCTTGCGGCAACTATCAACATCGTGTTTTTTTCCATAATGTATTCCATGGTGCAGGTGGCCTTTGCACGGCAGACGGGGCTTTCATGGTTGTTCTTCGGGGCCCTCGGCCTGGTGTTTCTGTTTGCCATTGTATATATTGTCCGTCTGAAAAAGGTTATCAGGGAATGCCTTTCCTGATAATTGCCTGTGGTGCACATGGAATTGAGGAAGCCGGGTTGTGTGTGCAAATAAAAATATAGTTGCTATTATTCTTTGATCCGATAGGAATATCCTGACGGATGTACATGTGCCGGTCTGATTCAGCTGTCACAGGTCACCGGTGCAATATCGGAAGCGTCCGGAATATCCTGTTGCCGGAGCGCGGATAACTCTCTCTGCAGGTAATCATTATGAAACTTCACAGCATCAAGACCCGGCTGCTGGTTGCTGTTATATCGCCCCTCATGGTTTTTTTAATTATCTATACCATTGTAAACTATTCCCTGGTGAAAGGCATCTACTCCGATGAAGCGGACCGCCATGCCCGTCAGGTGGTTGTGGGTTTTAAGGCGGGTATTGACGGTTATTTCATGAAGGCGAAGCAGATACCGGTGATCCTGGCGCGGCTGATGGAAACCTCCCCGGGCATGGGGGAACAGCGTATTGACAATACCATAAAGGCGATTCTCGGAAAAAACGGTGATGTGTACGGATCCTGTGTCGCCTTTGAACCCGGCGAGTACCGGCCGGGTTTGTTCTACCAGATGCGGTACGCCTGCAGGGACACCGGGAAAACTCCCCCGGAGGTGGGGGTTGTGAACCTGGATTTTACCACATACAGATATCATGAGTATGAGTGGTACAGTGAAACAAAAAAGAAGGGAGCCTTCTACTGGACCAAACCGTATTATGATGCCGGGTGCGGCGATGTTATCATGGTGACGGGGTCAGAGCCTTTTTTTGACCGCACCGGCAGGTTCACGGGAGTGGCCACCGTTGATGTGACACTGGACTATATCAATACAATTCTTTCGAAATATTCACTCTCACGGAACAGTTTCGCCTTTGCGCTGGACGGTGAAGGGAATTTTCTCTATCACCCCGCACACCAGCCTTCATTTGTGAAGGGTCCTGATGTGAAAACCATTGCCATGAAAAACATCAATACTCTTCCCGGGCTTGCGGGCCTGAAAAAGGCAATTGCTTCTGAAGACAGTGAAACTGTGCGGCATACCGATATTGATCTCGGAGGTGAAGAGTATGTGGTGTATCATACGCGCCTCGCGACGACAGGGTGGTCCATCGGTATTTTCGTGCCCGGTCATGAACTCTACAGTGGAAGCAGGCTCTTCCTTCTGGCTCTGGCCATTTCTTTCTTTGTTATTATTATCGCTGCGGTAATAGTATATTTTGCCTCAAAAAACATCCTTGCCCCCCTCCAGAATATCAGGGAGACGACGGAGGAGATATCAGCGGGCAACCTTAACAGGGAAATTGAAATTGTTTCTGATGATGAGATCGGTGTGATATCCGGCCATTTCAATGAGATGATACGGAATTTCCGCGAGCTCCTGATAAAAATGGGAGATGCGTCGAAAACTCTCGGGGACTCCATTCTGGAAATGAATGTTTCCTCAAAGGAAATATCCTCCACGGCGAACCAGCAGGCTGCGTCGGTAAAGGAAATAGTGACCACAATGGAGGATTCCGATTCACTGGCGAAAAGTGTTTCCGAACGTGTGGATGAGGTTGCCCGGATGGCGAAGAGCAACAGGGAGTTCGTGGAAAACGGTTTTGCCATTATCAAGGAAACACTGGGTAAAATGGAGGAAATAAACCGGACCAACGATGAGACAATTAAGAGTGTCCGTGAGCTTGGAGAGCGGATAGATAATATATGGGAAATAGTGAATATCATCAACGGTATCGCGGACCAGACAAAGATTATTGCATTCAACGCCGAACTTGAAGCTTCAAGCGCCGGCGAGACCGGGAAAAGCTTCATGATTGTGGCGGGAGAAATCCGGAGGCTCGCGGACAATATTGTCGCCTCCACCGGGGAAATACATGACAAAATCGGGGAAATTCAGAAATCATCGGATTACCTTCTTTCATCTTCAGAAAAGGGTACGGAACGGATCAGGACGGGGTGGGACCTTTCTGTTCAGCTGCGTTCGGTTTTTGAGGAAATACTGGGAACATCGGAAACCTCTGCTGAATTCGCGGACCGGATAGCGGTCACCATAAAACAGCAGGTGATGGCCTTTGAGCAGATTCTCCTTACCCTGAAGCAGATTTCCAACGGCATAGATGATTTTGTTATTTCAACAAAATCTACCGCTATTACCTCCGAAACGCTTAAGGCCATGAGCGAGGATATGCGGAAAATAATCAGCAGGTATATTATTTAGGTTTGTACCGGGAAATCCTTTGGAAAAGGTGTTGTATTGATATCTGTTTCACAGGGGCATTGTTATACTGCATGATACCCGCGAAATTGGGAAAAACAGCCTTCCGCCGGATATAAAACCTGAAATTGATTCTATATTTTATTGACAGTGAGAGCCATGCATTTGATATTTCCCAAAATGATTACATAAGAAGGTTGCCATGAACGTAAAAACTGTACCGTTTTCAAAAGAACAAATTGAAGGAATTATCAAAGAATACCCAACTCCTTTTCATATATATGATGAGAAGGCGATCCGGGAAAACGCACGGAAACTGGTGAGTGCCTTTTCATGGGCGCCGGGCTTTAAGGAATTCTTCGCGGTGAAGGCCGCCCCGAATCCCTATCTCATGAAACTTCTGAAGGAGGAGGGCTTCGGCGCTGACTGCAGCTCTATGACGGAGCTTATGCTTGCCCGTAAGACAGGGATAACGGGGGAGGAGATAATGTTCTCATCGAATGATACCCCCCCGGAGGAGTTTGTCCTTGCCCGGGAAATGGGGGCGGTTATCAACCTGGACGATATATCGCATATCGATTACCTTGAAGAGCATGCGGGCCTCCCGGAGCTTTTGAGCTTCCGGTACAACCCCGGCCCCCTGAAAGAGGGAAATGTAATTATAGGGAAACCTGAAGAGGCGAAGTACGGCTTTACCAGGGAGCAGATCATTGAAGGATATAAAAAGATCAAGGCAAAGGGCGTCACAAGATTCGGGCTTCACACCATGGTTGCCTCTAATGAGCTCGATAACGACTACTTTATTGAAACCGCGGACATGCTTTTCGGCCTTGTGCGGGAGGTCCATGAGAAGTGCGGCGTCACCATCGAATTTGTCAACCTGGGCGGAGGGTTCGGCATCCCCTACAAACCGGAAGATACCCCCAT
>DAOSYC010000297.1:0-3525 GCA_035380905.1 Spirochaetota bacterium | reverse complement strand
TGCCGGATTGTGTAATCTGCCTCAATGCAGCGCGGCAGCCCTATTTATTCAGCTCAACGATCTTTAATTTCGCGTTATTCACAGTTATATCCGGAGGCAGAATTATCCTTAAATGTTTTGTCACCAGACGGGTCCTTACATCTTCACCGTCTCTACTTGATTTTATTTCATATACTAGCGTTATTTCAGTTTTATCTCTCAGCAGTTTCGTATCGATATCCCTGCCGGCTATCCTGTAAAAACCGTTTTTCACATCCCCCGCACTGAAGATATAGTCTCTGCCTTCGTAATAAAAACGTGTCCTGTTGTAAAGATCATGTCCCTTTTTTGATTCAATAAATAAGCGGAGAGTGGAAAAGTCACGCGACGGCGTTGTGCGAGTCGGAGTGCTGTTTCCCCAGTTGTAGATCACAAGAAGTTTGATGTCGTTGTTCTCATAGCTGCCCTCGTGGGTGATGACAGCGGAAGCCCGGATGCTCACGCTGAAAACCAGTAAAAGCGCAATGATTATAAAAAAATTTTTCTTCATCTCAAATCCCCCCATATTCTTTTTCTAATGCGGATGTGCTGTATATCCATACCGGGTGCCGGTGCATACAATCGGCACCACCAATTGTATAAGGTGAAGATTCACCATTTCCGGCATATGGTGCTTTAAGCGGAAATTCTGAATAATGGTATCAAAATGATCAACTCTTTTTCTTCTGTAGAGTGGTTCGATCATACGTTTCGTTTATGTGCCGTAAATATTTTACTGCAGAGGATGAAGATTATGAGCCACGTGATGAATGCCTTCAGAATGGGAACCACAAGCCATGCCCATAGTGTCTCCTCCAGGCCGGCATATACTACCTGGAGAGAGTGTTACAGGGAGCGTGTTCACCCGTTTCATTTTTTCTTTAATAGCTTAAGGTACGTCCTGCATCCTCCGGTTTCCACTCCGACGTGATACTCGCCCTTTCCATATATGCCGGTTTTCACAATTTTACCGTTGTTAAAAATCTGTTCCTCGTAGACAGTGAAACCGTCATCCATGCAGAGCACCGAATGGTAATGCACTTTGTTGCCATTCCAGGTGATGCTTCTCGGGGAAAACGATGCTGAATGAATTACCTTTCCGTCTTGTACGCCGTAGAATGAAATTTTACCTACCCCGTCGGTACCTTCGTCAATTGCAAGGTATTTCAGGTTTCGGGAGAATGAATAACCTGCTGTTTCCGGTGAGACTATAACACTGGACAACTTTTTAGCCATTTTGTAATACAGTGATATTTCTGTCGAATAGGCATATCCGTCATTTTCTTTCGGAATGGTCCGCGACCATGAAACGACTCCGCAATCCTTGTCGAAACAGTGAAAATCTGTTGAGACATATCCGCTGAAAAGCCAGCCGGTGTGTGTGGTATGCCGTACCCTGATCCATGGCGCCTCGTTATCGCCCACTTTCAATTGTTTGACAGATTCCTCAAAAATGGAAACAATGCTGCCTCTTTCCAGCAGCGTCACGACTTTTCCCTTCAGGTCCGGCGTACTGCGCATACGCAGGTTTGATACGGTAACAATTCCCTTCTTTTCTTCAGCGGTTAGTGTCAGGGAAATACTGAGGGCAAGAATAATTGCACTAATAATCATGCGTTTCATAAAATTCCTCCCGTTTGTTCCATTTACATGTGAACGCTGCAGCGTTTTACAATACGCAATAGTATCCGGGAATCCGCATATATTACAAGTGGTTTTTATTTGAACAGTAGAAAAGAATGACTTTCTGTTCTGTTATACTGGCTCACAGGCCGCACTTCTGACGGTGAATTTTTTCGAGGAGCGCTGTCATGTCTTTTTTCAGCTTCAGATATTCCTCGTGGCTGAGGTCAAGGCATGAGGCAAGGGCCTCCGGGACGGAGGCCGCGGTTTCCTTCAGTGCAGTTCCTTTCTCTGTGAGTGTGAGGCGTACCACTCTCTCGTCTTGGGGGTCCCGGCTCCGTGCAAGGAGCCCGGCTTTTTCCATGCGTTTCACCAGGGGAGAGATGGTGCCTGTATCCAGGGCTAGCCGTTCCCCCAGGTGCCCCACGGTAATGTTGTCCTCCTCCCACAGTACCAGCATTACGAGGTACTGCGGATAGGTGAGGCCGAGTGTGTCCAGGAACGGCCGGTACAGGGAAATAATCTCCCGGTCGATCTGGTAAAAGAGGAAGCACACCTGGTTTGACAGTAAAAGTTTATCGTTCATGTCAGAGCAGTTTCTCAATATGTTTTTTCAGTTTTTCCGGAACGGTCGCAGGGGCAAATCGTTTCACGACATTGCCGTTTCTGTCTATAAGAAATTTCGTAAAATTCCACTTAATTCTTTTGCTGAAAAATCCCGGCGCCTGTGCTTTGAGGAATGAGTACAGCGGCTCCGCGTTATCGCCGTTTACATCTATCTTCCACATTACGGGAAAGGATATATTGTAATTAAGGGAACAGAAACTTTTTATTTCCTCCATAGAACCGGGTTCCTGGTGCATAAACTGGTCACAGGGAAATCCAAGGACCACAAAATCCCTATTCCCGTAATCATCATACAGCTTCTGAAGCCCATCGTACTGTGGTGTAAATCCGCATTTGCTGGCGGTGTTTACTATCAGTACAACTTTTCCCTGTAACTGATCCATATTGTATTGAAATCCGTTTCCGTCTTTTACAGTGAAGTCGTAGATTGAATTAGTCATTGTATTGTCTCCTTATGTTGTTTTATTGCGTGTGATAATATTGTACACAATATAATAGCGCACGTCAAATAAAAAATCGTGATTTTTAGAAAAATTCTTACTAGTGAACCACGGTTCGGGGAGAATGTGTTGTGCCGTCGATGCGGATGGGGCCTTTGTTCCTGTGGTGTTATGATAGCGGGTACAGGAATTGCGGGAGGTGTAATGGCGATAATTACATTGACATGCTGGCATTGAATATTGGAAAGAACGGCAGTGCCCCTTCACGGATAATGTTGATAAGACCTATCTGGACCCCGGACATCCGCCGTGCAATGTTGACAATCCCTATCTGAACGCCGCTGATCCTGTCGGCAATGTTTACAAAACCAACCTGTGCGCCGCTGAAGTTTACGTCGCTTTTGTTCAGGATGATACTGATCTGGGCCCCTTTAAAGTAGTACTTCTCGTAATTCCGGTACAGTGATGTGGTTTTATAATGGTCTGAATACTCAATGCTGTTGAATATCCCTGATATCTGGATTGCACGGCTCCCGCCCAGATAGCCGATGTTTCCCATCGTCCCGATAATCCCCAACTGCAGTCCACATGCTCTTGTGGTGTGATAATTAAACACTCCAAGCTGTACGCCGAAGATTTCATAGTTGATGTTTACCAGCCCCGCCTGTATCCCGAAAAAGTCATGCATGTAATTGACTGCCCCGAGCTGTACCCCGATGGCAAGGTCATCAACTATGTTGACGATACCTCCCTGAAGGCCCGCGAAATCTTCGGCGGAATTGACGGTGCCGATGTCCAGGAAGGACACGCCCCTGTT
>DAOSYC010000296.1:0-3527 GCA_035380905.1 Spirochaetota bacterium | reverse complement strand
AGCCCGCGGTCCCTGGTGAGGAGAATCCTGTTTTCCTTCGCGGACAGTTCCGCAAGTTCCGGGTCATCGCGATGTTCATCGTAATCTGTATCGAACCCCAGGAGCCTGAGCCGCCGGGCAAGTTTCCGCAGATGGACATCGAGGACAAACCGTGTCAGGCGGAGGGGCGCGGGGCGGAGACGGGTGACCCCCTCAATGGAGAGCCGTTCAAATACCGGGTATACGCTGATGCGGTCACCGTCCTGGATGAGATAGTTGAAATCGACGGAGATGCCGTGTACCAGGATAAGGTCCACTTCCACGTGGGGGACACCCATTGACTCTATGAAGTCCTTTATCGACCGCCTGCCGTTGAAAGATACTTCTATATCCCGCTTCCTGTCCTGGCGAGGCAGGAAGTCGTTCAGTTCCTCGTAGAACCTGATGGTGACGCGGTACATTTATTTCGGGGTCACCATTTCATCGCCCACATGCCAGTTGGCCGGGCAGAAGCCGCCGTCCCCTTCACGGACCGCCTTTGCCGCCTCGAATTTCCTGAGCAGTTCCGACGCGCTGCGTCCGATGCTGTCGTCGGTTACCTCGTAGGCGATAATTTTTCCCTCCGGGTCCACCACGAAGCTGGCGCGTACCGCAGTTCCCGTGTCGCGGACGTAGGCCCCCAGGGCCCGTGAAAGCTTCCCGGAGCGGTCGGAGGCCATGGGGTAGGTGACTTTTTTCACGTCGTCGTTATGCGTGTGCCAGGCGCGGTGCACATAGGCGGAGTCGGTGCTGATGCTTATGACCTCTGCGCCGGCCTTCTGGAATTTCGGGTAATACTCCGCCATTTCCCTGAGTTCAGTGGGGCAGACGAAGGTGAAGTCTGCGGGATAGAAAAAAAGTATGAGCCACTTTCCCCGGTACTGCGAAAGGCGCAGGGTTTTAATTTCATCTTTGTGAAACGCTTCCAGTGTCATGTCGGGAATATATTTGCCGATATAGGGGAACGCATCGGGATATTGCACGCTCCGGGGTGTTGAGCCCCCGCGGCTGTCGGAGCAGGCGAGAAATGACATACTTATTATACTGCACAACAGTATATGCAAAAAGATACGGGTTTTCATGTGCTGCACCTCCGGATGATAATAATTCGTACACTATTTGTATACCGTGCCGGTGCTCCTGTCAATGCTATTCCCTTTTAGAAGGCGTCGGAACGTACCATCCGGAAAAAATATTATTGCAGTGACGGGAACAGTATGTAATGGTGTGATGAGAACAGGCTTTGTGAAGCAGTCAGGAAAGGGTTTTGTGTATGAACAGAAAGAAAATATGTATCGCGGGGTGTGCAGTGTCGGCGGGTCTCCTTCTGATTACGGCGCTGCTCTATGCCGCCCCGTCGCTGCAGTGGCCGGTTGATCTTCAGCGCAGTATTTCGGGGACCCTCGGGGAACAGAGGGGATATTATCTTCATACCGGTATTGACATTAAAACAAAAGGGCGCATCGGGTTTCCGATACTGGCTACGGCAGCCGGAAGGCTCATGCGTGTGGGTTCGAAGGAGAAGGGGTACGGAAATGATGTACTCCTGCATCACGGGGGATATCTTTCACACTATGCCCACATGGACGGGTTTGATGACTCGAAGTATCCCGTTGATACATTGATGAAAATTGTGAAAGTGCTCTACCATGATAAAAATATCAGCCGGTTTGATTTCAAACATCATGTTCTGCGTTACCGACAGGGGGAGCGCATCGGGTACAGCGGTGAGACCGGATCGGGTCCTCCGCACCTCCACTTTTCACTGCGGGTGCCCGGCGGCGTGTCCAACCCCCTGAAGTATCTGAAGGTTGAAGACAGTGAAGGCCCTATTCTCCGGCACATATTTTTGTGTGTTGAAAAAGAAGGGACCACTGTGAGCGAAAGAGCGGTTGGCATAAAACAGTCCGGTGACAGATACTTTCTGATGGATGGTCTCTCGTACCGGATGGACAATATTTTTTATGTATCAAAGCAGGATAAGGTGTTCCTGAAGCTCGGGTGTTTTGACCGCATATCCTCGGCGAACCATTGCGCAGTCCATAAAATTGAAGTGTTCGAAAATGAACAGCCGGTGTATTCGATGGATTTTGACAGTCTTAAATGGAAAGATCTGAGATATGGGCGTTTCATCTATGATCTCTCGAACCTTGCTGTTGACGGGGAAAATCTGTATACCTATTATCTCTGCAGGAAAAACGGCAACCGGTACAGTTCTCTGAACACGGCACATGACGGATATTTTTCAAACACCAGCGGCCCCCGTGTGCTGAAGGTTGTCGCGTCTGATTACGCGGGGAACACTTCCGAGGTGCGCCTTGCCATTGTTCCGCGGAGCGATAACCCCCATCCTGCGCCTGCGGCTGGTGCGGACTTTGCCCCGGTCAGCAGTTCCAGGGGGTCCCTGCTCAGCGACAGCTCCCGGTCATTCACGGTCCGGATATACGGCGGCGCACTGCTTCAGGATACTCTTATGAAAATTGCGGCACATGAATCCGTTCCGCGTCTTGATGATCTGATTGCGTCCGGTTCCCTGCAGAAAAACGATGTGTCCGATGTCTATACGGTATATCCTTTTGACAGTCTATACCGGCGGAACGTGAAGGTAACCATGAAAAGGCCTGATTTTATTTCACGGGATGAAGCGGAGCATGTTCTGATATATCGTTTTTTCAACGGGACTTCACCTGTTGGCCTCACGACAAAATATGACAAAAGCCGCGATGTATTTGAAGCGGAAACAAACCGGAACGGTCACTTTGTCCTGATACGTGACAGAAAGGCCCCGGTGGTGAACCTTCCCCCGATTCATGAAATAATTGAGGACCGGAACGTGAAACGGATTTTCCGTTTCCGCCTCTATGATGACCTGTCCGGTGTGAGCCTCAGAAGTGTCCGCTTTTTCTTCGACGGGGAACGGTTGCCCTTCGATTTTAACTTTGATCTGGGATGGGCGGAAGTTTCCCTGCCGAGGTATGTTGTGGACAGGGGCCTTCACCATGTACTCATTACATTTGCCGACAGGTCCGGAAACGAATCGGTGTTCCGCAGCCTTGTGAAGTTCTAATAGTGGGTTTGATGGAACAAAGACTGAGGATTATTCTCGCGGGTGTTATCGGTGTACTTGGTGTGCTCCTTGCGGCAGGTATTCTGGGTTCTGTACATCCGGCAGATTTCGCAGCGGCGCAGCGGTATTTCAGCATTGCTGAAATAATAAGGAGCAGATCGTATTTTATCCATGGTGTAGTGCCGGTTATGGTATTACGAATGGTGGTTTTCGGATTGCTTGTGACAGCCATCATTAAAAGGTGGACGATCCTTCCTCTATGTGTGAAGAAGAGGGGCTGGAAAACATATATTAATAACGCGTTTTCGATATTTGTGCTGCTTGCTGTTCTGGAGCTGCTCCGGTTCCCCGCGGCATTCTACGCGGGATACCTCCGGGAGGGTGAGTTCGGCCTCCGTAATGCGGGGTTTTCTCTATGGCTGTACAGGTACGGCTTTTCATC
>DAOSYC010000295.1:0-3617 GCA_035380905.1 Spirochaetota bacterium | reverse complement strand
CGCGTCCCTCGGGGGGTTCCGCAGGCAGTTCCAGGTGGAGGTGAACCCGAACCGTCTGTATCAGTATAAAATCCCCCTCTCGAAAATTGAATCAGCAATAAGAAAATCCAACATGGAAATGGGGGCCCGTCTCTTCCAGCAGGCAGAAACAGAATATATGATTATCGCGAAGGGATATATCCGAACTGTTGAGGATATTAAGGATATTCCAATCCGTTTTTCGGCTGAAGGGGCAGTCCTCCGACTGGGAGATATAGCCCATGTGAAAGAGGGGCCCGACATACGCCGTGGCATCGCCGACCTGAACGGTAACGGCGAAGTGGTGGGGGGAATAGTAATCATGCGGCAGGGGGAGGACGTGCCGCGTACTATTGCACTGATAAAGGAAAAGCTTAAAACCCTGAAGTCATCGATTCCCCGCGGGATTGAAATAGTGGAAACCTATGACAGGTCGGAACTGATCGGCCGTGCGGTTCATAACCTCGCAGTGAAAATAATTGAGGAACTGATCATTGTTTCCATTGTCACTATATTCTTCCTTCTTCATTTCCGGTCAGCATTTGTTGCCCTCACGGTCCTTCCGCTCGGTGTGCTTATGTCATTTATCATTATGCATGTCCTCAATGTGGGGGCGAATATCATGTCAATGGGGGGTATCGCCATTGCGATCGGCGTCATGGTTGACGCAAGCGTGGTAATGGTTGAAAACATGCACAAACGCCTGGAGGAACATGAACGAAGCGGCGTAGTTCCCGACAGCGACCTGTACTGGCTCACCGCAAAGGAATCGACACTTGAGGTGGCGCCGGGTCTTTTCTGGTCAATGATGATTATTATTGTAAGCTTTCTTCCTATTTTCGCGCTGCCGGAACAGTCAGGGAGGATGTTCGTTCCCCTTGCCCTGACGAAGACCCTTGCCATGACCGCAAGCGCGATGCTTTCAATTATGCTCCTTCCCGTACTGGTGGGATATTTTGTACGGGGGCGCATACCGCCGGAGGAGCGTCATCCCGTGAGCCGGTCCCTTATATCGGTATATTCACCGGTCCTTGCATATTCCCTTGACCACAAGGGGCGCATTATTGCCGCGGCAGGAGCGCTGCTCCTTATAAGCATATTGCCCGTGACGGGATTACGTATACCATTTACATCGGTCAGCGTGGTGGATCCCATAGGAAGCGAATTCATGCCGCCCCTTGAGGAGGGGGACCTTCTGTATATGCCTACAACCATTCCCGGCATATCGGTATCGAAGGCCAGGGACATCCTTATATCGACGGACAGGATGATAAAGAAAATTCCCGAGGTGAAACTTGTGTTCGGGAAGATAGGGCGCTCCGAAACCGCAACGGACCCGGCGCCCCTCAGCATGATTGAAACGAATATTCTGCTGAAGGACCGGTCGGAGTGGCGCCCGGGCATCACTATCGACACCATTATTGAAGAGCTTGACAGGACGGTGAAACTTCCGGGGCTGGTGAATGCCTGGACCATGCCCATCAAGGCCCGTATTGATATGCTTTCCACTGGCATTAAAACGCCACTCGGCGTAAAGATAATGGGGGATGACCTCGGGAAACTTGAAACCATTACCGCGCACCTTGAGGGGCACATTTCCCGTATCCCCGGCGTGAGCTCGGTGTTCGGTGACCGTGTGGAGGGGGCAAACTATATCAACTATGATATTGACAGGAGGCGGGCTGGCCTGTACGGGCTCAGTATTGCTGATATTCAGAATGTGCTTACATCGGCCGTGGGGGGCAGGAAGGTGGGGGACGTGATTTCCGGGCTGTACCGCTGGAGTATTAATATCCGGTATCTGCGGAGTTACCGGGAGTCCCTTGATTCACTGAAAAACATATTTATTCCTATACCTTCCGGTGGACAGATACCGGTGTCCGAAGTTGCCGGCATACGTATAGAGAAAGGTCCCGGCGTTATCAAGACGGAAAACGCGCGGCGTACGTCATGGCTTTATGTGGACACAAGATCATCCGATATCGGTACTGTCGCACACAGGATTGATGATCTCATCACGAAGCTGCACGCTGAAAAGAAAATTCCCTGGTACCAGGGTTATACATATAAAATAAGCGGCCAGTATGAGCAGATGAAGCTCGCGGCGGAAAGGATGAAGATCCTTATTCCCCTCGTGATTCTGATTGTATTTGTTATTCTTTTTATACATTTCAAAAATGTTTCGCATCCGCTGTGGATAATGATTACGGCCTTATTTTTTGCCCCCATTGGAGGGATATGGTTCATGTTCCTTGCGGGGTATAACCGTTCCGTTGCTTCCGATGTGGGGTTTATTGCGCTCATAGGACTTGCGGCTGAAACCGGGGTCATCATGCTTGTGTATCTCGATGACGCACTGAAACGGCTGAAGGAGGGGAAATTTCCGTCTATCCGTGAGGCGGTGATGCACGGCGCTGTCATGCGCGTGCGCCCCAAAATGATGACCGTTGCCACAACAATACTCGGGCTTACCCCGATTTTCTGGGGAACAGATGCTGGTAACACCGCGATGAGAAGGATTGCTTCACCCATGGTGGGGGGGCTCATCACATCAACCGTGGTCACCCTTATATTAATACCGGTGATCTTTGAATGGTGGTATGAAAGAAGAGGAGTTGAGGAGTACACACTGCAAAAATAATTGTAAAGGAGGCCGTATATATGAAACGAAACATTATAATGCTAAGTGCTGTTGTGTCGGTTATTTTCATGATAACCTGCGCGAAGGAGGGACATGATCATGGCGATGTGCAGCGCTCGGAGGTTGGGAACACGAAGATCGTCACTACCGGGGGAATACAGGCTGCCTTTGACCTGATGGACCGGGCACATCATGAAGGAATGATGAAGAAGATGAATACGCCGGTTGAAACTGAAGCTGAATTCAGCGACTACCTTCTCCTGACCCTCATGAAAAAGCCTGAAAATACATTAATTAAGGACGCAGTGGTATCATTTTCCATAAAGGGTCCCGGCAATTCAATTGTAACGAAGAAGGGACACATGATGACCGGAATGGGGATGCACCATTATGCTGCCGGTTTTAATATGAAAGCAAAAGGCAGCTATACGGTTACAGCGGAAATTAATCTTTCAGGGAAAGTCGTTACCGTGGATACGGTGTTTGAGAAGAAGTAAATATAATACCTTCTACAGGTCACGGCTAACATTTTTTTAAAGGTCAGTTGATGAAATATTTTGTCTGAACCGTGATTTTCCTGATTTCAGGATTACCATGATTCTTAATTAATATATTCCTTCAAAATCATGAAAATCCTTTAATCCTTTCACAACTTTCTTATGTTCGTTAAAGGAATCGGTATTGTTTCAGGGAATTGCTGTCGGATTTAAAATAAAAGGGGTTTTAAATTCCTATATGAATTGGAGTACGCAGGTGATTTCGTCCAACAAAATCTTAACATAGCTGCCTTATGTTGATAACGCCGGGTTGGTGAATATCATGTTCCCGCTAATCAAGGTTAGCGGGATATTTTTTTGGCAGCAACGTTAAGATTTCTATGAGTTATATGACGTAGCAAAATAGCAGAACAATTTAATCCAATAACGAAAAATTAAATTTTTCTTCTTTCCTCAAAAGA
>DAOSYC010000294.1:1311-3640 GCA_035380905.1 Spirochaetota bacterium | reverse complement strand
GTAATTATGCCCATAATTAGTCTTGACACATTGTACGGTTTTGTTATAATTCATAATCCCCTGTGATTATCCCTTTGATTGTTGCAGCAGTGGATGTGTGTCCGGAACAGGCATCGTTTTGCGGATGACAGCTCCGGAAATAATCCCGGCTCACGGAATTAATACTATTATGCCGAATGTGTCACTATATATTATTCCTCCGATTCTTTCACTTGTGGTAGGGTTATTCCTTGCGGCGCTTTCCCTTGTGAAAGGGAAGCTTAAAAGAGAGAATGTCCTGCTCTCCGTAATTTGTGTCTGGTGGACACTTCTCTCCTGGGCATTTATATGTCACCATCTAATTGACGACGAGCAGACCCTTCTTGCCATTGAAAGGGGTGTGCATTGTTTATATGTATTCATTCCGGCTGTGACGCTTCTTTTTTTTCAGATCATTATGAACAGGCGATGGAATGTTCTGGTGATTGTATGTTTCGGAATCAGCGCGGTATTGTCTGTGTTTACCTTTACTGATTATTATTTCTATGGATTTTATCGGTACAGCTGGGGGCTTATCGCGAAAAACGGTGCTGCCTTTCGGGCCTTTTCATTGTATGCCACAGTTGTTACCGTATATATTTTTATATTTGTCGCAAATAAAATCCGCGGAGAAAAGAACCCTGTTAATCGGGTAAAATACAAATACCTTTTTCTTGCGTATTGTCTGTCGGCATTAATGACAATGACAAATATTCCGGCGACGAACGGGATCGATGTGTATCCCCTCAGTAATTTCCTTTTTATACCTCTCGCGATTCTCACCTACGGGATACTGCGGCATCAGCTGATGGACATACGCAGTGTCCTTCATATTACGACATTCTGGTTTATCCTGTCCTCCCTGATTGTTATCCCCAATATTACAGTATTCCTGTTACTGCGCCCTCATTTGCTCGCAATACATCCGGTTTTTCTGTTTCTGATTTTCATTGTCTGGTTTCTTGTTAATTACTTCTACTTTAACAGGATTCAGCCGGTCATTGATCAGCTTTTCAACAGACGGAGCTATAATCTTGGAAAAGTTGAGGCGGGATTCATTGAGGATATCTCAGTCCTGAAGAACCTTGACGAGCTGGTAAATGAGGTTGAGTTAACTGTGAAACGGGGACTGCATGTAGAACGTGCGGTACTGTATATTAAGCGTGGTTTTTCAAAACACTACAGGGACATTGAAGAAAACACCATTTTTCTTGGGGATGATATTGAGGCCCTGCTGCTGGACCGTCACAGCTATCTCGAACGGAGCTTTGTTGAGACATCCGGCAATTACCATGCCGCACGGGATACAATACTTACTCTGTTTGAAACCCTCCATGGAGAATATCTAATACCTCTCATCAATAACGGGGAGCTTCTGGGGGTTTTGCTCCTTTCTGAAAAAACAAACCTGAAGCGGCTCAATGAACGGGAGATCACCTTTGTTCATAACATCACCGCCTATGCGGCGATCGCTCTGGCAAACTCCACAATGTATCAGAACCTCTCGGACCTCAAGGACAACCTGGAGCGGATGGTGATGGAGCGGACCGCTATTATCGAAAAGCAGAAATCTGAGCTTGAAAAGGACATCCTCCTCGCCCAGGAAATTCAGCTTGCCCTGCTGCCGCAGAACATCCCCGATATCAGTGCGGTCGAAATTGCATATAAATATGTACCCATAATGGGAGTCGGGGGTGATTTTATCGACATCCATTACCGGAGGGGCATGAAGGAGCTGGGCCTGTTCATCTGTGATGTTTCGGGTCACGGCGTGGGGTCCGCACTGGTAGCTTCAATGGTGAAGATGTCTCTGAACTCATGGGGGAAATTCATACAACGGCCGGCGGAGGCGCTGCGTGAAATGAAGACCCTGCTGAAAGGCAAGATGGGAGGGAATTTTATCACCGCCTGTATATGCTGCCTTGATATTGAATCGGGCACGCTTATATCAGCAAACGCGGGACATCCCCCCATGCTGCTGGTACGGAGCGGGGGCGATATCGACATGGTGCGCTCAAAGGGAAGGGTGTTTCTCGATTTCGCTGAACCCGATTATGAAGATGCGAAAAATTATCTGAAACGGGGCGATAAAATTGTGCTCTATACCGACGGTATTACCGAGGCAAGGAATGCTGCGGGGGCTCTGCTGGGGGAAGAGCAGTTCGTAGAAATACTGAAACACCATGCCGGTTATCCCGCCCGGGAGATGTGCCAGGCGGTATATGACGAAATACTGAACTTTACCGGTCCCCGCCGCTCCTTTGAGGACGATTTCGCCCTTCTTGTCGCGGAATACAAAGGGTAGGTTCCC
>DAOSYC010000294.1:0-1211 GCA_035380905.1 Spirochaetota bacterium | reverse complement strand
AAAAAAAGTACAACTGGCAGCGCTGATTGATATGAATAGCCCGAAAGCCGTGATGGCGGAAATAAAAAAGGTATTCTGTTATCATTATCCTTCAAAGATATATACGCCTGTGAAAAAAAGTATGGTTCACATAATGAAGCTTTTTGCAGGGAAGTATCCGGGATATCGTGCGTGCAATACCGAATACCATGATCTCTCACATACCCTTGACGCGACCCTTGCGGCAGTACGTCTTATGGACGGGTATAATCTTGAAAATACCCCCCTTGCACCTGAAACTGCCTGGCACCTTCTTACCGCGTCACTGCTTCATGATACCGGTTATATTCAGGAAACATGGGACACCGATGGGTCCGGCGCAAAATACACCTCGAATCATGTGGAGCGCAGTGTGGATTTCCTGAAGAAGAACCACAGGGACTTTTCCATACCGGAAAAAGAAATTACTACAATATCAAACATCATACGGTGTACGGGGCTGAGCGTTGATCTCAACAGTATTACATTCGATTCCGAAGAAGATATGATTGCGGGATGTATTCTCGGCAGCGCGGACCTGCTGGGCCAGATGTCTGACCGGGCGTATCTTGAGAAACTCATTTTCCTGTACCGGGAATTCCGGGAGGCGGGAATTGGCGGGTTTGATACCGAGTTTGATATACTGAAGAAAACAATCAGTTTCTATGAAATTACCGTAAAGCGGCTTACCGGGGCGTACCGGAATGTATCACGGTTCGGGCAATATCATTTCGCCAGACGGTTCGGGTATGAAGGGGACCTGTATGGCGAGGCAATTACCCGGCACATACAATATCTGCAGAAAATTCTGGAAGATGAAACAACCAACTTCAGGCATAAGCTGAAACGGGGAGACTGGATCCATGACCAACCCGTGAATGCGCACTGACCTGTATCACCCCGCCGGGGAATATACCTGAAATGTCTTTTTGTTGACATTTGAATCCCCGATTTTATTGTTCCCATCATCAGCATAAAAAGGAGCTTGTGAATGGCAACAATCAAATCAAAAATCAGGACAATACCTCATTTCCCGAAAGAAGGGATAATGTTCCGTGACATCACCACGCTGCTCAAGGATGCCCAGGGATTCAGGGATGTGGTGGATGAAATTGTGAACAGATATGAAGGGGTGGATATTGACGTTGTAGTGGGGCTTGAAGCCCGGGGTTTTATTCTCGGGGGCGCTATTG
>DAOSYC010000293.1:0-3658 GCA_035380905.1 Spirochaetota bacterium | reverse complement strand
AAGGCATTTCCACGAAGGCGGTAATATTTTACCGCTGAATACACCGACAATACACAGCAAAAACCCGAAAGGAGAATGAACAGGATCGTAGTAAATACCCATAACCCATCATGTAGAAAATCGCTGTGACTGAAGGAATATACATGTAACAGAATACGGGTTATGGATATATCTCCATTTGGAAATCGCGGGGGAAACAACAATGAATACAGCACAACATACAAAATCATTGCGTAGCTTGCGGTGAGGGGCATCCTGTCGAAAAAATTGAAGAGCATACTGTCAGAAAGAATATCCGCCGGATTTTTTTTGTCAGGTACTCTGCGGGGAGGTATTGACCTGATAACATCCTGTTGCCGGACACCATCATTTGAATCAGAATCTCTGGAAAATTTAATTTTCATATATAACTCGTGGTATTTCTTTATTATAATACCGCGCACTATGCGCTATTGCCTCTTTTGCCCATTATATCTGCCCAACTCTGTTTTCAATATCTATTGCATCTTTCCCGGGGGTCAACCCGAAGAGCCGTTTGTATTCCCGGTTAAACTGGGAGGGGCTTTCATATCCGACATGAATAGCGGCATTGTATGCGTTAATTCCCTCCTCAATCATCAGCATTCGGGCTTTATGGAGCCGTACATTTTTTATGTATTGAAGGGGTGAAATATTTGTTACCGCCTTGAAGCCGGCATGAAACGCTGAGATGCTCATCCCCGCCTCAGTGGCAAGTGAATTCAGGTCCAGCTTCCTGTCGTAGGATTCATGTATTATATCAAGTATGCGTGCTATCTGAAAGAAGCGCTGATTCCGGAATGCCAGGGCGCGTAGCGCGTCCCCCTTTGCTCCGGAAAGTACCCGGTAGATTATTTCCCTCACTATCATCGGTGCCAGAATGCGGCTGTCAGCTGGAGAAGATAATGCTTCTAAAAGCCTGATTACTGCGTCTGTCATCCTGTTATCAAGAGCATCGGAGTAAATTCCTTTTGGAATGGATTTTATTGTATGGTGCGCGTCATCAAGGGTGAGCAGTATTTCGCCTATAATTGTAGCATCAACCCTGATTCTTACACCAAGCATCGGTTTTTCCATACTTGCCGTGGTTTCACACTCCAGCGGCATTGGTATAGATACAACAAGGTAGTGAAGCGGATCATATCGAATCATATCATCACCAATAAATACCCGTTTCTGCCCCTGGGCGAGTATAATAATACTGGGATCATATTTTTGAGGCAGCCGCGGTGATGAATTTGTAATACGAAACAGGTCAACGTTTTCAACAGCATCATTGACAACGCCTTCTTCCGGCACAAGCAGATTCAGCAGTTCAACCATTCTGTTCTGATTCATGATAACCTCTGGAGTATTGTGTGTATATGTAGAATTATACAATAAATTGCCTGTAAAGGCAATAATATTCTTTAAACTGTGTAGAATCAGGCAATTATTAAGAGAATCGGGTATTTGCGGCGGGATGAAAATTCAATAATTTAACTGTAAATAAACGATAGTGGAGGAGTCAAAAATGAAAAGAACAATTATTATAATGCTGATGATGGTTCTTCCGTTCGCATTTATTGCCTGTGAACGAAGCAGCAGAAGAACGTTTACGTTGAGCGACAAAGTAACGGTAGAGAGCGTTTCATACCAGAACAGGTATGGAATTACCATTGCAGCAGATATGTATCTGCCGAAAAACATCGACAGGTCGAAGAAATACCCGGCCATCGTAATCGGTACACCCTATGGAGGTGTGAAAGAGCAGGGAGCGGGTGTCTATGCCCAGGAGATGGCGATCAGAGGATTTGTAACAATTGCCTTTGATGAGTCCTATAACGGGGGAAGCGGCGGCGAGCCGCGGCATGTTTCATCGCCGGACATCTTCGTTGAGGATTTCAGCGCGGGTGTTGACTTCATAGGAACACGCCCGTTTGTTGACCGCAACAGAATCGGAGTTATCGGTATCTGCGGGAGCGGCGCGTTCGCGGTAACCGCGGCACAGGTTGACCGCCGCATAAAAGCTGTTGCCACTGCAAGCATGTACGACATGAGCCGTGTAACCCGCAAAGGATGGAAGGACGGGATGACCGATGAACAGCGTGCGGCGATTCTGGACAAGCTTGCAGCGCAGCGATGGAATGATTTTGAAAAAGGTTCTCCTGAATATGTTCCAAGTTTCCCGGCGGAACCCTCTGAATCCATACCTGAAGGGCTGGATCCTATCACAAGTGAATTCTTTGAATATTACGGCATGAAACGCGGACATCACCCCAATGCCCGGGCGAATTTTACCACAACAAGCAGCCTGGCATTCATGAATTTCTCTTTGATGGACCATATCAGGACGATTTCACCGCGTCCCATTCTGTTCATTATGGGTGAAAAGGCCCATTCGCGCTATTTCACTGAAGACGCGTATAAAATGGCCGCACAGCCGAAGGAGCTTGTTATCGTGAAAGGGGCACGGCACATTGATCTCTATGACAGGGTGGACATGATTCCTTTTGATACACTCACAGTATTTTTCTCAAAATATCTGAAATGAGTAATGATATGTCGCAAAGGAGTACAGGAAATGAAAAGGATACTAACAGGAACAATTATTTTCGCACTATCCATGATGTATATGGTTTCGTGCGGAAACCAGGGAGGAATAACAATGGACAACAATACAGTATTTGCGAAAGGAGATAAGGCCTCCAATTCAATTTTCAGCAACACCGTGTGGGTCAACATGCTCGTTACCGATGAGGAAAAGGCCTTCGATACCCAGGTATACAATGTTACCTTTGAACCTGCCGCGAGAACATACTGGCATTCCCATCCCGGCGGACAGATACTGCTGGTTACAAAAGGGACCGGGTATTACCAGGAAAAAGGAAAACCGGCACGGCTGCTGCGGGAAGGTGATGTGGTGGCCATACCTAAAAACACGGCACACTGGCATGGGGCGGCCCCTGAAAGTCACTTCGTTCACCTTGGCATGAGCACACAGGTGCATCTGGGGCCGGCGGAGTGGTTAGGCCCGGTAACCGATGAGCAGTACCGCGAAGCGACAGCGAAGTAGTCAACTATATCGGGCAAATTTAAACTGAAAGGTGTACGAAATGTCAGAGAATATACTTATAGCCTACTATTCATGGTCCGGGAATACCCGGAAGATGGCAGCGATGATTCATGAAATAACCGGGGGTGAGATCATTGAGATATGTCCTCAGGTTCCGTACCCCGGAGTTTACAATGAAGTTGTAAACCAGGCAAAGAAAGAAATCAGGAATGGTTTCAGGCCCGTGTTGAAACCATCAGTTGATACTATCGATGCGTACGGCATAGTGTTTGTCGGTTCCCCGAACTGGTGGAGTACTATAGCGCCCCCGGTTGCAGCCTTCCTGGAGGAACATGATTTTTCAGGGAAACGTGTTATTCCGTTTTGTACCCATGGAGGAGGCGGGCAGGGCCGAATTGCCAATGCTGTTACGGAACTTTGCCCGCACTCTGCAGTGGCAGACTGCATGGAAATCTATGGGAGCGGTTCGGGCCTGAATCGCGGGACGCTTGCGGGATGGATCAAAAATGCAGGTATTGCAGTATGACATTTTTTGTAAGTAAAACAGGGAGGAAGCTCCTGTTAATATCGTTCTTTTCGGCATTG
>DAOSYC010000292.1:0-3676 GCA_035380905.1 Spirochaetota bacterium | reverse complement strand
AAGATCACGGATGTTGTCGTTGCTTCCAAAATCCCAGTCCGGAGGGGACAATTCAAAATCCATTTCGAGGATAAGCTTCTGCAGTATCTTTGAAGGCATGCTTTCACGATCATCCAGGAGAACTTTTTCCCGGTACTGTTCAAACACTTCATCGAAGAAACTTTCATCACCATCATCGAGCATAGTAAATGCCGGATCAATCCCCGCTTCCACCGGTTTCTCCTTGAGGATCGCGGCGCAAAAGCTGTGGATTGTCGATATACGTGCGGTTACCGCCATGACGAGCTGCGCTTCAAGCCGCTCACGCTCTTCACCTTCCGCTTCACTCATGACCTCGCTCAACCGCTGAATCACGCGTTCCCGCATTTCCCCCGCGGCTTTCCTGGTAAACGTGATAACAGCAATTTCATCCATGGAAAAATGTCCCTGCAATACACCGTTCACAATCCGTACCACCATTTCCCGGGTCTTCCCGACACCTGCCCCTGCAATCACCGCGAGATTATTGTCAAATACATGTTCGATAATATCCCGCTCACCGCGGTCTGCTGTTACAATGATTTCATTCTTTTTCATATTCATGACTATTCCATCTCCCTGATCTCCCTGTATTTCGCGAGGAGTCCGTTGTCCCCCTGAAACTTCCGTTCCGCCTGAATCCCTATGTGATTACCACAGATGGGAGCGAAATTACAATACCCGCATTCCCCTGTGGGGAAAAACATGCCGGCCTCCAGGGCCTCCCGGATAAATGTGAAGATAATGTCAATATTCTTCCGGATATCATCGGTATACTCAGTTAGAATCGGCTTTGTGGCGTCCTTTACGGGAAAGAACCCCGCCTTGATTACCGCATTATCCGCTCCGTATATTTTTTTCAGCACTTCAGCATATATGAACGCCTGAATCCGGCTGCCGCCATTTAGAACGCCTTTCATATACTGCCCTTTCTTTGATGTTTTATAATCAATAATATCGTATCCATTTTCTGTTTTGTCGATGCGGTCAATTTTTCCACTGAAGGTGAGCTTCATTCCGCCAAATGATATTTCTGCCGGAGGCTTCCCGTCAAGGCCGAATGCCAGCTCGAACTCCATTGGCCTGTTCGTGTTTTCACACTCAAAGGCCAGAAAATTCTCCAGATAGCTCTGTATCTCTTTCCTGCGTTTTTCCCACATCACCGGGAAACGCAACTCGTGGTTTTCGACAAACGCTTCCATTATACTGTCACGGACATCAATAAGAACGACTGGATATTTATCAGAAGATATTTTCTCATTGACCACCCGTCTCATGAAACGTTCCAGTATTTCGTGAACAAGAGTACCTGTCTGCATCGCGTCAATGTCTTCCGCGGGGACCGGTTCATCAACGGGTTTAAGATTCATGACCCGCTCGAGGAAATAGCTGTAAGGGCACTGCACCATCTTCGTTGAAGCCGATGCGGAAAAATGACCTATACCGCTGTATTCGTTGTGTCCGGTGATTCCCGTATACTCGTTAAACTCTTTTTTCGCCCATTTCGCCTTTTCACTTTCGTAAATCCGACCGCTTCCCTCATCTGCTGCCATATAGTGTGCCGCAGTTTTTCCGTCAGTGAAGATACTGGACAACGAGTACTCCCACTCATGGAGCGGCATCGATCCGCTGTCCGCCAGAATCCCGGGGCGGCACGAACGGCCGGCAAGGAACTCCCTCAAATTATCAGGTGAATATTCTTTACCGGTTGCACGTGCATAAATTTCAAACATCAACGGCGTGGGGAAAACCGCTTTCCCTTCCATAATGTCCATCCCCGGTGCGCTGCCGGTCCAGCTCACTGCGGCACATCCAATCCATTTCCGATAGCGGTCAACAGTCCGTGTCTGCCGTTCGGAAGACTTTTCCAGAGTAAATCCTGGAATCGCGTTAATAACATCAATATCACTGTCGGTGATGACCGGGTCCTGTCGTATCATTCCCGGCACCGCGGAGTCGGTAAGTCCCGGAGAGAACACATGACGGAAGTACCCATCCTCAATCCTATCAGTAAGATATACGCTACCTTCAGGTACTCCGGCGGATTCCCTGTATCCCCCTGCAAGGCCGAGAATGTATTCACAGAATTCACTGCCGGTCATTACCGCGCTGCCGGGAGAATTGAACAATCGCTGCACCAGCGCCAGAAGACGATCTTTCTCTTTTGCTTTTGGAAGGAAATGTGTCATCATGACCGTTATCCATTCCGCATGCTCCTGAATCCCGGCACTCTTCTCGGTTTTTTCCCGGAATTCGCCGAGACCCTGAATCAATTTCTGAAGCGCGACGATATGGTCCAGGTCATAGGTGGATATCTCTCCATTATCATCTGATGCCGTAATTGCACGTTCCATGTGGACCGTCCATGTATCATACCCCGCGGCAGCCCCGTGTTTCCTCGCCATTCGGAGAACCTGTAGCCGTGACAAACGTTCATCCTCCGCACGCTCAACCCAGGGCACTCCACCGCATCGGAGCAGATAACATTTAATATCCTGGAAATCAAAATCACCGGATAAAATATTGACAAGGGCCTCAAAAACAGCCGCAGCCCCCGTTAAACCAGTCGGTATACCCCCGGGCGCCCAGAAAGGGACCCCTGATGATTCCAGCTCAGCAGCCATGAGGGACAGGTAATGACCATCAGGGCACACCACTGCGATGTCTTCAAACCGGTGTTCCGGCGACGCGGCCAATTTGAGAATGCGTGCCGCTATCTCCCGCGCTTCAAGTGTATCGTAAGGTGCGGTAAAGAAATCTATCGACGCCCCGGATTCATCTTCCTCTACAGTGAAAATAACATGGGACTCCTTGAGTTTCTCAATACACTGCATCTCTCCGGCGCTGAGCCCCTCTGTCACCCCCGGCATCAGAATAACAGCCGCATCCGTGTTAATATCGAGCAGGTCCGTATCAGCCAGAAACAAATGGACAATGTCAGGGTAATCAGAGAGGTTCGCGTCGGCCTTGTGTTTTTCATACACATCGTTAGTCACCGCCAGGTCTTTGCCTTTATCGCCGAGCAGTCCAAAAACCTGCGGAAGTAACGCGCTGTCGCCGTCAAGCCTCAGCTTCATGAGGGCCCTTGCCAGAAGGCCCGGCACCACACGAAATTCACATACATCGCCACACCAGAGGAGTTCCACTGAATGAACTATGTCGCGAAACACCGCATGCTGATCAAGAGAGCCGATATACCTCTTACCCGACAGCACAAGTGAGATATCAACGGCTTCCCGTATAAAACCGCGGAACGTCGTGATATGAAGACCCGCGAAGGATTCACCTGCATCAAAAACTGCCCGCTGCAGGCACCGAAGGTACCCCAGTGAAGGTACAAGGCAGAATACCGACCGGAGCGGATCTTCGGCTTTAATAGTTCTGAGATGCTGCAGACACTGTTCCAATGAGTTTTTCATAATCCCTTCCATTTATCCTGTGATAGTATCCTTCATAATTACTGCCATGAATCCGGTAAAGCCTTTTATCTGATCACTTTCACATCACATATGCTGGTATTATACCTGTAGTATACAGAAAACCACACAAGTGACCTATACCTTCATCGTTCATCTGTGAAACCTTTCCTGCTATTCCTTTATTTTATGAAAAACGGTTCTCCGTAATTACGATTCTCGTTAACTGGCATATCTGAGAA
>DAOSYC010000291.1:0-3735 GCA_035380905.1 Spirochaetota bacterium | reverse complement strand
TTTATATACTAAAATATTGTTGGAAATTATACTATTGTCAAATCTTTTTATTTCGCATTCTTAACCGTTTCTCCTTAATCAATACCATATCTGTTCATTACAAGGGATACAGGACATTTCCGGACACAGAAAGACGGGAATAGTATCACCTGTGAACAGGACAATATATCAGTATATTACATGCAGGGAAACCATGTAAAAAAATAATGTACGCATACACTCCTTCACCCTATTCACATTATAACCACCGTGTGAACACCCCAATGCGACTTCTTTATAGTCCTCATTTTTTTTATTTTATAAATTATTTATTGACCACAATAGCCACTTGTAGTATTATATCATAAATCTGATTCTCCTGGAGGATATCATGAATGTGAGCGTTTTCCTTAAAATTAAGTCGGTAATATCGATTGTATTCGGGCTATCCATGGTTCTGTTCTATTCTTTTCTTATGCCCATTTACGGCATAACCCTGAACCTGTCAGGCGTTATGACAACACAGTGGAGCGGAGCCACTTTGACCGGTATCGGGCTTATCTGCTGGTTTGCCAGCAAGGCGGAAAGTTCAGACCTGTTCAAGGGCATACTGTTATCACTATTTATATGCGATTCCATTGGTTTCATTGCATCGCTTATTGGACAGATGGGCGGTGTCGCAAATACGCTGGGATGGTCTACTGTCGGTCTATGGCTGGTTCTCGCATTGGGGCTTGGATACTATCGGTTTATCAGCAAAGAGGTTTAATTGCGCACATCTTGAAAATGCTTTTATAAAAACATTCCGGGAGGAACCTGACAAAAACAATGCAGAAAAAAGACGGGGGCATTATGTCAGCCCCCGTATAAATTATGCCGAATAAAATTATATTCCTTATTGATACATCTTCTCTATCACATCATTGTATTTTTTGTCAATGATACGGCGTTTCAGCTTTGATGTCGGCGTAAGCTCCCCGTTTTCCTGGCTCAGCTCTTCCGGGAGAAGTGTAAACTTCTTTACCTTTTCGACCTGCCCCAATGATTCGCATTGCGTATTAACTATCTCTTCATAAAGCTTAATTACCCGGGGGTTGTTTATAAGCTCCTCCCTGGATGTGTAACTGATACCATTCTTTTTTGCAAACTCTTCAAGAGCAGGAAATGAAGGAACGATAAGAGCAGTTATGGTTTTCCGCCCGTCTCCAATTGCCACAGCCTGTTCTATATAAAAATTCATTTTCAGCAGAGTTTCAATATTGGACGGGGAGATATTCTTTCCCCCGGAAGTGATTATAAGCTCTTTGATACGGTCCGTAATTGTGATGTGCCCATCTTCATCCAGATGCCCTATATCTCCTGTACGAAACCATCCGTCTTCCATAATAACATCTTTTGTCGCCTCGGGCTTTTTGTAATATCCTTTCATGAGGTTCGGTCCCTTTACCTGTATCTCACCTTCATCGGAAATCCTGAACTGCATTAAAGGAAGAAGGGGACCGCTGGTACCATATTTAAAATTTTTAATATTCGGTCCTCCGACAGGAAAAATCTCAGTGAGCCCGTAACCCAGTGATACCGGAATACCCAGGCTGGTAAAGAACCGGTTTATTCCCGGATTGAATGGCGCTCCGCCGTTCAGGAACAGCCTGCACCTGCCGCCGGTAAGGGCCTGTATCTTTTTTAGTACAAGGTTATACGCAACAAAGTGTTTCAGTCTTGTACTCACCGGTATTGGAAGCCCCTTAAACTTGTTCCAGTAATATGCTTCGCCAACCTCTCGGGCCCATGTAAATATTTTCTTCTTTTTTTCCGGCCCTGCGTTTACCTGTTCGAGTATTGCCGCATGCACCTTCTCCCAAATTCTCGGTACTACACGGGCCCAGTTCGGACGTACTTCTTTGAGAAAATCAAGTATCTGCTTTGTGTCATGACAGTAATGATATTCCGACCCGCCGGCGAGGTAGCAGTACTGTGCACATCTCTCAAAAACATGGCTAAGAGGAAGGAATGAAAGAGCAACATCCTTCTCGTCATTAGTCATAACAAAGCGGCATGCGTAACTCATAAACAAAAAATTCTCATGCGTAAGCATTGCCCCTTTCGGATTACCTGTTGTTCCGGATGTATATATAAGCGTGGCAAGATCTTCGGCTGTTGTTTTTGCAAGTCTTGATTCAACCTCGGCATCCTTGTTCGACTTCTTCCCGATTTCAAGAAAATCTTTGAAGTATATGCCGTTAGACCCTTCAATCTTTACAGTCTCACTAAATACAATAATCTTTTGAAGTGTCCCCCCGCCTTTTATGATGGCAAGTGATCTGTCATATTGTTCCTGATCATTAACGAATACTACTTTGATTTCCGCTTCATCAATAATGTATTTTGCCTCTTCCATTGAATTAGTCGGATAAATGGGTACATTGACTCCGCGTATACCCAGAATGCCAAGATCCGTTATGGTCCAACAAGCACGGTTCTGGGAAAATATTCCAACCATATCCCCTTCTTTGACATTGTATTCAAGAAGCGCCTTGGATACGTTTCGTATTGATTCACCGAATTCTGTCCATGTCCATGATTTCCATTCTCCGTCCGCCCGGTCTTTCAGTGCAATTTTTTTACCGTACTTCGTCACGCGATTGTTCACCATGCTCGTTAGATTTTTTTCCTTTGCCAGAAAATCTGCAAATCCCTGTTCATACATGTTACTCATCTGCACCCCCTGTAATCATATAATAATTTTTACCAGGATTATTATTGTAATAATTCCGTATAAATTGTTCCTTCATAAAACTCCCCTTTTACACAATTCATGCCTGTTTGGATCCTGAATTGTGTCCTGCATCATTGTGCCGGATTCAGAGATAGAAGGTATTTGTATATAGTATCACACATTTCGGGGGTCTGTCTTTCAGGATTATACACTACAAAAAATAACGATATTAATAATTATAAATATATAGATTATTCTTCCATTCCCGAACACTGTAATTTCTACGGGTAGTACCCTGGGGAAAGAAGATGAGGCAGGCAGGAACGCAGTGTGATGGAAAACACCGGGCAAAATTTACTTTTTAATAAATACAACACCAATCGGGGACAATAACTTCAAATATTTATTTGCTATATTTCCGCCTGTATTGACTAGGAGACATTCCCGCCATCCTGGAAAAAGTAGTACAAAACGTAACGTATGAATTGAACCCAACCGCCACACCAGTTGATAATATTGACCGTTCCGGCTCCTCAACGAGCAGCTGCATTGCTTCCTTTATTCTGTATTCATTTACGAAAGTATTGAAATTTTTATTGATTTTCTCATTTAAAATCTGAGAAAGCTGATGTGTCGTCACACCAAGCTCATCAGCAACGCGTGCGAGACTTATATCCTCATCAGCGAATGCTTTTTCCAGTTCCATGATTTCATACAGTCTGTTCTTCACTGATTCAATATCCACACCCCTGATATGAGACTGGGCGTATTTGGCTTTATGAATAACAATTTTTACCATTCGGTTGTAATCCGTATGCCGCTGTGACACGATGTACATACTGACAATAAATCCATTGCCAATAATCATATTGATTTTCACCAGCAATATAGAAATAAAATCCCCGAAAAAAGATATGGATGTATTCACACACATTAACAGGGCAAAAAAATAACCGGCACGCAGAACTGAAATATTCTCAAATGGTCTCCCCTCTTTCCAGAAAGAATAATAACCGATAAGCATTAAAGCTATTGATGAA
>DAOSYC010000290.1:0-3775 GCA_035380905.1 Spirochaetota bacterium | reverse complement strand
AAAAAATCAAAGAATTATCACAATAATGCTTTTTTTTGTTGGTTTTGTTATTAAAATGTTGACAATGAACAGTGTGTAAGTATATTGTCTTTATAAGATTAAGCTGTATAAATACTTCTCGTAAACTTACCAGTTCTTCTTCGCGGTAATCTTCGTAGTGTTTTATATGCTTATCGAAAACGGGTTTTGCCCACAATTACATTTCAGGAGTCAGCAGTATGACACAAGGTACAGTTAAATGGTTTAACGACCAAAAAGGTTTCGGTTTTATCACTACTAGTGAAGGAAAGGATTATTTTGTACACCACACCAGTATCCTCGGTGAAGGGTTTAAGACACTTCAGGAAGGTGCGGAAGTACAGTTTGAAATTGAGAAAGGCGAGAAAGGGCCCAGAGCCGTTCGAGTTTCAGTTATATAAACGATTTTATCCCTTACCTTATCAAAAGGGCTATCCCATGCAAATGGGCGTAGCCCTTTTTTATTTGGTTACGACCCGTGAATATTCCGGCATTATTGTTGCCGGAATATTCATATAGTTTTTCTGCAAAATATCTGGACAGATCGTCGGGTCAGAAGAGCCCCAGTATATCGCCGTCGTCGGTGATATCAATGTTGAGCGCCGCAGGGTGCCGGGGAAGTCCCGGCATCGTCATTATATCTCCCGTGTGGACCACCAGGAATCCCGCACCCGCGGAAAGGGTGATATCGGCAACAAAAACCGAAAAACCGGAGGGCCTGTTCTGCAGTGAGGGGTCGTCTGAAAGGGAGTATTGCGTCTTTGCTACACAGATCGGCAGGCCTCCATACCCTTTGCCGGTAAGGTATTCGATTCTCTTCAGGGCATTTTTGGAATATTGTACGCCCTTCGCGCCGTAAATCTCCCTTGCCAGCAGTGATATTTTTTCCTCTATTGTCGTGTCCGTATCGTACAGACATCTGAAATTCGATGTTTCGTTACGATCAATAATGCCGGATACTTTTCGCGCCAGATCTATGCCGCCATCCCCGCCATTCTCCCACACCTCTGAAAGCGAGTATTCAATGTTTCTTTCCGCGCAGAAGTCAGCGACGGCCTGCAGTTCGTCTTCAGTATCGTCAGGGAAACGGTTCAACGCAACGATCACCGGAAGGCCGAACTTCCCGACATTCTCGATGTGCTTTTCCAGGTTCGCGAGGCCTGTTTTGACAGCCCCGATATTTTCGGTTTTAAGCCCGGTTTTTGCCACGCCGCCATGCATTTTAAGCGCCCGCGCGGTGGCGACAATGACTACGCAGTCAGGCCTGATGCATGCTGTCCGGCACTTGATATTCAGAAACTTCTCCGCTCCGAGGTCTGCACCGAACCCGGCTTCCGTCACCACGTAATCCGAGAGGGTGAGGGCCATTTTTGTGGCAAGCACCGAGTTGCAGCCGTGGGCGATGTTGGCGAAGGGCCCGCCGTGTATGATGGCCGGTGTGTTCTCAAGTGTCTGCACAAGGTTCGGCTTCAACGCTTCTTTCAGGAGCGCCGCCATGGCACCCTGGGCATCAAGGTCCGCGACAGATACCGGATCGCCGCTGCGGTTCTCGGCGAATATAATCCTGCCCAGGCGCTGTTTCAGGTCTGCGATGCTCTCCGACAGGCACAGTATTGCCATCACTTCAGAGGCCACGGTTATCATAAACCCGGACTCACGGGGGACGCCGTGCGCAGTTCCCCCAAGCCCGATCACGACATTTCTGAGGGCACGGTCATTGATGTCCACCGCACGCTTCCAGTAAATTTTTACGGGATCGATATCAAGCTCGTTGCCGTGTTTAATGTGGTTGTCGATCATTGCCGCAAGGAGGTTGTGCGCGGCCCCGATCGCGTGAATGTCGCCGGTAAAATGCAGGTTGATGTCCTCCATGGGCACTACCTGGGAATATCCGCCTCCCGCCGCGCCACCCTTGGTGCCGAAGCATGGTCCGAGGGACGGTTCCCGGAGCGCGATGGTGCACTGCTTCCCTATTCTGTTCATTGCCTGGGCGAGGCCGATTGTCGTCGTTGACTTGCCTTCGCCCGCCGGTGTGGGAGTAATTGCAGAGACAAGTATCAGCTTTCCTTTCAGGGGCCGTCCCTTGAGGACATCAAGATTGATCTTGGCCTTGTATCTTCCGTAGTAGTCGATATCGTCCTCTGACAGCCCGAGCTGCGACGCGATTTCCCTGATGTGAAGGAGCTTTGCTTCCTGAGCAATCTCTATGTCGCTCTTCATTATACATTTCGTTTCCATGATTATCGTATCCGCCATGTGTGTGTGATTTGTTATCAGTCATTGTAGCTTTTTTAGGCTAATGATTCAAACTATTTACCGGGGAATAGTCAGGCGTAACGGCAGAAAATTGTCAATGTTTCTTTGATTTCTGTGTATTCGATGCTTTAAGGGTACGGATTTATGGTTTCAAGGCCGCTTTGGTTCATTCACATGCTCATGCGTTTTTGTTCTGCTGCGCAGATCCTGAAAACAATTTGCGGTCGTGCCGATATGTGATTAATTATTGACAGGGTTCGTGAAGTGTGAAATGTTTTTTCCCATGAAAGATGTCACGGCTGGATTTTTCGAGTAGTGAGCCCGGCCGATGGTACCGCACGTGTTGAGGGAGGAAGGCAATGTCTTCAGAGAACAGAAAACATCCCCGTTTTGAGATTAATCAGCTTGTGGAGCTCGATTTCGAAAAAGAATCATTCATACGGGCTGAAGGTGCCAATCTGAGCGAAGGCGGGGTCCTCTGCAGGACCGAAGAGCCCTGTGAGCTGTATTCAACTGTGTTCATAATGATGACACTCTCTCTCAAGGGGAATGACCGCATTATCAAATGCGAAGGTATTGTGGTGAGATCAGAAAAAAAGGGAAAGAGCTGGGAAGTGGGTATCAGCATCACGTTCATGGACAGTGCCAGCAAAAAAATATTCGATGATTTCATTAAGGAACAGAAACATTAAAATTCCCCGCTGGCGGAATTCCCGGCCGAAATGCCGGGATTGGAATAATAATATGCAAAGAATTATTTCATTATATATACCTTCTATTGTAACCGGCAAAAAAGTTTGACATTTCCCCTCCCTCCTGTTTTTTTCGAAGTTTGGGGCAATACAGTAAAAACTTTACAGGATGAAGCAGGATTACATGCTTTCGACAGAACATAGTATTTTAGAATATGCAGTATCTGATGAAGATGTACGGATATATAATCCCTATCTGAACAGGCTGAAAACCATCATCGATGAAAACAGCCGGTTGCAGAAAGCTGAACTCGCTGCATTACTTTTTGACATGCGTCATGATTTAGTCTCCGAATACAGTTTTACAATCCCCTATTATGAAGTTCTTAAAAAAGTCGCTTCATATTCCCCAATCGTTGAGATCGGCGCCGGCAGCGGATACTGGGCCAGGTGCCTGAGTGAAATGGGGGCCGATGTTATCGCGTATGACAGCCACCCTCCCGGCGAACAGAGTCCCTGGGAATGGTACGGAGGGAATCCATGGTTTGATGATTTCTGGTATCCGATACTTGAGGGAGACGAATCCGCTGCCGCGCATCATCCGGACAGGGCGTTGTTTATGGCATGGCCGGTGCCGATGGGCCCAATGGCGTATAACGCGCTGACCGGTTACAGGAACGCCGGGGGCAGGACAATCATCTATATTGGTGACCCGCATCCGGCATCTTCAGGGGATGAGCATTTTTACAGGATGCTGTATGAACAAAAGGAGATTGAAACAATAGATCTCTACGGCTGGCCGGGTATTA
>DAOSYC010000289.1:0-3800 GCA_035380905.1 Spirochaetota bacterium | reverse complement strand
CCCTTCCTGAAGAAGAGGAGTGCAACAAAGAAATTATTACTGCAGAAGCTTGGAACATATAATGAGACCTCTGCGAGACTGCAGCAGGGGCTTCTTGAAGATATTATGAATTCCGGGGGGGAACGGGTTGTTCTGTCCGGTGAAACTGTTGAACGCATACATGAGGTTACGCAGGTACTGAAGGAGATTCAGGAAGCCGGGCACACCGGCGACGGGGGGAGCAGCAAAAAAAATGATATGAAGGCCCCGGAATAGAAGTAGCAATTAAGGGGATAATTCCCCCCTTATATAAATGCGTGTGGTGGATTGAAAAATGGAAGTGCATTACACTATTAAAAATAATGTCGCATTGTTTCACGTTACTGGACAGTTCGGATATGGAGATGAAAAGCGCCTTATTGACATCGGTATTAAAACGATTGATAGCGGCGCCAGGATAATGGCTCTGGATACGACAAAACTGGATTATGTAAATTCTATAGGTGTTGCCGCGCTCTTCAGTATGGTGCGTTTTGCTGATGATAATAACTGTGAATTTGTTGTTTTTGGGATGAACCGTAATGTGGAAATGGTCCTGCAGAAGGTTTTTGAGAAGGACTATGTGCCGCTTCTGACAGAGGAAGAGTTTACCCGCAAATATCTCACATAGAATGGACATCCGGCGTCGAGGGTTCGGGTTTCCCAAAGGACACCAAAGTTCGCTGTCCCGGAATTAGTATTTTTCAGGAGGATCAAGTTATATGCTGAAGCTGCAGAAAAACGCCTTTACTCCCAGAAAGGGGCCGGTGGTGCTCGTTATTATGGACGGCTGCGGCCTTGGTCCGGAAAATGAAGGGAACGCCCTGTACCTTGCAAGGACACCGCTCCTTGATTCTCTCCTGAAGGAATGCCCCAATACGTCCCTGAAGGCCCACGGGACTGCGGTGGGCCTTCCTGATGACGGCGACATGGGCAATTCCGAAGTAGGGCACAATGCCCTGGGGGCAGGTAGAATCTTTGATCAGGGAGCCAAGCTTGTATCGAAGGCCATAGAGAGCGGAGACATTTTTTCGACGGATATATGGAAGTCTCTTGTTGAAAAGCCCGCAAAGGACGGGAAGGCGCTTCACTTCATGGGGCTTCTTTCCGACGGTAATGTACATTCCCATATTGACCACCTCTTCAAACTTATTGAGCGGGCGTCCCGTGATGCGGTGAAAAATGTATGTCTTCATATACTCCTTGACGGAAGGGATGTCCCTGAAACCTCTGCGCTAATATATGTTGATATGCTTGAGGAATACCTTGCATCATTCAGAGAGAAAGGGTTCAATTACCGGATTGCCTCCGGAGGGGGGCGCATGGTGACCACCATGGACCGTTACGAAGCAGACTGGGACATTGTGAAACGGGGATGGGACGCCCATGTCCTGGGGAAAGCCCGTCCTTTTGATTCCGCCAAAAATGCTGTTGAAACATTCAGAAAAGAAGATCCTGAAATTACCGACCAGTACCTCCCTTCATTTACTATTGTCGATAAAGACGGTCCTGTTGGTCCCATCGTGGACGGCGACTCTGTGGTGTTCTTCAATTTCCGCGGGGACCGCGCTATCGAGATTTCACGCGCGTTTGATGATAAAGATTTCAATAAATTTGACCGTGAGCGTATCCCCGATGTGATGTATGCCGGTATGATGGAGTATGACGGTGACAAAAAAATACCCCGGAACTACCTGGTGTTCCCGCCGTCAATTGACAGGACGATAAGCGAGTATCTTGCGGGCGCGGGATGCCGGCAGTTTGCGATTTCCGAGACCCAGAAGTTCGGCCACGTCACATATTTCTGGAACGGCAACAGGAGCGGGAAATTCGATTCCGCATCAGAGGTGTACGAGGAAATACCATCGGACCGGATCGAATTTGACGAACGCCCCTGGATGAAGGCCGCGGATATAACGGACAGGGTCATCGAGGTAATTGATGAAGGAACGTTCCCCTTTATCAGGCTCAATTTCGCGAACGGCGATATGGTGGGGCATACGGGAAATCTTGAGGCTGCGGTGATTGCCGCGGAGACAGTAGATCTTTGCCTGAAACGGATACTGCATACCGTAAAGGAGCACCATGGTATCGCCCTGATCACTGCCGACCATGGAAACCTCGATGAAATGTTTGAAACCGACAAGAAGGGCAATTTCAAAATTGACCCGGAAACAGGAATTCCTGAAAGTAAAACCGCCCATACCCTCAATCCGGTCCCTTTTATCATATATGATCCTGATTACAACAGGGAGTACGAGCTTCAGGTTCCTGAAAACCCGGGCCTCGGAAATGTTGCCGCGACGGTCCTTGCGCTCCTCGGGTATGAGGCCCCCGACGGCTACCTGCAGTCACTCATAAGGATTTCGTGAACATAGCCTTCATTACATCAGAGGCATATCCCTTTATTAAAACAGGGGGACTGGCGGATGTGTCACATTCGCTTCCCCGGGCCCTCGCTGCACGGGGGCATGATGTGCGGCTTTTCCTTCCCCGGTATTACCGTGTCGGGAAAGACTATTTCGGGCTGGAACCTGCGGGCGGCCCCCTGGGGGTACCCTTCGGTGACGGCGAGAAGTGGGGCGCGTTATTCCAGTCGCACTATGTCCCGGAGGTGGTAAGCTACTTTATTGAACATGAAGCGTACTTCGGCCGTGACGGGCTCTATGATGACGGCTATAACGCGTATTACGATAACGGGGAACGGTTCGCGTTTTTTGCACGCGCGGTCATGCAGGCGATGAAGGCACTGAATTTTTCTCCGGATATAATTCACTGCAATGACTGGCAGACGGGGCTTGTTCCGGTCCATCAAAAAATTACGTACCGGGACGACCCTTGTTTCCGGGATGCCGCAACGGTTCTTACTGTCCATAATGTGGGGTATCAGGGGGTCTTTGACAGAGGCACCTTTGCCATGACGCAGCTTGGATGGGAACATTTCTCCCCCGGGGGCCTTGAATATTACGGGCAGATAAATTTTCTGAAGGGGGGGATCCACTACTCTGATGTTGTTACCACGGTGAGCCGGAAATATGCCGTGGAAATCCAGCATGAAGAATTCGGCTATAATCTTGCGGGGGTTTTTTCCAGTGCAGGTGACAGGCTGTACGGGATCACCAATGCGGTTGATTACGGGAAATGGGACCCCGCGTCCGATTCATATCTTCCAGCTCAGTATTCCGCATCAGGCATGGAAGGAAAGGCCCTCTGCAAGGGGGCGCTTCAGCATGTCATGGAACTTGATATCAACCCCGCGATCCCGGTTGTGGGAATTATAACGCGCCTCACCTACCAGAAGGGTGTCGATGTACTCCTTGAGGCGCTGGAGGAGATGATTCCCCGGGGAGGCATGCAGTTCGTGATACTTGGAACAGGTGAGGATTGGCTGATACAGCGCTATCAGGCCTTGAGGGACAGGCATCCGGGGCGCGTTGGTGTGTTCTGGGGCTACAGCGAGGAGCACGCGCACCTCATTGAGGCGGGGAGCGATATCTACGTGATGCCGTCACGGTATGAACCATGCGGGCTTAACCAGATGTACAGCCTTAAGTACGGCACAATTCCCGTGGTACGGGCAACCGGCGGACTTGATGATACAGTGAAGGAGTGGGACCCCGATACCGGCACCGGTAATGGATTTAAATTTTCGCTGCTGGAGAAAAATGTTGTGCGCGACACGCTGTATGCCGCGATTGATACATTCGGCAATAAGACGCACTGGCGCAGGCTTCAGCGTAACGCCATGGAATTTCACTACTCATGGGATGATGCGGTTTCAC
>DAOSYC010000288.1:0-3800 GCA_035380905.1 Spirochaetota bacterium | reverse complement strand
TTTACACCAGTATAAAAGTCTTTAATCTTACACATGTCATCTTCAAGGTTGCCGGAAAGATAAAACAACGGGCCGAATCCGCATTCTTTTTTCTCATAATCCAGATATACCAGAAGGACCGGCACACCGGCACCCTGCGCGATATAATAAAAACCTGTTTTCCAGTAACGTACCCGGGATCTTGATCCCTCAGGAGGGATCGCCACAACAAAGGTTTCCCTTTCGTTAAAAATGTTTATTGTTGCCTCGACAATATTGTTACTCTGATCTCTCTGAACAGGTATTCCACCCATCCATTTCATCAGTGAACCAAAGGGCCATTTAAAAATTGAATGTTTCCCCATCCAGTGAAACTCAATATTATTAGCTCCCGCCATGAGAATTGAGTACACAAAGTCCCAGTTTGATGTATGGGGCGCCGCGATTATTACATATTTATCTACTCCCGGCAATGCCCCCTTCAATGTCCATCCTGTTATTTTTAAAATAAACCTGGAAAAATATTTAAAGGCAGTACCTATAAATTTTGTTGTGTAAATTGTATGTTTCAATGTGTCCCCCCGGGGTATACAGCATATAGAGATGAGCAGTAATTTATATTTTTTAAGAAGGAAGAAATATATAAACAGAGCTGTATTAAATAAGACAGTATTATTTCATTTCAGTTGCACATAAAAATGCACCCTGCCCCATACATACGAAAGCTGTTCAGATATTTGTAATTAAAACGGAAGGCGTTCTTAAATTAAAGATCACACTGCGGAATGTCATCCAGGGGAAACTGTACCACTACTCCATGCACGGCCGGGAGGTCCCGTTATTCCACATACTCCTCACGGTGCTTCTTTATGACAATAACACCGAGGTCATTGAGCTCCTTCATGATACCCACAATGGTGTCCCGGGCGGACTGGATTTCAGACATTCTCACGGGCCCCATGGCATCGATATCAGTGATAATGTCCGTTGCGCGGTTCTGGCTCATGTTGCGGAAGAACTTGACCCGCATCTCGTCGCCGGCGCCCTTGAGGGCCCGCGCTATCATCATATCGTCATTGAGCTCATCAATAAGTATGCGGACTTCACGGTTGTCGAGATTAAGGATGTGGTCAAAGGTGAATATCTTATCGCGGATTTCTCCGGAAAGATCAGGCATGGCAACATCGAAATAATCCATGAGCATGCGTTCCTGGTCCCCGCTCATGAAGTTCAGGATGGACACCAGGGCGTCAACTCCTCCAGTCGCTTCGAGGTCCTGACCGGAAGACCTGTATTTATCATATTTACGCCGAAGAACACGGGATATTTCCAGCACCGCCTCAGGCGATGTTTTTTCCATTTTCGCAAGGCGTTTCGCGCATTCCTTCGCGATGTCCGCCGGGAGGGCCTTCAGTATTTCGGCTGCCTTCTGGGGCGGGATATGGGCCATGGTCACCGCGATGGTCTGGGGATATTCGTCCTGCAGAAAGGAGACAAGGATTTCAGAATCAACTTCTGTCAGAAACGTAAATCCCTTTTCGAGGTCTTTCCTTGAAAGTTTGCTGAAGATGTCTTTGGTTTTTTCCTCGCCGAATGCATTTATAAGGAGGTCCCGCGCGACATTCTCCCCTCCGTAGGAAACATTGCGGTTTTTCCTGATCTCAACCATAAACTCCCCGATCAGTTCCTCGCGGTCCTCGACATTAAGCCTGTCTATCTTGGCAATTTCACCGGCAATCTTCTGAACACTGTCCTCGTCAAGGTGCTGCATGATCTCTGACGCCGCATTGGGCCCCAGGGCAACCATGAGGGCGGCGGCCTTTTCAATACCGTTCATGTCAGTCAAGGATTTCATCGGTATCATCCTCTTCATCCGTTTCAGGTGAATCCGCTTCGTCCGTCTGACGCAGGACCAAAGGAGATTCCCTGAATTCTATTACATCCTGGGGGCACACTTCCGCGCACTTCCCGCAGTTAATGCACTTGTGATAATCAATTACCGCGACAAAATCCACTACCACAATTGCTGTCTCAATTTCATCGTTGTCCTTAAAAACTTCTTTACATGCCTTGACACACCGGTTGCACGCGATACAGCCTACGCTGCAGCCGAGTTTCATTTTTTTTGCTTTTTCCTTGTTCAGGCACAGCACATGAACACCGAAATTTTCATCGGTAAGACCTATAATGCTCCGGGGACATTCTTCAACACATTTTCCGCACCCCGTACATTTGTCCCAATCCACTACAGGGAGCCCCTTCTCCTTTACATGTATAGCATCAAAAGGACACACGCGCTCACAGTCTCCCAGACCGAGACAGCCGTATGAACAGACTTTGTTTCCACCCATAATCTGCTGTGCCGCGATACAGCTCCTGGGGCCGTCATAGGTGAACTTATACTTCGTCACGTCGATACCGCCCTGACAGTGGACCCGGGCCTTTCGGGGATTCATGGAAGCGGCATCAACGCCCATCAGTATTGCCAGCTGCTCAACAAGCTCAGCGCCTCCCACGGGGCAGAGGGTCAGTTCAGCCTCTCCTTCCAGTATTTTCATTGCATATCCGGAACATCCCGGCTGACCGCAGGCGCCGCAGTTCGCACCGGGCAGGGCATCCAGAATTTTCGCGTACCGGGGATCCCGGTCGACGCGAAGTTTTATCTTCGCAACGGAGAGCACCAGTCCGAAGAGTATCCCAATCGATGTTATGCTTATCACTGAGGCCAGTGACGGGATAATAATATCCATATACAACCCCTTATCTGCGGTCTATTAATTCCGATGCGCAGAGCTATATCGCCCCCCCAACGAAACCTGACAGAATAATATTTTATTCTTGAAAATTATCAATACAATTTTTTAACTTATACCATGTCGATGCGTTCCCTGTATCCGGATATGCAGGTCTATAATTAATACTAATTATTACCGGTGCAGTACACCGAAAATAGTACAAGGGACTGCGATGGCAAGGATTTCCCGTCATTTGCTCCCTGTCAAGTAAATGATGTATATTTTACGATAGGATTTATCAGCGTACGACAATGGAAACCGGCACTATTGAAGAGAAATTTTTAAAGGCGATACATCAGGAACAGGAAATTATTTTTATTTCCTACTCCCTGCTTGATGATACCGAGGAAAAAATCAAGTTTGTTCTCGCGAAAATACTGGAAAAACACCAGAAAGAGGAGCTTTTTACACCGCTCTATTCGTGTATAAAGGAGCTCATTGCCAACGCCAACAAGGCTAACGCGAAACAGATTCTTACTGATGAAGGCACAATCAAAGATCCGGACAACATCATCGATGTAATCGAGAAAGTCCGGATGATCCTGAACGAAAAGTCCCAGCTTGAATACGGCCTGAAAGCGAAAAAGAAAATGCTTTCCACCAGGACCTACCTGCGGGAACATAACGGTATCCTCACTATCAGGATCATCAACAACCTCGCGCTGCCGGACAAGGAGCTGAAACGTATTTCGGAACGTATTGAGAAATCGTCCCATTACGACAGTATCGCGGAAATATATATTGAAGACCCCGACCCCTATGCTGAAGGTATGGGACTGGGGCTGTCCATGGTGGTGGTTCTCCTGAAAAGCGTCGGAGTTGACCATGAAAACTTCACCGTATTTACGGACCGCACCGGAAAAACCTATGCGGAAATGACCATTCCCCTGTTATAGTCCAATTTTCAATAAAAATACTTGACATGTTCCCTGTTGTTCATATAAGTGATTTTACGCATACAGGTTGCTAGCTCAATTGGTAGAGCATCGGTCTCCAAAACCGAGGGTTGGGGGTTCGAGTCCCTCG
>DAOSYC010000287.1:0-3807 GCA_035380905.1 Spirochaetota bacterium | reverse complement strand
CTCCGGTCTTTGAAACGGACAGATTTCTTCTGCAGCGAAAGTAATATTGTACCGGCACCCATGTACCGCAGTAAGTTCTGCACCTTTTCCATTGATGGCGGTACAAAGGGGTCAGAGCCCACCCTCCAGAGGCCCGAAAGCGTTGCAAAGGTAACATCAAAGGCCCCATCCGTTGCCGCGGAAATATCCACCGCCTGCTTCAGCAGCTTCAGAGACTCATCAGACACAGGGACCTCACGGGTTCCGCCGAACGCATTCATCCTGAACACATCGCTTTCCTTTCTGAAAGGACTGAACAGCGATTCAATACGCGCTATTTCAGCAAACGCCGCCTCAGCCGCCTTCGCGGCATGCGCTTCGGAATCCGTAACAATGGTAAGGTTAATCAACGTACCGATAAGGGGCCGCCCCACCCTGTAGGTATGGGATTCTTTACAGGAAAGAAACACCATGGAACAGAAAATTGTTGTTGCGGTAATAATTAATAATTTATTTTTCATACATTTTTCCTGCCACGCCCCTGCAAATCCATACCCTCAATCGCCTTCACCACATCCGGGATGTCGCTGAAATCCTCAACGATCCACCGCTCCCCCATCATCTCCTCAGTTCCCGCATGGCCGAAGGCACAGCCGATAAACGGCACCCCGTTCACCTTCGCAGCCCTCACATCCGATTCCCTGTCCCCCACCATAATTAGAAGTTCATCGTTGCACCGGCTGTCCAGGTAATGCCGCACAATGTCAGATTTATCTTTCAACTCTTTGCCCACCACCACAAGGGGCCCTTCAAAAAATTCCATAAGGCCGTAGGTTTCAAGAATTGCCTGAATATACGGAAGCTTCCCGTTTGAAGCGGCAAGTATCCGCCTGCCCCCGCGAAAAAGCCCTTCAATGGTTTCACGTACCCCTTCATACAGTATCCCGCCCCCCCCGCGCACCATCGCCGAAAGGCTTTCCATGGAGAGGTCATTGAGCTCCAGCTGCGCCGCGGCACCGAGCATCGGGTACAGGTTCACGAAAATCTCGTCAGTGGGGATCCCGACGTGCCGCAGAATTTCCTCCCTGGAGGGCGTCGCGATGCCGGCGCCGTGGAGCTCCCCGAATCTCCGCGCCCCCTCCTGAAAGGCATCCACTACAATATCACCGCAGTCATATATCGTCCCGTCAATGTCAAAAGCAACGCAGGTCATGAAGCTCCTCCGAACAGTAAATTCCGGACATTAATTGTTCAGGGGGCCGTTTTTTGAAAGGATTTTTTTATGGCCGATACCGCCCCGCGCACAGAATCCCTGTAGTCCCGGTACGTCACCACCTTGTCCGCATAACATACCAGCATCGATTCCCTGTACCGCGGAGGCACCGGCGTGAGGGGCCACATGTGCCGGAGTATCGCGTCCTCCTCAATTGTATTGAGCTCAAAAAGTTTTCCGGCATTGGCGCAGGCAATGGCGGGATGCCGGAACCCGTGAAGCCGCGGGCCCTCACTGCGCCAGTTATAAAAGAAAAGGTCATGAAGGAGGGCCCCCCTCGCCGCGGACACAGCATCACAGCCATGCCTCTCCGCGAGAGAAAATGTGATGAGTGCCACATCAATACAGTGATCAAGACAGCTCACGGAACCGTGGTGCCGGAACTGTGCAAGTTTCCGGTACTCATCATGCTGCAGCACCTCCGCGATGGAGGGATGCCGCGCCATTTCATGGAAGATTCCGCTTCTGTATGTGTCCGTTCTCCGGATAAATATATTCATAGTGCGATATCGCCCCCACCCTCAGTCGCGGGTCACCATCCCCTTCAGGACATTCTTCATTCTTTTAATCAAAGCAGCCGCATCAGAGAGTGAGATATCCCTTCCTGATTGTATAATGCCCTCCTTTTTTCTCTGAACCGCGCGGACAATCTCCCTCCTGATTCCCGTAAATGAGGGCCCCCCGGTTCCGTATACAGGGAGCAGCATATTTTTATATTCAGACATTTCCCCGTACATATACCAGAGAATGGAAATTGATTTGCGCGTCATGCCCCGGAGCGCCCTGGGCACGCCGAGAGTCATCGTCAGATCGACGGCCATTATCGTTATACCCGACACCCCCGCGAAGTAAATGACCCCCTCATCCATCATGCCGAGGAGATATCGCCCCATGGGAAACAATATCATTTCCCCTGCCACAGACAGCACACCCCACAGAATGGAAAAGGTTATGCAGATATGCCCCTGAACATTGAAAAAATCATTGGTATAGTCCCAGTACCGCTTCCTGAATACAATGAGGAGGAACTCCCCCACAAAATATTCCGCCATGGATATAACAAGGGCGTAGGTGAAGAAACGGATTACAAGGGGCTGCTCATGGATACACCCGTGCAGCACAAGTATCATCAACCCTGAAAGACCATATAACGGCACAAAGGGGCCCTTCAAAAATCCCGGGTTTACAAACATTTTCTGTGTAACAGACCGGTACCCCGTTTCAAGGATCCATCCAAAAAATGAAAATACTGTAAAAAGGAATAATCCCTGGTGCAGTGTCAGTTCCATATTATTTTCCTATCTCCTTTGAAAGTCCGTTCATTACTATTGTCAGGAAACACTCCAGTTCGGAATCCACTGATGCTTCATCCTCATCTGACGCGTTCACATGTTCACGTTCAAAACCCTTCAGGGCTTTAATGAGTACTCCCGAAATTTTCTGTACATCGATCTCGTCAATTTTTCCCTCATCCCGTGCGTCATTGAGTATCTTTGTAATCAGCTCCATGCCTTTCCCGTCAATCTCCTGAATCAGTTCAGCGGTTTCATCGTTTTCACGGTTTTTTGTGAAATAATCCTTTATGTACGGCGCCTTCGTGACAAATTGCAGGCGCTCCCGCGCGAACACGGTAAGCTTTTCAATAGGGTCAGCTGCCGATGAAAGTTTCTCCCCCAGGGATGTTTCAAAAAACTGAATTTTATCTTTTATCAATCCCGTAATAATACCCTCTTTGCTGCCGAAATAATTATAAATTGTCCCCTTCGCGACCCGTGCCTTCTCGGCAATTTCATCTACCCCGGTTTTACCGGTCCCGAATTTCGAGAACAGGCTTTCCGCGGCTTCCAATATAAACTTCCTTTTTTTCTGATTCACAATATACCTTTTTATACTTTTATACTATTTCAGTACATTATAATAATATTTTGTTACATCGTCAACTGGTTATCAGGAAAAAAGTGTATTGCAGACACCGTAGAGGATCACCCGGATGGTATATTTGTGACCTTTAAAGAGTTTTTTGTACGTTTACGCCAGTAAAATAATTTTATTTATTTTTGTAATTTTTTGTAACTTTTTACTCTTTATAATTTGACAAAAAATTACATTAGGAAAATTCTTGTATCGTATTACATATTTTTATTTTTTTTTACATACAATTTACAAAGAGGTACCACCAGACACGGACTTTTTACCTGGTTTCATGAGGGTGCGGCAGACACAGGCCGGAGATTTTCACGTACTTGTTCTTTTTTATTAACACATGTATCCATTACATGGCATGAAAGCGCACAGGGGGCACACGCCCTTCAGTGGTTTTACATTTAAAAAAGACAATGTTTGGAATAATCACCTCCTTTTCCGCGTCCTCCCCGTGTACCCGGAAACGAGACACGTGTTCGGTGATGCAGCTTATTTGAGGAGGATTACATGAAAAGGTTACTCGCTTTACTCATCGCATTAACCGCAATTATTTCGTTCCTCCCTGCGTACGCCGCTGAACCCGCCGGTCAGCAGCCCCAGGGAGTCACACAAAGCACAAGCGCCTTCACCAT
>DAOSYC010000286.1:0-3809 GCA_035380905.1 Spirochaetota bacterium | reverse complement strand
GTGCCTCGGCCGTATGCATCAATTTGGTGATACCGTGTATCCCCGCACAGCAGGGCGTTACTACTCATATGTGTATATCTTTTCATTCCGGTCAATACTTTTATTGTGTTCGCGGGGTGAATTCGTTCCGAACATGGTGCGGAATATAATGGTATGAAAATCAGTTGTTGACATCTGTGTGCCGGCTGATATAATTCCGGGATGAAGAAAAGGGGGTAGTAGATATGGCGATAAAAGGCATTGTGCATTCAGGGGCGTCGGAAGATCGTTTTGAGAAACTGATACAGGAGCGTCTGCGTCCGGGTGCGGACAAGACAACAATTGACGAACGGATATGGGACCTCTTCGAAGAGGAGTGGTGTATTATGTTCACGGACCTGTCGGGATTTTCACGGAATGTCGCGGAGTTCGGGATTATACATTTTCTCCAGACAAAATATGAGTCGGAACGGATTTTGCTCCCGGTCCTTGATGATTATGACGGGATTCTTCTCAAGGTTGAAGGGGACAGTCTACTTGTTATTTTTAAACGTCCCCAGAAGGCCCTGAAGGCGGCAATAACCATGCAGCAGAAATGCCATGAATATAATGTCGACAAGCCGGATGAGGAGAAGGTGCTGCTCTGCGTCGGCCTGGGTTTCGGCAGGGTGTTGAAAATCGGAGACACCGACGTGTTCGGCGCGGAAGTAAATGCCGCAAGCAAACTTGGCGAGGACACCGCGAATGCCTGGGAAATACTCATAACTCAGTCAGTAAAGGACAACATAGAAGGAATTGAAGGCCTGTCTTTTGAAAAACTGGAAAAGGCCCCTCCGGGAGCGAAAGCGGCATTTCGGGTTGTATATGATATCAATAAAAAAATATAAGGGCACTTCTGAAAACTGCCCTTTAATGCGGGGCGGAGGAGCTGTGGACAGATTATGATATCGTGTGATGTTGATGGAGCGGATTGTGGCGCAGGAATATTGTGATACGGAAACAAGGAAGGAGCAGATCGCCTCGGCGGTCCTGAAGATATCGGCCGGAGAGGGGTTCAGCGCTGTTACGTTAGAGCGCGTTGCCCGGGAGATAGGCGTGGTGCCGTCAGCAGTATATCGTCACTATCCGAATAAAAGTGTCATGATTGACGGCGCCCTTGATCTCGTGAAGGAGCGGATACTTCAGAATATTGAAGAGGTCCGCGCTGAAGTTGATGACCCTCTTGAGTTTCTGAGAGCGTTATTATATCGACATGTCGGGTTTGTCGTGAATGATCTCGGGGCAGGGGGGACTTTTTTCTCAATTGAAGTAGGAAGCCACTACCCGGAGAAAAAAAAGAAAATTTTTGAGAACATGCTGATTCTAAGGAAGGAAGTGCTGCGTTGCGTGAACGCTGCCCGGAAGCAGAAGCGTATTCGTGACGATATGAACGCTGATCAGGTTGTAAACCTGTATTTCGGCATGTTCGTTCCTGCCGTCATGCAGTTTCAGCTTCATGGAAATATGAAAACCCTTCAAAAAACAATTGATGACAACTGGAGTATGTTTTGTACGCTCACGGCTGCATAAAAAAAGGGGATGCTGAACGCATCCCCCTTTTGTAAAATACATGTCCGAACTGCTTATTCCGCGTACATCTTTTCAATCTGTTCTTTATACTTCTCGCTGATCTGCTTTCTCTTCAGCTTCATTGTAGGTGTCAGTTCTCCACCCTCCTGGGTGAGCTCGCCGGTGAGAAGCGCGAACTTCTTGATCTGTTCGACACGCCCCAGTGAGCTTGTCCGTTCCGCGATTTTTTCTTCATAGAGCTTTATAATCTCCGGTTTTTGAACAAGTTCCTCACGTGAGGTGAACTCTATGCCGTTATTTTTGCAGTATTCCCCGAGGATTTCAAAGTTCGGAACAACGAGGGCCGAAATAAATTTACGTCCTTCACCAATTGTCACGAACTGCTCCACGAAAAGCTCGTCCCCGAGAAGCACCTCTATCTGCTGGGGAGAAATATTTTTTCCTCCGGCGGTGATAATGAGCTCCTTTATCCGGTCAGTGATTTTAATATAGGAGAGGGGGTCTCCGTGTTTTTCTTCAACGGTAACCTCTCCAACGTCCTGTGTTTTGAACCATCCGTCACTGGTGAAACATGCCGCTGTGGCATCTGGTTTTTTGTGGTACCCCGTCATGCACATGCCCCCCTTGAGCTGTATCTCACCGTCATCGGCGATCCGTACCTGGCACATCGGGATCACCGGGCCGCATGCGCCGGGCTTTCCGGTGTCCCGGTATCCCACGCACACCGGGAAAAATTCCGTGAGGCCGTATCCCTGAATAATGTTGATGCCGAAAGCCTGGAAGAACTCGTTGATTTCCTTCGCGAAGGCCGCGCCGCCGATGTGGTATACGTTACAGCGCTCGGTGCCGAGTTTCTGGCGTACTTTTTTCATAATGATGGTGTCGGCAATTTTATGTTTAATAGACAATCCAATGCCGGAAGATTTCCCCGCAAGTTTGTTCCGGTATACTTCAATACCGATCTGTGTGGCCCAGTTAAAGATTTTGCGTTTTTTCGGGGGCATGTCCTTGAGCCCTTCGTGTATTGTGCCGTATACTTTTTCCCAGATACGGGGAACACTGGTCATGAAGTGGGGCTTGATTGCCGCCATAACATCAATGAACTGTTTCGGGTCAGGGCAGTACGCGATCTGCACCCCGGCGCTCATGCAGCCGTAGGACCACATTCTCTCAAATACGTGGCTCAGGGGAAGAATCGCGAGAGATACCGTATCCTCGCTTGATTCAGGAAACCTCATGTATGAGGGATAGATTCCGTTCATGAAGCTCCGGTGTGTGTGTATTGCACCCTTCGGCGCACCGGTTGTGCCGGACGTATATATGAGGGTCAGGGTATCGTCCGGATTGACGTTGTTCAGGCGTTCCTGAAGTTTTATGTCCTGTGAAGACTCCCTTCCCATTTTCAGGAGGTCCCCGAAGTGCATGCTTTCGCTGCCTTCAATTTTTATTGATGGGTCAAAAGCGACAATTTTTTTGAGCGTATTGTCCTTGCCGATGATTTTTTTCGCGCGGTCATACTGGTCCTGGTCGCCGACGAAAAGTATTTTGATTTCGGCGTCATTCACAATATATTCAGCTTCCTCCGCGGAATTGGTCGCGTAAATGGGAACTGACACGGCGCGGGTTGATAAAATGCCGAGGTCCGCAATGGCCCACTCCGCTCTGTTCTGGGAAAAGATCCCCGCCATTTCACCTGGCTGAAGGAGGTCCATCTCCAGGAGCGCCTTGGCCACGGCACGGATTTGTTCAGCGAAATCCTTCCACGTAATTGAAACCCATTCTTCACCGAGTTTCTGTGAAAGTGCGAAGCGGTCAGGAATTTCATCCGCTTTTTTGAGCATCATATACGCAAGAGTTTTGTTCTCTTCAAGATAGGACGCGAAATCCCTGTCCCAGTCCCGTTTTGATTCCATTAAAGGTTGTAGCATTCTGTTCCTCCGTTTGCATTTTGACACCCGGATAATGCCGAGCGGATGTTCTCCGGGTGTGTTTTGATATTTAAATATGATGATACAGGGGTAATGATACACATTCCTGCCACCGGCTGGCCGGTATGTATAGTGTAAATATATACCAGATAATTTGTACGTCAATAAAAGAATGGCTGTAATAGCGGAACAACGATCACTCCGGACTATCAGCTTTTCGGAGGATATCCTGTGATGTCACGGATTTTCCCGTACAGGGGCTGCAGTCTCCCGTAAAGTTTCATGTATACAGTATTGAAGCGTTCATTGTATATTTTCGCATTTTCCCGTATC
>DAOSYC010000285.1:1857-3817 GCA_035380905.1 Spirochaetota bacterium | reverse complement strand
CGGTATTTCATACATGATAACTGTCCTGCGCGGGAAACTCGAGGACTGCGGTTACATGGAGGCGGAGGATGCGGCAAATATATCCCGTCAAATTAAAAGCGCAATCGAACGTCTCAGGAAACTTTCAAAGGGACTTTGTCCGATTTCCATAGAGAAGGACGGTTTTATTGACGCGCTGAAGGAGATGTGTGCAGATGTTGAAAAAATTTTTTCTATTCCCTGCAGGTTCCATGTGCGGGGCGATATCGACATCCCTGATTCCTTAAAAGCTATCAATCTGTTTTACATTGCACAGGAATCAGTGAATAACGCCCTGAAACATGCGCAACCGGGTTTCATAGAAGTAACTGTTTCAAGTTCAGAGTCCCATATCAATATGACAATATGCAATGATTTCGGGACAAGTTCAGATACCATGAACGATAAAAGGGGTATCGGTATTGAGGTTATGAAATACCGCGCGAACCTGATTGGAGGTTCCGTTGATATTATTGAAGAGGACCGCATGTTTACAGTTTCGGTCCGTCTTCCGATATAATACGTTACAGGAAAGGTACACATATATGGCACGAAGCGAAAACAATACTGTAAAAATAATGATTATTGACGATCACCCCATTGTTCGTCAGGGGCTCAAAATGATCATTGAACGCGAGGAGCGCTTTAAGGTCTGCGCTGAAGCATCGAATGCATCTGATGCTGTCCGTATTATTGCCGATACAAAACCGGCTATTTCTATTGTAGATATTTCACTTGAGGGAACCACAAACGGCATTGAGCTGGTGAAGGCAATCAGGGAACGGTATCCTTCAATTATCTGCATAGTCCTTTCCATGTATGATGAATCGCTGTACGCGGAACGGGCTATCCGCGCCGGCGCGAAAGGATATGTCATGAAGAAGGAAGCCGATGAGAATATTATCAATGCCATCAACATGGTGCTTTCCGGCGAACTGTATCTCAGTGAAGGAATGTCAAAGACCATTGTCAACAAACTCCTTCACGGATCATCCGACCAGGAGCTGCTGCCTGAAACCACGCTCAGCGACAGGGAACTTGAAATATTCATGTTGATCGGCAACGGCGTATCGATGAAGGACGCGGCGAAGCAACTCAACCTCAGTCTCAACACCGTAGAAACACACCGCCGACATATTCGTGAAAAGATGCAGTTTAAGGACAATAATGAACTGGTAAAGTATGCCGTACAGTGGGTCTTCCTGAATAACCGGTAACAATAGTACTTAATGGCAGTAAAAAATGGGGGAAAGAAACAGCCCCGAATAATAAGGGGGATAAGGGGTTTGGGGGAATTCAGGGCTGTTTCTTTTTTTATCAGACAGTGTAAAAAAGTATGATAACAATGTACGGTTCTATTTGTTTCGATATATTATTGATAATATTTCATTTCAAAGGTGATAATACTCTCAACGCGCCTGGGATTGTATTCTTTGACATTTTCCCTGCTCCCTGTTGCGGCACAGTTCATAAGATCTATAAAAACTGACCTTGCAGGCTTTCTTTCCACAACATAATTCAGTGCCATGAGTTACTCCTGTGATTATGTGTTTCCTCGCACGAATGCATCATCAATGCTACATTCATTAAGATAGCATATTTCAAAAATATTTCACTTCACGGGGAGACCATTTTCCGCATCACAATTTTTGTGATGTCAGAGGATGACCACGGAAGTCGGGCAAAGTAATTCCTATCAAGCATTTCGATGAGAATGGTGGTGGGATTATATTTTTAATTATTTCCTGAGTCGGGAACATGAACCAGTGACGTTTTATCTATTCACGCTTTTTACAATATCATTTCAACCGTATCACCGGCTCATTTTCAAGGAGGTATTTCCGTGTTTTCAGATCGAATACCGATGAGCAGAGCCATTTATCCTCATTTATCATAAATGAAATTTCCACACGCGCCCCGCGCTCTGAAGGGTAGTGCGGCG
>DAOSYC010000285.1:0-1757 GCA_035380905.1 Spirochaetota bacterium | reverse complement strand
TTTATCATAAATGAAATTTCCACACGCGCCCCGCGCTCTGAAGGGTAGTGCGGCGGATTCAGATATCCCAGGGTTGGATCTGACTCATTGAGCGGCACCACAAGCTGCTTGTCATTATCATTTCCCTGCATTGAATGAAGATCCCCTTTTTCATCCCAGACAAACTCCTGGTTAAATGAATGGCTGCGGCCGATTTCACATATCACCAGTTTGAAAATCCGTTCCGGCTCCCCGAGTGCGCAGGTGGGTACAAGCTGCCGTTTCCAGAAATCTCTCTTTGTGGGAAAGGTAGTACCCCTGGGAACGATAATATTATATTCCTGTTCATGATTCTTTTTATTATATGTCACAAACGCATAGTCGTGTGTAATGTGATCACTTTTCTGGAACCTGCCCGCGGCGAAGGCCGCTGCGCCGAAGGCCACTGCGTTAAACGGCTGCCATGCCCGAACCCGGTCCCTGCGGAACCGTTTTTCAACCAGTGAATACACATTCGGCAGCAGCGTCGATCCCCCCACCATAAGCACATCATCAATCATATCTTCAGTGATGCCCCGCTGAGCCGCTTCCTCAAGGACACGGGTTATCAGATTGTCCATCATGGTGTAGAGACCATTTCTTTTCAGAAGGGACACAAGGTCATTTCGGGAAAAATCTATCGGCTTTCTGTTCTCCCCGGGGCCCCCCGGGATTGAACGGGCATAATTTTTCATTATTCCAGAAGGCATCAGATAAAAGGTATCGCTTTTTTTAAAGAAGAGCGCCTCCTTGATCCTGCATGCCTCTCCAAGGAGCATTTTATACCACCATACAATGTCGGGATCGGTGGAAAGGCGGTTGAAGTTATATCCGTATTGCAAACATAGTTCCTCCACAATCCATGCGTCAATTATATTACCTCCGAGTGGAACTCCTTCTTTCGCAATAACCGTACAGGTACCCTGTTCACCGGTACGTTCCTCAGCCCGTATCAGGGCAAAGTCAAGGGTTCCGGCCCCGAAATCTATCACCAGTACATTTTTCGGCCTGTCAAGGCTCAGGCCGTATCCCAGGGCCGCCGCCACGGGTTCATCTATCGTCCGCACCCGGGGAATACCAAGGCCTTCGGCAATCTTTTTCAGTTTCGCACGGTAAAATTCATAGAAATCTACAGGAACACAGAAGGTGACATGATGGGGCTTCAACTTTTTGCTGCGCCTGATTTCCCTGAACAGTTCATGTAAAAATATCCGGGTGATATCGTCCGCTGTATAACTCCATTTCCTGAGACGGCCGAGTATCTGATAACTGTTCTTTCCCATGTGAGATTTAAAATTGTTCACGAACGACTGGCCGTAGATACCGCCGTCCTGCTGAATGGCCTGCATCCCGATAAGGCCGCCGGTCCTGCTTTTGGCCCTCCTGAAAATGTAATTCAGCGGAAACGGCTGTACCTCTGAAGGCGGAAGAAGATATACCGTAGAGGGAATAGTATAGGAATCGTCAATCTCCTTTTTCTTCGCGGTATTTCTGCATATTGAATCAAGGTGAAGGATTTCAGGCCCGTCAAGTTCAGTGTTCCAGTGGGCCACAACGGTGTTTGTTGTACCAAGGTCAATTGCGATATGGGCCTTCTTCATTGTGCGGTATCATCTCCTTTCTCTTTTACTCCACCATCGGTATCTGTTATGCTCAGGGAACCTTTCCCCGCATCATCAGCAAAGCTTAGGGCGCCGTCCGCTGCTCCCGGCACTGACAGCGTAAGCCACCCGCTTTCC
>DAOSYC010000284.1:0-3819 GCA_035380905.1 Spirochaetota bacterium | reverse complement strand
TACATCATCCAGGAAAAGGGGCCACACCCTGTTCAGCCCGGTATCAACCCGCTTAAGGATATACTTAACACCCCGGACCCGCGTTTTGCCATGCATTATACCGGTACCCATATGTACGGGTTTTTCACCTCCTCACATCATTTCGCGGCAAAAGATCCGGCAAAAGGGTTAGTATTCACCATTATAAGCGACGCGGAAACGCTTACAGTATTGGAGAAAGCCATAACAGATTTATCGGGAAAGGAAATAATCCGGGAAATATACAGCAATTACCGGAAAAACGGTTCCCGTTATTTTCCCGGAAGAGTTGATGTTCTTGCCCGAACGACACGGGGAATAACAAGGAACACGACATTTTACCGGAATGTTCACCTGAACAGAAATCATCCTGATAGTATTTTTTTCATTGAAATTCCCCTCAATACAACAAAAAAATATATTGATGTTCAGTAATAAAAATCCGGTCACAGCAATGCAACACGAATCAAATATCATTATGGATACTGTGCAGATATGAAATTATTGACAGTAGTACGCAGCTGCGTTGTTACGATTATTCTGCTAATCACTGCCGGGGGAAGTCTCTTTGCGGCAGAGATTACCCGTATTGAAATTATTGGAAACAATGCCGGTGTTAACCTCGACAGAATTGTATCACGTGCACCCGGCAGTTTTTCCGAACGTGACATCAGGGCTGTGGGGACAGCTGTTACCGCGTCATACCATGCTCTGGGATACACAACATCGCGCGTTGACAGACTGGTGCTTCGCCGTGACGGGACCCTGCAGATATACATTCTTGAGTCACATATACGGGATATTACCGTTTCAGGTGTTTCCGGAGGCAAGGCTGACAAAATCAGGGCTTTTCTCGCCGGTTTCATCAACCAGGTATATAACCGGCCCATGGTTCTTGAGCGCGCGGAAGCCCTTAAACGTGAGTTTAATCTCAACCGGGTATTAATATCCCCCCGGAATTACCGCAATAGCCCCGATGTGCTCATGTCTGTTGAAGTGCAGGAGTCTACAGTCGGGAATGTATACGGAGGAATTGGTATTGAACCAATTTACGGCGTTGTGCCATCCCTCGGTTATTACTATCCCTTTACCGGCACCGCCCTGGATATGCACGGTGAAGCGGGATACAGGGAAGGCCGGTTCAGAAAAGTTAAGGGTGACATTACATTTTTTATTTTTTCGGATGATAACGGCTGCGCCCTGTACTTCAGCGGGGGCGGTTCGCGGCATATTGAAACATGGGAATACCAGGACTATACCTACACCGTTCTCTCCTGGTCATCTGCCATCGGCATACGGGCTGTATACCGCGCTCTTATTTTCGATATAAGCCTGCGGGAAATCGTCTCGGGCATCACTGATTATTATATTGAAGAATATGATGATTACGATACCCGGATCACCGCGTCGATAGTATACGCTGACAACACTGATCTCATGGACCGCTACAACACCACAAGGATATCAGCGTCAGTTTCCGGCGGGAAAAGCACCATGGAGGATTCCGGATACGCAATTGCAGACCTTGACATTCGTGTCCCCTTCTCTCCCGCGGTATGGTTCCGGATTATCCCCCGTGCACATGTCCGTTATACGACATCACATAAACGCTTCTTCTGGTCCTATGTATATGACGCACACCTTCTCGGTTTTTTTGACGATTACACAGCTTCGCGCTTCAAGAACATTGCGGGAATTGATTTTGACTTCGAATTATTTCCTGAACTGTTATACACGGGGCCCTTTATCAATAGCGGATATTTTGAGAATGAACTTCAGGAATGGGACATGCAAACCGGAACCGGCCTCAAAATCAGATTAAAGTACAAAAAACTGCATATTCAATCATATTACGCCTGGGACATCAGCAAAAACCCCTCGAAGGGTGGATTATATATTTTTGCTGAAAGCAGGTTTTGAGAGTATATTATCAGCAGCAGGTATGTGACATACCCGGAATAATGGACCTGCTGGTTGTCCATAGATACTATTTTAAGGAAGATACAACTGATGTCATATGAAACCGGAATCGTAGTGGAAAAAACAGGCGCCACAGTGCGCGTTGAAGCCGAGGCACATCACGCCTGCGCTTCATGTGCTGCGCGCCACAACTGTATTCCGGGAGGTGAAATGAAGAAACGTTCCCTGGTAATGAACAATTCCATAGGCGCGGAACCCGGCGATTACGTGGAGTTTATGGTGCAGGAGAAAAGTGTGGTAACCTCATCTCTTATACTATATCTCTTCCCGGTTCTTGCCCTTATATCAGGCTCCGCACTTGGCCTTTCAATGGACCATATCCTTCATGTCGATAAAGACCTTTCCGCAGGCATATTCGGCCTTGGGGCGTTTCTTCTCTCTTTTGTTATTATCAGGCTCATTACTCCCCTGATAACGGGACGAACCTCCTTTATGCCGGAACTGACACGGAAGATTTCCGAAGAAGAATACTGTAATTCTCTTAATATGTAAACCCCGAACGCCGATTATTATTATATCGTTATACGATACCGCACTTATCCTACAATACTACAAGAAGAAGACCGGCTATGGAAAAAAAGGTTATAGACCTGCATTCGTACAGGATAGAAAAATCCCTTAAAGAGGAGGGGTATACCATCAAAAAGGATAAGCATAAGAAGATAAAAGTTCTTATTAAAATAAAAAAAGAATCCTGATACCGCACAGTATATCGCCCCGCCCCAACTCCTTACGCTGGAGATACATTGCTGCATATACAGCTTCTGAGTATAATCTGACCCGCATTTGATTCTACAGTAAAAAAATTATTGAAATTTAATCACATATTTTAAACTATATCTTTTTCGGATAAAATAAATCGACATTATTTACAATTCATCTACGATACGTTGATTTCTTCTGATAACCGCTTACCGGCATAGCAGCAGTCGCTATTACATTCGACATCGGTTGGCTTGTATTGAAGCAGGTACGCTGCGGGGTTTTCAGTATCATTTTTTTTTCCGGAAAAAGAAGACGTGTATATCTTAAAAACGAAAAGAGGATCATAATTATGAGTAACGATATTGAAATAAAGAAAAATATGGTAAAAGACGAACTTGAAAAACTAAAATATGAATTTAAAGTTGAAATACCAAAACGTATATCTGAAGCCAGGGCCTACGGGGACCTGCGTGAAAACGCTGAATATGATGCAGCCCGTGAGCGTCAGGCGTTCGTGAAAGCCAGGATAACACAGCTTTCGGTGCAGCTCAGCAAGCTGAACGACATTGATATCTCCAGGCTGAAAGCCGACAAAGTCGGCTACGGTTCACAGGTTACACTCCTGGATGAGGAAAGCGGCAGAAGGATGGAGCTCACCATCGTGTCCTCTGAAGAGGTCAATACATCGGAAGGTAAAATTTCCCTCGCCTCACCCATCGGCCTTGCCCTTAATGACCGTACAGCAGGTGAGACCGTCGATGTAGATATTCCTGCCGGTAAAAGACGTTTTTATATCGAAAAAATCACCACAATACATGGTGAAGAAATTGAAATAAAACGTGATTGACAACGATACCGCAATACCTCATTACTGCAGATCATGAAAATACGTATCCTTTGATTTCCCCGAAAATCGAAACAATTTTAGGTTGTATATATTTTATGATATAGTATTACATACTTAACTACAAGGAAATGCATTATGGCAAACATCAAAGCATTCAAAGGCCTCAGGCCGCGAAAAGACATTGTACAGCACGTAGCAGAACTCCCTTATGACGTCGTTACATCTGATGAAGCGAGGAAAATAACTGAAAACAACAACTACAGCTTCTA
>DAOSYC010000283.1:1533-3842 GCA_035380905.1 Spirochaetota bacterium | reverse complement strand
GTTTCTGTCCAGAAACTTCTTTATTTTTTCACCTCTCATAAAGGGTTCCTCCGGAAAATTATTGGCGTTACAATAGTTAATATAATAATAATAAGGTATGTTGTAAACATGCGGAAGATATAAATTATAAATTAATGAGTATTATATAACCACTTCCGAAATGGAAGTGCGGGACCTGAAACTGCGAAGATTTTCTATGTTAATCAATGCAGGTGAGTTTTAAATAAAATGCAGCGCCTCCAGCGGCCTGATCCGCGCCGCCTTAACTGCAGGATACAGCGCCGCGAGAATGGTGGTAATCATTACAATAATAACCGCCGCCACGATGTCCATGGTTTTCACCGCGGGATATATGATGCTCCCGGTTCCCCATGTGCGCATCGACTCCATGTAGAACGAGAAATCAATCCCCGTCGCGGAAAGAAGCGATGTCACCGATGAACCGATAACAAGGCCTGCAGTAAGTCCCACAATGCCGAGGAACACCGCTTCAATCATGATCATCGAGAAAATCCAGAGGGGACGTGTGCCGATTGACTTCATCACGCCGATCTCGTGAAACCGCTCCATGATTGCCATCACAAGGGTGTTTGCGATTGAGAAGATCACCACAATGAAAATGATGCCGAAGAAGATATACATCATGGAGTCGAAGAGTTTCACGGCGCTCACCAGGTTCGGCGCCATGTCCTTCCATGAGAGTATTTCGAGTGAATCGTCGCTCACGGCATGTATGAGGGCCTCCTTGACGCTGTCCACGGCGCGGCTATTTTTCAGGTGAATAGTGATTCCCGTAATATTGTTCCCCAGACCCGTCTCTTTGCGGAGGAGGGAGAGCGTGGTAAATACCGTGTATTTATCGAAGTTTTCTACGGGGGTCCGGTAGAGGCCTGTTATCGTCATCCCAAGGCCCACTATCTCCTTTGATTTGTTCTGAAACATCAGTACAAGGCGGTCCCCGGGCATAAGCCCCAGTTTGTCACCGAGGGACGTGGAAATAAGTACCGGGTTGATATCGCCCCCCCTGAGAAAACGGCTTCCCTCCTTCCGGATGGTGTAGGTATACACACCGGTAATTGATTTTTCCTTTTCGGGGTCGATACCGACAACGCTGACCGGACGGGATGTCTCGCTTGACCGGATAATCCCCTCCATGGTGATACGGGGTGCATAGCCGCTGATTTCAGGGGCTGCCGAAAGGGCCCTCATGATTTTTTCCGAAGGCCGGAAATGATACCGGAGCTTCATGGAGTCCTGAAATCCCCTGCGGTGGATGGCGATGTGGCCCAGGGATGTGCGGATGGTGTTTTCCACCATCTGCCGGTTCATGCCGTTCATGAATCCCATGGAAAGGATCATGGCGAAGATGCCGAAAGCGATGGAGGATATAACCACGAAAGACCGCCGTTTATTTCTCCAGATGTTTCTCCAGCCCAGCATTATAAGGATTTTCATGGCCCCTTCCTACAGCTGCCGTACGGCATCAACGGGATTGAGTTTCGCGGCGCGTCTCGCGGGAAACACGGAAAACAGCATTGCAAAGACAAATGTAAGGAGCGACGTAACCGCAACATTGGTGGCGGTGGCGTCCGCGGGCATTGTTGATATGGAGACACCCCACACCGCGGTTTCCGCAGCCATGGAGGAATAGTCCATGGGATTAAGGGCGAAGTACCAGCTGACCAGGAGCCCAAGGGCAATTCCCAGGAGTATACCGAGGGTGGAGATAAACACTGATTCGGCGAGAACAATCGCGGTCACCTGTCCCGGGCGCGTGCCGATGGAAAGCATGATGCCGAATTCCCGCGTGCGCTCGAACACGGACATCTGTATAGTGTTGAGTATGCCGAATGCCACCAGCATCAGCAGTATAAAGTCGAAGATATAGGCGCTCACGTCATCCATGATGATAAACTGCACCAGCACCGGCATGAGGCGGTCCCATCCCATCACTTCAAGCTGTGTTTCGCCGCCGGTAGACTGTGATTTCAGAGAGTGTACAACCTGTTCCGTGGTGTCCGATGAATGGAGCCGCACCGTTATTGCATGGATATAGTCCATCATGGCAAAGGTGCGGTTTGCCTGGGTGAAGGGGATGACTGCAAGCATTTTATCATATTCAGGGTTCCCGGACTGGATAAGACCCGTAACGGTAAACATATCCGCGGCGATTGAGCCGTCAAATCCCTGTGAAATAAGGGCTATCTGTTTTCCCGTAGAGACCCCCAGGTTTTGTGCGAGGGTAACACCGAGGAGCATTGATTTTGTATCGCCTTTCTTCAGATATCGCCCGCCGGGAAGAATTTTTG
>DAOSYC010000283.1:0-1433 GCA_035380905.1 Spirochaetota bacterium | reverse complement strand
CCGCCTTTCGCGATGGCGTTCAGAAAGATGATCATAGCACACCCGACGACGATGGTGAGGAGCGTCAGGATTGTGCGACGCCTGTTTCTCCAGACATTTCTCCAGGCAAGTTTTATGACAATAGCCGCATTTTCCATGAGAGCCGGTATCCTTTCACTGATGATACCGGATTATATATGGAATGCAAATATTTTTTTTCTATACCTCTGTTTTCTCTTCCCCGGCGGCCTTTTTCCGGTAGAAGTACACGGCTATGAGCGCCGTGATCGGGATACATGCGAACATGCCCACGCTTCCCACGACGGACTTTACAATTTCGCTGAGTACCGGGTTGTAGTTAAAAATCATCCACACCGGCATGTCGGCGCTGAAGCGCATTGAAATGAGCAGTATAAGGGAAAGGGAGCTTCCCACGTAGGCGAGGATAAGGGTGTTCACCATGGACCCCATGATGTCGGTGCCGATGGTAAGTACTGACTTGAATGCGTCCTTCGGCGAAATGTCCGGCTTCGCGCTGTAGATTTCAGCAGTTGAGGATGCAATGGAAATGCAGACATCCATTACTGCTCCCAGGGCGGCGATTATCATTCCCGAAAGGGCAAGGCCCCGCAGGTCAATGGCGACATCTGATGCGTAAAACACCGTGAGCATTTCATTGGTAATGAGCCCCGAGAGGTGCATGGTCCACCCGAAAATCACCGCCAGCACCGAGGAGAGCACAATCCCCGCCGAAGCGCCGAGGACCGCCGCGAGGGTCTTCAGCCGGAATCCTGCGATTATGGGGAGGGTGATAATGACGGAAATTATGGAAATAAGCACCGCAATGGGAAGCGGCGGGTACCCCTTCAGGGTGAAGGGAATAAGAATGAAGAAAAGCAGCAGAATGGTTACCACAAGGGACACAAGGGCAAAAAATCCCCGGACCCTTCCGATGGCGACCACCACCAGGACAAGGAGCAGTCCCATCACAATAATCCCCGGGGTATTGTCGATGTCGTAGAGGGAAATATATTCCTGGATTTCCCTGTTCGCGTCCTGGGATATGCCTATGAAAACCGTGTCTCCCTCCTGATAGAACATTTCTTTGGGCATATCGTCTTCACCCTTGAATACCGCGGTTTTATGCTGGCCTGCCAGTTCACCGTCAAGGACATGGAGGTGTACCCTGGTTTCAATGAGATTTGTGCCGGGAGTGTTTTCGAAGGTGTGTTTTTCAATTTTCGTAATTTTTGCCCGGCTGTATTCCCGCTGGTCATGATATACGTTGGAACTTAATCCGCAAAAGGCATTGGTATGCATGAACAGCAGTGCGGCGGCACCGGACAGTATACACAGTATCAGTTTTGATTTTTTCATTTTTAGAAGCCTCCCTGAAGAAGGAATATTTTTTATTTGTTGCGAAATACCGCCCCTGTTCCTATTACAGTTCTATG
>DAOSYC010000282.1:0-3890 GCA_035380905.1 Spirochaetota bacterium | reverse complement strand
TTCATTTTTTACATTATGCTATCTGCATCATCAGATAATGATGCAGATAGCGATGTATTCCGCGTGACAATGTCTTAGAGTGTGACATCTGTTTTCCAGTACCCGTGGATGTTGCAGTTTTCAGTTACTGTTACTTTCCCGGAATTATGTTTCAGGTGAAAACATGCAGCGGGGTATGTCCCTTTCGGGGCAAATTCCGCCCGTCCCACATACACGTCATCAAGGTAGCAGTCGACAAACTGTATGAAGTGCTTTTCTTCCATGGGGTGCAGGGTCCTGCCGATGCGGACTATTATATCCGTACATCCTTCCTCCGGAATCAGCCCGCAGGATTTGTTTACTGTAACATCGGGAATATGTTTTATTTCCGCTTCCGGGCTCTTTTCCCGTGATTCGGTAAAGATGTTGTCATTTTGTACAAAATCTTCTTTCCCCGCGCCGCACACAGGACATTTTTCCTGCAGCGAATTGAATTCAAGGTGGCCGCATATTTTACATATGAACACTTTCATAATATCCTCCCTGTTTCTGAAAATCCGAAGAAAAGGTCTCCGGGGCATGCACAGTGTTTAGTGCAGCATGACAGGTCTCAGATGATCACAAAATAGAGGATAATGCAAGAAAAAAATAAGTTACTATATAGATGTCAATATGGTGTAAATGTTGTATGTTTCTGTGTCAACAGGAGGTGGAATTCACGAAGAGGGTGAAAAGATACTGTTTTTCCCTCTTCGTGATATGCTACGGGTGTTGTCGTTTCTGACTTCAAAACGTGTGGAAGCTGACGTATTGCACCGGCGGAAGGCAACTTTCTGACAAGGTGGACTATTTGATTATTTTTCCGCCCGCTCTCCTTCTGCCTGCAGGTGCGAACAACTATAATTACAACGCGTATGACGCGCCGAAACCGGACCACCAGTGATGTTTGTTCGCGATTCCTGTTGTTGCGTCACGATACCAGTCTTCATCGGGAACATAGGCGTAATTCAGGGAGCCGTGAATTACGGCGCCGCCAACCGTGACGGAAATATCGGCTGCCGCAGTCACGTCGCTGATTCCCTTCTTCTTTTTGCTTGAGGGATCATTTTCCAATTCGGCAGTCGCCTGGTTGTAGTATGCGATACCTGCGGTGAGTTTGAGGGCCGCTTCCGCTGTCAGCTGGAATGCATGGCTCAACTGGAACTGGACATAGAAATCCTCGTCCGTTTCACGGGTGCCTTCGTAATCATCGATGTAATAGTCATGATTGTAAATAATTGTGGGGGTCAGGGGCAGGGCGTCAACCGCAAGGGATACCGTCCCAGTTGCAAAACTTTCATCATGGTCGTTGGCGTTGATTTTTTTATTCTGGTCAACCGAGTTGTAGTACCAGTAATACCACACTTTCGCGCCGATTGTTACCGCCTCCGCGATTGTGTAGCTGAAACCTATGCCGAAATCGGCTCCATACCATAGTTTATCGGAATCTGTTGCGCCGTCCCCGGCAACTTCGGAGCTGTATTCGCCGAGATATCCAAGGGACAATCCTGTCTGCCCGAGCTCAAGGTTGACAAATGGAAAAATAACTCCCCGGTTCTCACCATAATAATCCACTCCGCGCCAGAAATAATTGCTGAAATAATCGAGACCGGCGCTGAGTCCTATGGCCCTTCCTTCTGCCTGTATCCCGGGAACAGAGATAATAGTCATTGCGACTATTAATGCCGCACACCACGCTGCTGTTTTTTTCATTCCTGATCCTCCTGATCGGTTCGTTGAGTAATAATGCTGCTCCTGATTTCATCGGGCAGAAAATGGTTGTATATAATACGGTTCCGCGAACCTGCCGGATGTACCCTGGAAAGGGTATAACAGTTTCCGGGGATTGTCAAGATCCATTGTAATAAAATGATACCCCGGTGTCATGCTATGGAACGGCGTGTTGTGTCGGATTAAACCTTGACGGCATGCCGATAATTTTGTACATATAGAGGAACGTGTTCGCGGGGTGAATAGTGTTGATTGGAGGAATATGGGTATGAAAAAGGTTGTTGTGTTTACCAGCCCCACCTGACCTCACTGCAGGACAGCGAAAGAGTTTCTTTCGAAAAGAAAAATTGAATACATAGAACGGGATATTGCCAATGATCCATCGGCCCGGAGTGAAATGGCGCGTCTCGGGGCACAGGGGGTGCCGACCTTCCTGGTGGGTGATGAACTCATTATAGGGTTTGATAAAAACCGGCTTTCATCGCTTCTCTTCGACAGGGTTGTTGCGTGCCCGAAATGCCGGGCAAAACTCCGGCTCCCGTCCGGAAAAGGAACGCTCCGTGTTACCTGCTCCCGGTGCGGGGACCGTTTTGAAACATCAACATGATTTTTTTCCGAACGGGCCCTTTTCATTGTCAGCCGGCGGATTTCTGAAAAAGCTTTCTGTTTGACAACGGCATAAGCCATATCCATTATTGAAAAAAACTGCGATGAGGTTCCTCTATGAACAGCGGCAATGGACGGCGGGAAAAAATAGGCCAGTATCTTGTGCGCCTTGATTATCTCTCCTTTGAACAGGCGGAAGAGGTATTGCGGATACAGCAGGAAAATCCCGGTATGAAATTCGGCGACATCGCGGTTGAGCTGGGGTATATCGACAGGGACATCCTCGAAGAATATATCAACCCGCAGTGACGTTTCTTTACGGCTTTACCGCAGCCAATTTCTCGAAATCACCGGCCGGTGTGCTTTACTCGGGTGTATGCGTTTCCCCGCAGGAAAGGTGTAATGCACGGGATGCGGCAGATCCGGTTGTATGCGGCGGCTGATTTCCCTCGCGAAATAGTATCGACCCGGATAAAAATGAATACTAACCACAGGGTGTTTTCCATGAATAACATTGAAGACCTGCTGTCCGAAAGGCTGCGGGAGACTTTCGGCGGTACAGAATTCAGGTCCTCCCAGCGTGAAATAATTGCGCGGATCCTCGGGGGAGGGCATTGCCTTGTTATTATGCCTACGGGGATGGGGAAGTCCCTCTGCTATCAGCTTCCCGCGCTTATGATGGAAGGGCTCACTGTGGTGATCTCTCCACTGATATCCCTTATGAAAGACCAGGTTGACAGGCTTCTGGAACTCGGCATAGACGCCGCGTTCGTGAATTCATCACTTTCAAAACATGAGCGGGAGGCCCGGTACCGGGCAATTGAAGAGGGGCGTTATAAAATTCTCTATGTCTCCCCTGAGCGTTTCAGGAAGGACACATTCAGAAAAATAATCCGTACGCGCGCCGTGTCCCTCCTTGCTGTGGATGAAGCCCATTGCGTGAGCCAGTGGGGGCAGGACTTCCGGCCCGATTATTCACGGATTGCCGAGTACCGTGAGCTGCTGGGGTTCCCTGTGACGGTGGCCCTCACCGCAACGGCCACAAAGCGTGTGCAGGACGATATCGTGGCGACCATGGCGATACCTCCGGATGAGCTGAAGGTCTTCAACGAGGGCATCTGCAGGCCTAATCTTCACCTTGACGTGGAAGAGGTAATTGACGAGGCGGAGAAGTATGAAATACTATATGAAGAAATAGAGAAAACACCGGGGCCGAAAATTGTATACTTCAGCCTGATCTCCGGAATTGAACGGTTCAGCAATTTTCTGGACATGAAGCGCCGTCGGCACATGATCTATCATGGGAAGCTTGCTCCGGATAAACGGCGCTATATTCAGCAGAAATTTCTCCGGTCGGACGACATGCTCATGCTTGCCACAAATGCCTTCGGGATGGGAGTGGACAAGGCGGACATACGCCTTATTATCCATGCTGAAATTCCTGATTCCGTCGAGTCCTATTACCAGGAAATCGGCAGGGCCGGGCGGGACGGAAAGGACTCGCGGTGCCTGCTTCTGTACTGTCAGGATGACCT
>DAOSYC010000281.1:0-3927 GCA_035380905.1 Spirochaetota bacterium | reverse complement strand
AGTACAACAAAATAATCATCCGGAGAGGGATTGATTATTTTGTCCTTTGGTATGTTGATTGCGACACCGAAATTTCTGTCCACATCATCAGCGAAGCTGCCATATCTGTATCCAATGAGGATCTCCCCTCTCTTCTGGGCGAGCAGTATAAAATCGGCAACTGTTGCCTTTTCAGGGAGTGTGTCAAGATACAGGCTAATCGGTTTAAGGTATATTTCAGAACCTTCCTCTTTAAACAGATCTTCATATACTTCAATTACCGGCGGGTTTTCTGAAACCTGCGCGAGAATCTTGGACACCATCTGGCCGGAAATAATAGAATCATTGACTCCGGTGCGTGCAATGAGCTCAAGGTTTGATGAGTTCATTACCTCCGTGATTATTTTGGTTTCAACACGTTTTCCGGTTTTCTTTTCATAGTCCCTGAAAAGCTGGCGGATGAGAAGAAGCGTGGTGATTGTGGTTGAATCAAGTTTCTCAGTATCGTCTTCGGCTTTATTCAGAATAATCACGTTGTCGTATGTTTCCGGTTTTACTCTTCCGAGGTCCTCCATGTTCAGGGGATCGTATTTAAAAAGCTCAAGTTCAACCCGGGGATACCGGTCCCGCAGTTCGTTGATTTCAGCAAGTTCCTCCTCTGTCCCGTTATTCAGGACAAGATGAATGACAGAACCTTCAAGGATGTAATCGGTGTATTCTTCTACAATTATTTTCGCTTTGGCGTTCCATCCGATAATGAGTTCGCGCTCTTTTCTTTTTTCAAGCTTCTTTGAACTGAGGGGAAGTGTAACAGGATTGAATACTTTTTTCTTTTCAAGCTTGATGGTGGAATCATCTTCCGCGATTATAACAATTTCATCGCCGGCTGACAGGATGTAGCCGGGTCCGGGATTCAGGAGCAGACGGCCCTCCGCGGATTGTACGCCGAGAGGAATTCCGTCTTTCAGATAAAAGGGAAGTTCCCCGAATGGCATATCCTTCCAGTCTGAACCGTAGAAATATATCTCTGATCCTTCGAAGCCTATTAATGAGTCATATACCACACCGAGGCCCGTAGTCCTGGAAGACTGAACAATGATCTTTGCTATCATGGATTCTGTTTCGACCATGGTAATGTGTTTGGGGTCAAGTCCCACCATGACTTCTCTTTTTGTTGTGTCAAAAACCTCAGCGATAATTTCCGGAGGATTGGGATCGAACTTCGATGCTGCGACAACTGCAAGTATTGTCTTCAGTACTTTTGCATCTGATACCACTTTCTCTTCATCCGTAGCGGATTCACTGCACATGGGAAGAATAACCACCGCCTTCGCTTCATTTACCGATACGCGTCGTAATGATTCGAGAGAGCTGATCATCCCGTTTCTTGTTATAATCTTTGTTGTTTTCCTTTGGGGGATCCGCTCAAGGAGAATATCATCCATTTCGTCCTTTTCCATTTCCGAGAGCACCACGATTGAACCGCTGGCGCTTTCGTTGGCAATGATGAGTTCCTTTATTATTTCAAACACCATTTCACCCCAGCCGAGGATTATGATGTGGTCTTTTTCGAGTACCACACTTCGGCCCTTTTTAAGGCTGGACATTTTATTATCAAGCTCTGTGGTAATAAACGCAACAACAGCGGAGAAAAAAATCAAACCAAGGAGTACCGTCAGTACTCCGACAATCTTCATCGGTATTGTGTTGGCGGTATCTTCGGCAACAGCGCCCGCGTCGGTAATCTGCAGAAAGCTGAGCCAGATATCCTTGAGTAAATTTTCCGATGTCCCGCTGTTCAGAATAAAGTATTCCACTCCGGTTCGTAACGCGGCTGTCAGCAGGTACGCCAGCACAAACAGCACAAGGAGCATCAAAAAAACTGACTTTGGGCCGGACGCTATAAAATTGTCAAACCTGTATTTGAAGCGATCTCTCACGCGGATTTTCTGTGTACTTTCCTTCATGGCTTCCCCTCGTTATATAATGCAAATGGATTGTATGACAAAATGTGAAATGATATTTGAGCATTTTATTATTCATTATAATTTTTTTGAAAAAGTCAATAATTTTTATTATCAACGGAATCAACATTCACCATGGAGAGGCGTGATAATTGTTTTCAGGATAAAAAAATTCTGTTTTGAAATGTAATTAGTTGACTTTTTACAGGTATTTCGTTAGTTTGACAATTGTCGAATTATAATATTATTATGTGAGCGATTCAGGACCGTTGAGTACTCTAAAACTGGCGAAAATATTTAAAGCATTATCAAACGAGAACAGGCTCGAACTGTTTCTTGAAATAATGAAAAAAAATGAGACCTGTTTCGAAACGGAATGCGGTGAGTGTTTCATTACGGATATTATTGATTCGCTGAATATCGGCGCCCCTACGGTGTCGCACCACTTAAAAGAGCTTTCCAATGCAGGCCTTATTATTACTGAACGCCGCGGTAAGTTTCTTGTGGCCAGGATAAATGCTGAGACCCTGGAAGTCGCTTCAGCGTTCCTCGGGGCGAAGCCCGGGCAATAATATTCTTTTGCATAATACTTCGATATTTGTCAAAATGTAGAAACGTAAGGTGCGTGAATGTGTGTAATGATTGATATAATATTAATTAAAAAACAGGGTGGGTGATATGACCTGCAGCAGGCCGGTAACTGAAATAATATCCCTTCGATCTTCATGCAGAAGCTATCGGGAGGAATTTCTTGAAGAACATCACAGGAAATTGATGGAAGATATGCTGAGAATGGAAGAGCAGGGGCCGTTCGGCGGCGCCCCGCGGTTCGTCCTTATCGCATCAGCTTCCGGTGACGGGGATGCCTTGAAAGGTCTTGGTACGTACGGATTCATAAAAAATCCTGCGGCCTTTATCGTGGGTGCGGTACACACTGCTCCCGGAAGTCTTGAGGATTACGGATATGTTATGGAGAAAAATATTCTAAAAGCGGCGGACCTCGGTATCGGTTCATGCTGGCTCGGGGGAAGTTTTACTAAAAGCAGATTTGCCGAAAGGATATCACCCGTATCAGGTGAAACAGTTCCTGCGGTGGCTTCCCTGGGATATGCTATGAGGAACCGTTCATTAATGGATTCCGTTGTCCGGTTTTCAGCAGGATCAAACCACAGGAAACCATGGAAGGAACTATTTTTTCATGAAAATTTTTCTGTTCCTTTATCCGAAACAGATGCAGGAGATTATGCGAAACCCCTCGAAATGCTTCGCCGTGCCCCCTCGGCGTCAAATAAACAGCCGTGGCGGATTATTAAAGCGCCTGAAGGTAATAGGTATCATTTCTTTCTGGAGCGTTCATCCAGTTATAAAATAAGCCTGAAACTCATACGTGCAGCGGACCTCCAGCGGGTTGACATGGGCATAGGGATGTGTCATTTTGAATTGACCGCCCGGGAGCAGGGGCTGCGGGGCACATGGGGCACTGCGCCTCCGGAGAATATTACGGTTCCTGCGGGTACTGAATATATTGTGACATGGCGTGGTGAATGATATGATAACAAGAAAAAATTTTATTATCTCCCTCCTTATCGGAGCGGCGGGTGTTCTGTTTTACGGGGCATGCAATTTTACCAGAAGGATACGATATCCCACTATGAAAAAGACTGACATCAAAAAAGCACTGGTTGTATGGTACAGCCAGACGGGACATACTGAAAGAGTTGGAAAACTCATTGCGGCGCGGTGGCGGCAGCAGGGGCTGCAGGTTACTGAAGGAGACTACAGGACAATCTCCAGGGAATCACTTCCGGGATATGACATCATTGCCGCGGGCACCCCGGTGTTTTATTACGATGTTCCCGGTAACTTCAAATCGTGGCTTGAAACCATTCCTGACATTTCCGGTACACCGGTGGCCGCCTTTGTCACCTTTGGCGGGGAAGGGGGAAACCAGCATAATACCGCATGCACGCTGCTGGAGCTCTTT
>DAOSYC010000280.1:0-3942 GCA_035380905.1 Spirochaetota bacterium | reverse complement strand
TCACATAACTTCAATAATCGCCGAGGCCACTGCATAGGTCCGTTCATGGCTGATGCTGAGGTGCAGCCGCAGACCGGTATCAGCCTCCAGCTTGAGGGCGTTTCTGACTTTTTCTGTAACGGTGTAATACGGTCTGCCGCTGGGATCGTTCAGTATCTCTATGTCTGTGAATCCGAGAAGGATGTCCCCCATTGCTTTCATGAGAGCCTCCTTCGCGGCAAACCTTCCCGCGATAAATTCAAAGGGGTTCTTTTTCGGCACAAGGCCCTGTTCCGCCGGAGAAAGGATTTTTTCAGCGAAACGGGAGCCGTGTGAACCCGCAATGGTCCGTATACGTTCAATGCTTACGATGTCAATGCCGGTTCCCTGTATCATGGTGTCTCATCCGGAAATATTTTTTTTATTACATGGTGCCATATAATAAAGCGCAAGAATATTTTTATTTTCACCCTGTGGTTTTCTCTGTATATTACGTAGTGTGTGCGCTGACTATGCGGAGTACTGGAGGAGGCTATGCGTTCAGGTATTACCGGGAAAAGATCCGGCATCTGCAGGATCCGGAGGGTGCTGGCATCTGTGTGTGCAGTACTGGTGATATCGTCTGCAGGGTTTACACAGAGCAGGGGAGCGCTGTTTATCCCGGAGGGGGGAAATTTTATTGTTTTTAGAAACGCGGCGCAGTACCGGATACTGCATCAGAGAAAGTTTCTCGGGGCTGATATAAGGACCCGCATTCAGCGGATTGCCTCCGGGAAAAGAATTGTTTCCGCCGCCGATGACCCCGCGGGATTTGCCGCCGCGGAAGCAATGACTTCAGTTATTAATGATATACGTCAGCGGGCAGTAAACGAAGCTGACCTGAGAAATTATCTCAATTTCGCGGAAAGCGCAGTGGCGGGAAATATTGATATACTGCAGCGCATGCGTGTCCTCGGGGTCCGTGCGGCCGGAGGTATTCTCAACACCGATGACAGGGAGATACTGCAGTCGGAGGTCCAACAGCTTCGGGACCAGATTGACATGAATGCCCGGTTTTCCACCTTTAATACCATAAAGGTGATACCCGGACTGACATCGAAAAATCTTGGCCTTGACAGGGTGGATCTTGTCCGCGACAGGTACGGCTCCATCGGAGTTATTGACAGCGCCCTGCAGCGCCTCACGAAACTCCGCACAATGAAAGGAATCCGGAGCCGCCTTCTGGAAATGCGGATTCAGGGGAAAATGATATATCTCATAAACCTTCAGAGCGCGGAAAGCCGGATTCGCGATGCAGATATAGCAGGTGAGATTTCCGCGCTCCTGAAGGACAACGTGCTTCTGCGGATGTCAGATGGAGTGCTTCTTCTCCGCAAATAAAAGGTATTCTTCTTGACATTCGTTCATGAAGTATTGAATACTAATTCTCGCGTGAAGTATATGCAGTTTTAAATTGCTGGCGCCGCATAACCGGGATGCATTGTGTCCTTCGGGGATGATGCGGCGTATTGATATTATGTAACGGTTTGGAGGGAACATGAAAAAGATACTTCTTGCTGCTATTGCATGCAGTTTGATACTCCCGGCAGGGTGTAAAAGGGAGGGTGCGCAGCAGAATCCGGATGAGGCGATTGCGAAAAAATACGCGAAATACCGCGTCGCAGTGCGTAAGGAAAAGGAACTGAAAACATGGCTTGCCACACTGGAAAAAGGGGAAGGGGTCGATCTTCTCGGTGAAGAGAAAGTGATTGTGCAGGGGAAGGAACTTGATGTATCCAGGGTTCGCCTTGCTGATGACAATATAGGGTTTGTCCCGACACGGCATCTCGCTGACAAGGTGATAATATTCACAAAGGAATCCAAGGCATTTATCAGGCCCACGCTGGGGACAAGGGTCCGGGGGGTAATCCCGGCGGGAACAATCGGATTTGTGGTTGGAGAAAAAGCCAACTGGGTGCAGGTATACATCGGGAAAGTGAATGGAATATGGATTACCACGCAATGGGTCAATGAAGGATATGTGTCTGATCCCCAGGCCCTCCTTGACGCGCGCGGTTATGAAACTGCCCTGGAACTCTCGGTATCAGGGAATGAGGCAAAAAGAAAAGCCGGGAAGGAGAAACTTACAGAACTATCACAGGGTAGTTCCGTGATTGCGGAAATAGCCAGGAAAAAACTTGAAGAACTGAATAATGCCGCTGAGCAGAAGGAGGCGCCTGCCGAAAGCACACAGGGGGAACAGGCTCCTGCGCAGACAGATGCCCCGGGAGAGCAGCAGGGGCAATAACTGGACTACAGTATATTACAGCATAAAAAAAGGGGCGCGTTGAAGCGTCCCTTTTTTATTTATTAATCAATTGTATTCTCTACCTGACTTTTGTGCGCGCCTGAATTGAGCGAAGGAGCGTGGCGCTGTCCGCGAATTCCAGGTCGGAGCCAAGGGGCAGCCCGTGGGCGATACGCATGACCTCAGGGGCGGGGTTTATCTCTCCCAGTGCACGCGAAATATACAGCGCTGTGGCGTCGCCTTCCACGGTAGGGTTCGTGGCAATGATGACTTCCCGAACCACTTCGTCCCTGCAGCGGTCAATGAGCGGCGCAATGGTAAGGTCCTCCGGGCCGATTCCATCAAGGGGAGAGAGGACGCCGTGAAGTATGTGGTACAGGCCGTTGTATCCGCCGGTGTTTTCTATTATTATTGCGTCCTTCTGTTCCTGCACTACGCAGAGAAGGCTCCTGTCCCGTGTGTCACTCCTGCATACAGCGCAGGTGTCACTGTCGGAAATGCCGCCGCATATGCCGCAGGAGCGGATATTTTTCCTCAGTTCAATAATAGAGGATGCAAGCTTTTCGGTCTCCTCCTCCCGGAGTTTCAGGATATGAAACGCGAGACGGGAGGCGCTTTTGGGACCAATTCCCGGAAGTTTGGAGAATTCCCTGATGAGGGCGTCCAGATATTTTGACGGGCTGGTCACGGATAGCTGTCCTAACTGAACATGTCGCCGAGGCCGGGAATATTCATGCCGCCGGTGAGTTTTTTCATTTCCTGTGCGGCCTCTTCCTTGATTTTTTCCCCCGCAATTTCAGCGGCAGTTATGATTGACTTCTCGATTTTCTTTTTGTCGCCGGAGTCAATGAGCCCCTGGTCAATATCGATGCCGATAAGTTTATACTCGCCGTTCATTCTCACCTTTACGGTGCCGTCAGCATTTTCCCCTTCGGTCACAGTTTTTTTCAGCCGCTTCTGAATGTTTTTAAATTCCTTTTGAAGCTTCATTACATTGCCCAGATCGCCTAATCCTTTCAGCATTATTTTTCTCCTTTATCGTTAATTATTTTTCCATGAAAAAGTTCCACAATTGTTTCTACAAGGGGGTCATTCGATATTATATCCTCCTCAACTGTGTCTGACACCATTTCTGCGTCTGAGGGAGGTGTTTCCACGGCACGCATAGGGCCCGGGGGATTATTTCCGGGGGATGTGCCGGATATGTCCAGCAGCAGTTCTTTGCCTGTGGCCCGTTTAAATTCAACTTTAATATAAGAGAGGTCATTACGGTCAAGCATTCTTTCCCCTGAGGTCTCTCCGGGGATTTTCGGGAACGATAGATGGTATCCGTCATCCTGGTGCAGAATAACCGTGTTTTCGAGTTTGACAAAGAGCAGGGGCCTGGCGGTTTTCAGTGAGGAAAGAATATCGCCCCATTGTTTTACGGGGTCTTTTGAAGCCGGTTCAGGGTCGGGAATTTTTTTTTTCTCCGGTTCCGGCACACGGGGCTTCGGGGGTGCGGGAGCTACGGGAGGGGGATCATTTTTTTTTACCGCGTCCGGTTCTTTCCGCTCCTGCCGGGGCAGCGGTTCTTTAGTCACGGGTTTTTTTACTGCTGCAGTGGTTCCCGCTTCAAGGCCTGCAATAATCGCCGCGATGGAGGGCCGCTTCCGGGCAGCGATCATATCGAGGAC
>DAOSYC010000279.1:0-3962 GCA_035380905.1 Spirochaetota bacterium | reverse complement strand
TTTTCACCGGGTGACATGGATGTTTCAATCTGTTTCAGGAACGTGTCGAACTGCTCCTTTGAGGTGTAGATGTCCTCCAGGGCGTTGCTCACGAAAATTATTTTCATGGCGCCATCTTCAGATTTCGGATACTCCACGTCATGGAGCGCCGCAAGGTGAAAGCGGACTTTTTTCAGAAGGGTGATGTTCTTCTGGAAGTCCATGAATGTCCTGCTGCACAGTTCGTATTGGGGCCGTGTATTGAGGTTTGTACCGATTCTCTGGTTGCCGCAGAACAGCTCGATTCCGGATTTGATTCTGCTTTTCATTACGCCGTGATGCGCCACCCACCCGATGTTCAGATCTTTCAGGGTTGCTTTCATGGCATCATCAGACGTGAATTTGTGTTTCCGGTACATGTTCAGAAGCTGGAAGTGCGCCTCCTGAATGCGCCAGTTGAAGTCGACAAAATGAAGCTCGCTGCATTTCATAATGTTGTGGATCAGGTACGGCTGCATGAACCCGACACTGTAGCACTGATAGCTTTCAGCGGGGAGCAGTTTCTTCAGCAGGAGAAAGTCAAGGTCCGGTGTTCGGTCGTTCATGGCGAAGAAGTTGAAACATCCCGCAATGAGGCTCGATACGCATTCCACGCAGTTGAGGTTTTTATAGTAGGAAACCTTGTCCTTCCGGAAATATTTCTCTGCCTCAGGCCTGTCAAACCTGCACTGTTTCCAGAGATACGAGCAGTAGCTGTCCCCGGGGCCTGTCATGCCGGCATACAGCGGCGCAATTTCCTGTTCAGTGTATCGGGCCTTATTAAGCTGTGCAAGATGCTCACGGTGATATCTGGAAACAATGAGTTCCATAAACGGGCCTTCGGGCCCTTTGAAGATGCTGCATGAGAGTGTGGAAAACGATAGCGCTGCTGTTATAAGTATTAATATCGGAAGCAGAATTGTATGTATGCAGATACTATTTCTTTGTGACATGGAATTTCCCTGAATATAATGATGTAATGCCCGGTGTAGATAAAACCCGGCCCCCCAACCCCCCCGGAGGGGGACTACGGCTTTAAAGCCCCACTCCGGGGGGGTTGGGGGGCGAAGTTCATGTATGAACCGGTTCATAATGAAATGTATAATTACTTTCAGGAAATCAAGTACAATTTCCTGTTAATAATGCGCCTTCAGCCATGTACCCAAAAGAATGGTACCCTGTAAAGTCCCTTCGTTTACAAGATGGTGAAGGTTGTCCATAGGAAACGATTCGCTGCGGGGATGATGTTTCCCGAGGTCAATGCATTCGAGATGCCCCCGGTACAGGCGTTCATAATATGTCCGTGCTTTCCGGTATTGTCCCTGTTCGCTGTACAGGCAGATTACGTATGCTTTTCTGCCGGGAAATGAGAGCAGCGCCTTTGCGTTTGTGACGGCTTCTCCGGGAATCACCGCCGCTGGATCGAATGGTTCATTGCTGTACATAGATCGGCTCTGCGGTGTACCCTGATATTTTATGATGCTCCGCGCGTCCCAGCGGATCCATGAGGTGCTTCCCGCAATGGGGCGCCCTCCTCCGGGCAGTTTCAGCCTGTAGGCGTTGTCCTGGTGTGCGGTATCCGTAGTGTCTTTTTTCGGGCGTTTGGTGATGTACCAGTCCGGGTTAAAGAAATTGCTCACCTGTACATGAAGGGAATTTCTCGGCGGAAGGCCCATTCCCCCCTGCTCTTTCAGGAACGCCTCAATGCCGCGGATGTGCTGTTCGTACTCCCGGTACGCCTCCTCTGTAAAGAGGTACTTCCCTCCGTTCTCGAATCCGGCACGGTACGCGGCCTGTTTCTCGCTGCAGCTGTTGCACTGCGCGAACCGTTTCAGCGCGAAATTGCGGAATGAGCTGTCGGACATGTTCGCCACAAGGCTCAGGTCGTCCTCCCAGCGGAAGATGCCGGGGTCCTTTTCCTGTGTCCAGAGATGAAATGAGAATACGGAGAGTCCGTTTTTTTTCAGATAGAAATTCCGCAGGCGCGCAAGGGTCTTCAGGGTCTTCGCGTTGAGGTACATCCCCCTGAGAGCAAAGACCCCCACTTTCAGCCCCGTCATCTGTTCCACTACCTGGGGGATGAGTGACCATCGGATTGAACTGTCGCCGAAGAAGATCACGTCAAGGGAATTCTTTTTATGGCAGAAGAGCGCCGAGGGCAGAGACACCATTTCCCCGAGGAAATGCACCTCCCGTATGTTCTTCATATACGACACGTCAAGACCATACGGCGCCGCGACACGCTTCATCGCGGGATAGATAGGGTTTTCGAGGCAGGCATTCCGTATTTCATCGGACGGCGGCCCCTGCGGCACCGCCCCTGCCTCGCCGTTATATATCCTCCCGTAGAGGAGGATTGCCATGGCGGTGAGGGCCCCCAGTGCGAGGAGAAGGAGGTTCCTTCTGTGGGTCCGGCGTTCATGTATGGTGTTGGTGTTCATTATTTCTTTGCGTGTCCTGATATCGACCCGTTAAAATTTAAAGTATATAAATGGCAGGGGTTTTCCCCAGAAAAATACCGCCGCGGGAATGAGCACCGCCAGTGCCGCTATTGTCACGAATGAATTGTTCGGCTCGGGAAAGCCCTCGTCGCTTACACGGTAAAACCGCAGGAGGTGGTCCGCCGCGGGAAGGAGCAGCAGCAGGAACACCGGTATTATATTGTACGGCGGCCCGAAGCCGAACGAAAGGCTCCCGTTCAGGCCGAAGAGTTTCGGCACAAGGGTGAAGGCCGTGGTGTGGTCGAGGCGGAAAAAGGCCCAGGCTACCATGACGATGATAAAGGTAATGACCCACCGGATGCTGCCGTGTATGCGGAAGTACACCCGCTCGAAGACTTTCTCGATTACCAGCACCGCGCCGTGGAGCGCCCCCCAGATGATGAAGTTGTACGCCGCCCCGTGCCAGAGGCCCGAAAGGACGAAGACGATGAGGATATTCAGGTGCATGCGGAACTTCCCTTTCCTGTTGCCCCCGAGGGGGAAATACAGGTAGTCGCGGAACCAGAAAGAAAGGCTCATGTGCCATCGCCGCCAGAACTCCGTGAGGGATGTTGACCGGTACGGGTAGTTGAAGTTTGCCGGGAGCCGGAACCCCATAAGGAGCGCGAAGCCGATTGCCATGTCGCTGTACCCGCTGAAGTCCGCGTATATCTGCGCGGCGAACCCCGTCACCACGCTCCAGCATTCAAGGATGTTCATGTTCTTCACGCCGAAGGAGAGGTTCCAGTTGACGTAGGCCCCGATGTTGTCGGCGATGAGTATCTTTTTCACCACGCCGGTCCCCACGAGCACCAGGGCGAGGGTCACGTTCCGGAGCGTCAGGGGCTCCCGCTGTTGCATGTTATGGAATATATTGTCTGCCCGGAGTATGGGGCCTGAAGCAAGGTGCGGCCAGAATGTGATGAAGAGCGCCGCGTCGGTCACGGAATCCACCGCCGGCACCTCTTTGCGGTACAGGTCAACATAGTAGCCTATTACGGTGAAGGTGTAAAACGATATTCCCAGGGGGAGTATGATATCCAGACGGTACTGCGTCAGGGACGCCGCCTCCAGGAAGAAGTTGCAGTACTTGAAAAAAGCCAGTATCCCGATGCTTATGCTTACCACAACCGCCAGGGGAAGCTTTTTGTGTTCGCGCCGCTCTATCCACAATCCCCCGTACCGAGCCATAACCGAATGCAGGAGCACAAGGATGAGCGCCGGGGGATACCATACCGCGTAAAAAAACAGGGACATCCACGCGATGTACCCGTTCCGTATGCCCATGTCCTCCGTGTACCTGTCAATGAGGAAATACAGGCAGAAGAAGAACACCACAAAGATGACAAAGAGGTTGCTGGTAAATTCCATGTATGTGTGCTGTCCGCGTTATTTTCTTTTTATTGGTTCCGGGACCGTATATCGCCGGAATGACGTGAGGCGGTACTGTATGGGTTACTACAG
>DAOSYC010000278.1:0-3966 GCA_035380905.1 Spirochaetota bacterium | reverse complement strand
TTCACCTTCAATCCGGCCGCAAGTTCCGGGGACACCCTTGTGGTGTGGGCACATTCGGACATACAGCCGAAGCGGATTTCCCAGCGTTCATATTACGAAAGCGCGATCGCGGACACAAAACAGACCTTCAAAAAAACGGACATTGCCCTGATGGCAGGTAATATTATCTTCCATAAAAACTCGGGGAGTGTGTACAGATGGTATCTTGATCAGAAAAAGAAGTCCGGTATTCCCCGGTGGTACGAAATCCCGGGAAACACTGACATGAACGATATTGCGAACTTCCGGAAGCTGGTTCGAAGTGATACCCATTACGCCGCGTCAGCGGGGAACATACTTTTTCTTTTCATGGGTGACGAGGACACAGAGCCGTCGCAGTATATTTCCGACAGCACATTCCGATGGTGGAAAAAAAATGTTGAAGGGGGAGGAGATAAAATTATTGTCACCGTAACCCACGGCTGCCTTGAGCAGAGCGGTCTTTTCGGCGCCATCAGCCCCGACAGCACCATACGGAACTCCCGGCGCTTCGCGGAGGTGCTGAAAAAGCACCGCGTCGACATCTGGATCAGCGGCGGCACGCACATACCCAATTTCTTTAACGGAAAGATGAAAGAGCAGGAGGAACTCGGAGGGACCCTGTTCATCAACGCAGCTTCAATAACGAAGGAACTCCCCAGCGGGGTTGAATCGGCATTCCTCGTGTTCCGGGAGAACTCCCGGGACTGCCTTATAATGCTGCGGAACCATGAATACAAACGATTTGATAAAAAGTATAACCTGCGTCACGCGCTGTCACGGCCTTTTATCAGAAACAGTGTTCATTGAAGTCCCCCATCATGGGGCCGGGGGGAAAGGTACGCAACACGTACCATTCCCCGCATAAGATAAACTGATTCAGAATGAAGGGTGCGGGACGCTGCACACTCCCGTTACGCTATCCCAGGTTTTCCAGACTCTCCTGCAGCTTCCCGAGAATTTCCCTGAATCCGTCACGCTTCTGCTGTTCCTTTTCGATAATGTCCGCCGGTGCCTTTTCGACAAAGCTCGCGTTCCCCAGTTTTTTCTCGACCTTCTCCAGGTCCGCGGCAGTCCGGTCAATTTCCTTCTGTATCCGGGCACGTTCCTTGTCAAAATCGATAAGCCCTTTCAGCGGCAGATATATCTCTACATCCGGCAGAATCGCCGAGGCATCGGTCTTCTCCGGCGTATAGCCGCTGTCAACGGTGATGTCATTGACCTTCGCCAGGGCCTGTATGTGGGGGCGCTCCCGTTCAATAACAGATATAATCCCTTCATGGGATGTCTTGAATACTACATCGGCCTTTTTGTCGGGGGTAATATTCATCTCTCCGCGGACATTGCGGATCTTGTACACGATCTCCTGAAACAGCGCGGTCTCCTCCGACTCCTTCACAAAATTCCATGCGGGATCAGCTTCAGGCCACGACGCATTAATGATGTGCCCGTCCCCCTCCTGGCTGATGTGCTCCCATATCTCCTCAGTGATAAACGGCATAAATGGATGCAGCAGTTTCAGGCCGTTACGGAGCACATGATAGAGCACCTGCTTCGCGATATCAGAAGAATGCTGTGTCTCGGCGTCCTTCGCGTAAATTCTCGTTTTGGTAAGCTCCAGGTACCAGTCGCAGAACTCATGCCACCAGAAATCATAGAGGCGGTGGGCGGCATCATTGAACTTGTACTCCTCAAGGGCCGTGGTCACATCAGTGACAGCGGCATTGAGGCGGTGCAGCATCCACCGGTCAAAGTGCTCAAGTTCATCGGCGGCGAAGGCCCGCGGCGTGAAATCATCTCCCAGATTCATAAGGATAAAGCGCGTGGCGTTCCATATTTTATTGCAGAAGGCCCGGTACCCTTCAATTCTTTTCTCGGACATAATAATGTCCCTCCCCTGCGCGGCAAAGATGGAGAGGGTAAACCTGAAGGCATCGGTCCCGTACTGGTCCATGATGACGAGGGGATCAATGACGTTCCCCCGGGACTTGCTCATCTTCTGCCCCTGTTCATCGCGCACCAGGGCATGGATGTATACATCGCGGAAGGGGATCTCCTTCATAAACTTCATCCCCATCATGATCATCCTTGCCACCCAGAAAAATATAATATCGAACCCCGTCACAAGGACGCTCGTGGGATAATATTTCTCAAGTGTGGGGGTCTCATCGGGCCATCCCATTGTGGAGAAGGGCCAGAGCGCCGAGGAGAACCATGTGTCCAGGACATCCTCATCCTGGCGGATGTCGGTTGAACCGCATTTTTCACATGCCGCGGGATCTTCCATGGAAACATTGATATGCCCGCAGCCGCCGCAGTAAAACGCGGGGATACGGTGCCCCCACCAGAGCTGGCGCGAGATGCACCAGTCACGAATATTGTACATCCACTCGTAATAGGTCTTCTCCCAGTTTTTCGGCACAAAGCGGATGCGTTCATCCTTCACCGCTTTAATCGCCTCGTCCGCGAGAGGCTGAATTTTCACAAACCACTGCTTCGAAAGATACGGCTCAACGATGGTACTGCACCGGTAGCAATGCCCCACGGAGTGGTCATGGTCTTCTATTTTCACGAGGAGCCCCGCCTTTTCCAGGTCCTCAACAACTTTCTTCCGTGCATCAAACCGCGAGAGCCCCTTGTATACGCCGCCGTTTTCGTTGATAAAACCCTGTTCATCGAGGATATTCACTTCAGGCAGTTTGTGGCGCTGCCCCATGTCGAAGTCATTGGGATCATGGGCCGGGGTCACCTTCACAAGGCCTGTGCCGAAATCGACGCCCACAAAATTATCTTCTATCATGGGAATTTCCCGCTCCATGAGTGGAAGAATGAGCGTCTTTCCCTTAAGGTGCTGATACCGTTCGTCATCGGGGTTCATGGCCACAGCGGTATCGCCCAGCATCGTTTCCGGACGCGTCGTGGCGACGGTGATATATTCACTGCTGTCTTTGATCGGGTACTTGATATAGTAGAGTTTCCCTTTGAGGTCCTTGTATTCAGTCTCAATGTCGGATAGCGCCGTTTCACAGCGGGGACACCAGTTGATAATCCTGTCCCCCTGATATATGAGCCCCTCTTCATAGAGGGTCACAAAAACCTTCCGCACCGCCTTTGAAAGGCCCTCATCGAGGGTAAACCGCTCGCGCTTCCAGTCGAGGGAACACCCGAGGCGCCGCAGCTGGTTCTGAATCTGCCCGCCGGAGTGCTCCTTCCACTCCCACACTTTGCTGACAAATTCCTCACGCCCAAGGTCATTCTTTGTTTTCCCCTCCTCACGGAGAAGCCGCTCAACGACATTCTGGGTCGCAATTCCCGCGTGGTCCATTCCCGGCATCCACAGAGCGGAATATCCCTGCATGCGCTTCCAGCGGGTCAGGACATCCTGGAGGGTGTTATTAAGGGCATGGCCCATGTGAAGGTTCCCTGTCACATTGGGGGGAGGTATTACTATTGAATAGGGTTTTCTGCCGTCATCATCCTGAGCATGGAAAAAACCCTGCTGTTCCCATTCTTTATACCATTTGTCTTCAACTAATTTCGGATCATACGAGGAAGGAAGCTCCATAATTGTACCTTTTTTATCACAGAATATTAATCAGCATTCCCTCCCGGCAGGGAGGGAACAGCGCAGTACATCCATATCACAGCATGGGGGGAATTTTTTCCAGCAAAATTCTCATTTAAACACTGCCTATACCGTTCGGGGAGACATTTTACGGGAAATATAGTTTACAAAAAGACTTATAACGGGATATGGTGCCCGGACAGCAGCGCATCTTTTCGAATCCGGCCAGGCTTTCAGAAAATTGTATTGCTGTAAATTACCTCCATACCGTACTGTTACACTATGAACCTTCAGGAATGTTATACAATTCTCGGAATACCGGAAACAGCAACTGGTGAAGAAATCGCCAAAGCGTATAAGGCTATGGCAATGAAGTATCACCC
>DAOSYC010000277.1:2280-3986 GCA_035380905.1 Spirochaetota bacterium | reverse complement strand
TCCTACGCTGTTCCGGGAAGCGGGCATTTCCCCATGAATGACAACCCGGGGGATTTTTACCGATTTCTCAGTGAATGGCTTACACAGCAGGGGGTTCAGTTGTCAAGGCCGCTGTAGTCAATATCTTCACGGGTATGGAATGTGCCGGGCCTGAAGAGGCGCCGCATCCTGCCAAGTTCCCTGAATCCATTTTTTAGATCGCGCTGATCTTCGTCTGTGTATAATTCCCGCTGCTTTGCCCCGAATCGCTGTATTTCATGGCGTGCGGAAGTACGGAGGCCGAGATTTACGATGGTGCATACGATTGGATGGGGCATCGCCCCCGGCAGCCGCTGTATAATTGAAGGAAGAGAGAAAAATTCCTTCTTTATCCATAACTTCCCCTCGTGAAGTTCCCCGGGAGTCATGAGCTTCGGCTTGAACACAACGGTTTCAGTGTCATAGTATTTCCAGTCATATGTCAGGAGCCGGTCCTGAGCCTTGAGTTCTTTGAATAGCCTGGTTCCGGGATATGGCGTAAGGATGTTGAACGATGCGCAGGCGACTCTGTTCCTTATGAGGAATTCAAGGGTCTCCGGGAAGATGGCGCGGTCATCTTCGTCAAATCCGAACACCATTGACGCGTGAAAGTGTATTCCTGAACCATGAATTTTTTTTATGGCCTCGCTGATTTTCCCCAGGTCCGTGTATGATTTTCTAAACCGTTTCAGCGTTCGGGGCGATACAGATTCCAGCCCGAAAAGAATCGATACGCATCCGCTCTGTACCGCGAGCTTCATAAGCTCCGGATCGTCGGCGAGAGATACCGGGGCCTGACCGACCCATCTGATTTTCAGGGGCTGCAGCGCCTGGAAGAGTTCACGGGCGTATCTTCTGTCACCGATGATATTATCGTCCAGAAAAATAAATGACGAACCTCCTGATTCCTCAATGTACCGCACAACATTTTCTACCGGTGCATGCCGTATGGTACGGCCGTAAATTTTTGACACGGAGCAGAATTCGCAGTCGTAGGGGCACCCCCTGGTTGTCTGGACCGGAAGAAGGGAGAAGGGGCCTTTCTCTATTGTCTGCAAAGATGTTACCGGAATGTAGCGGTCCAGTGGTATGTTGTTCCTGGAGTAGAATGGTTGAAGATTTCCTGATTCCGCGTCATGGATAATGTCCTCCCATACCTCTTCGGCCTCACCCGTCACTACGGCGTCGGCATGCCGGGCTGCTTCCTCAGGCAGCAGAGTGGGATGAATGCCCCCGAGGACAACAGGGACCCCCGTTTCCCTGAACCTGTCGGCAATGGCATACGCACGCCGTGAGTTAGAGGTGAAACAGCTGATTCCCACCAGGTCGTATCCTCCGCTGAAGTCAATGTCGCGGTATTCCTCCTCAAGAATGGTGACGTGGTGTGGCGGCGGAGTCATTGATGAAAGAATATGAAGTGATAACTGGGGCATCATGACGCTTTTGGGTGTTTTGTAGTCAGGATCAATGCATGGTGATATAAGAAGAATCTTCATAGATGTTCCCCGGAATGAATTTAAAAATATTTATCCCCGATATTCTATTGCGAGAATAGTTATATCGTCGTCACTGGATGCGGTAGTGCCGGTGAATTTGGAAACAGCTTCCAGGATACTGTCGCAGAGTTTTTCGGGGGGGATGGCCTTGTGGGCGTGAATCAGTTCAAGGAACGATTCCTCACCGAAAAT
>DAOSYC010000277.1:0-2180 GCA_035380905.1 Spirochaetota bacterium | reverse complement strand
CTGAACAGTGTTTGTCGTGGTTGCGCAAGTGTCATTTCCCAGGTGCTTAATGACATTTTTACCATTGATGCCACAAGCGCCGCTGCGACACCGTGCCCGGAAACATCGCAAATGAAAAATCCGATACTGTTATCCGGTTCTGAATATTTAATATCAAGGAAGTCCCCTCCTATACCCATCATCGGTTTGTAACGAAAAGCAATTGTCATTTGCTCAATCTCGGGAATGTGTCTCGGCAGCAGCGCGGTCTGTATTTTTCCCGCAAGGTCAATCTGGTGTTCCAGTTCATGTTTCTGCTCTTCAATAATTTCAGTACGTTCTTTTACCAATGCTTCGAGCCCTGCATATATCGATGCGATTTCAATTGAAATCGCCGCCTGAGAGGAGAGCATTTTCATTACTGTCAGGCGTTCAGGAGCGAAGGCGCCGGAAACAATGTTATTCTCGATGTAAAGAATCCCGGTAAGGCTGCCCTGGTACACAATGGGGGTACACAGTATCGAACGTATAGTATTGATTTCAATATAGGGGTCGCCGCTGAAACGAAAATCTTCCACCGCATTGTCGATAATAATATCCTGTTGCGTTCTGGAAATATAATTGATGATTGATGCAGGGAGCCCGGGACATAGTCCCTTGCCGTCAGTGTAGCTTCCTATCGGGATTGAATTAAGGACGGTCACATTGCTGTTGTCGGCGAATATTTCCGCTTCAATAAACAGGCTGGTTCCTTTTTTCAACAACAGCACACCCTTTTGTCCGCCGGCGTTTTCAACTGCAATCCGCATAAGGCTTTCAACAAGTTTGGCAAGCTGGATCTCTTTGGCAATTGAATGAGCGGATTTTAGAACTGATGATAGGTCTATGATGGTGCTGTAGATACCGGTTGAATCGGATATGCTTTCGGTGTGCCCGGACGCTTTGTTATACCCGAAAGAGGATTGTATGGATTTTCCAAACAGCTCTTTGTGCTTTTCCCTGAGAAGTTCCACTTTTCTTTTTGCGCCCCATCTCGTGTATGCTGCACAGGCCCGCAGCGAAAATGTTTCAGCGATTGAATAAAGTTTGTTGTTATAGGAAAAGGATGACGCAAGTTCGTTCGCAAGCGCTTCATACTGGGTATACCTGCTTATGTGTGCTGATTTTATTGCCTTTTCAAATAATAACAGGGACTTCGCAATCTTTCCCCGCACCCCTTCCCGTACCGCCTGGATGATATAGTATTTATGCTCGTAGTTTTCCGGTGAATGCCGGGACCAGTTGAGAATTTTTTTTGCGGATTTTCCCGCAATGCGCTGTAGAATAAATTTTTCCATGGGACCTGCATTTTGTGAAGATAATTCTGCGGCGATGGCATAGTGAAACCAGTATTCAGGAACGAAATACAGGCCCATCATTGAGTCCAGATACTGGTGTCCATCGCCGGCAAATTGTATCGTGCTGCGGAAATCTCCGTAAAAATTACACAACATCATCTTTGATACGGTGTAGTGGCCGAGAATTGTCAGGCTTTTAGAAGATCTCCATTCCGGGATAATGTCCGCCTCGTTAAATATTTCACCTGAAATATCATTACTGGTATGATTCGGGTCTATGAGATTGATAATAAGCTGATACATTTGTTCGAAAGACTGCACTGTATTGAGCAGGTTCAGCTTTTTCATGGCTGAGTAGTATTTGCTGTATTTTTCAAGGACATCACCAAGGGCATCTCCTGAAAAGAACGTGTTGATCAGATAATGATGTATTGCATACGAAGCATATGTGATATCACCGGTCTCCAATGCACATTCATATGACTTGAACAGATACGGCAGGTCTTCGCGGATGTGGCGTGTCCAGTGATTTACACCAACGCCATACACAAAGAAAACCTTACTGGATATCTGCTGCTCCTTCACATGTTCCAGTACATTGAGCGCGGTGGAGCATAGCTGTGTGATCGTTTTCACGTTTCCCGTTGTTTGCAGAATGATTCCCGCAAACAGGATGTATGCGTATGGAGAATAGGGTGAATTTCCATGTTTCACGGAAAGCATAAAAAGCCGCGATATAATTACCGGAAGGTGGTCCGGAACACCGAGATAGCATGGTTCTATGCATCCCATTAATATCCGTGCAGCGGCTAGCTTCTGTGTGTCAGACAGTAACGGGAGGTACTCAATATCTTCGATTTTATG
>DAOSYC010000276.1:0-3994 GCA_035380905.1 Spirochaetota bacterium | reverse complement strand
TTATCTCAAGGAGCTGCCATGCCCGTATTAATACTGAGAACCCTTCTGGGGTCATTCACAATCACCCTTTTAACACTGAATACTGTCTTCTGGTCTTTGTTCCTTTTCCCCGCAACGTTTTTGAAGGTAATTCTCCCGTTTAATCCTTTCCGGAACTGGATCAACAGGCTTCTGGGGGTTATTGCGCATTCCTGGATTTACTGCAATAATATTGGACTCCGGTTTACGCGGAAGATTGAATGGGAGGTCAGCGGAGTGGAGAACCTCAGCACGGCAAACTGGTATCTTGTGATTGCGAATCATCAGTCCTGGACCGATATTGTTGTACTGCAGAAAATATTTTATAAAAAAATACCGTTTCTGAAGTTCTTTCTGAAAAAAGAACTGATATGGGTACCGATACTTGGTGTCGCATGGTGGGCATTTGACTTTCCTTTTATGAAACGGTTTTCAAAAGCTTTTCTCGAAAAAAACCCTCATCTGGCAGGGAAGGATATTGAGATAACCAAAAAGGCATGTCATAAATTTAAACACATACCTGTATCCATTATGAATTTCGTTGAGGGGACCCGCCTTACACCGGAAAAACATGCCCGTCAGCAGTCTCCCTATCCTAATCTCCTAAAGCCGAAATCAGGAGGCATAGGTTTCGTGTTTTCAATAATGGGTGAGCAGCTTACCAGTATCCTCAATGTCACCATCGCGTATCCCGGAGGGCCCTATTCATTCTGGGATTTTCTCTGCGGCAGGGTAAAGAAAGTGATTGTTGATGTTGAGGAAATGCCTGTAACAAAGGACCTGATTGGAGATTATATCAATGATCCGGTCCATAAGGAATGGCTCCAGAAATGGATGAACGACCTGTGGCAGAAAAAGAGTGAAAAGCTTTCGCTGCTTCTGGACGAAACACAGGGCGCTGCAGTTCTTCCCGGTTCACGCGGGACAGATCGTGATGCCGTTGGTATACGAACTATCAACTGACACGAATTGTTACACGTGAATACTATTATCAAAAAACCGCTCCTATCATGTATCGGTTTCATTATTGCAGCGGTAATCGCGATGGTTATCTGCTGTCACGGTGAGGGGTATTCTGCGGATTCAGCGGTTGCGCAGTGTACCGATATTGAGGATGATGAAACACTGTTTTTCTTCCCCGGTTTTATGTATCATGACGCAGCGGGAACAAACTGGAATATCGCGGTTCACGGCTGGGTGTACGAACCGGAACATGACAGCAGAAAACGCCGTCTCCTGATGTCACTTGTCTCAAAGGCCCTTGGGTTTTCTGAAGCGGATGCAGGAAACGCGCTTCTCCGGGAAAGGCTCAGGCATTTTATGGTGGACCAGGACGGTGGAAGCAACGTGTCCATACGAATTGGGAATACAAATTATTTCCTCGGCACCTGCGGCAGGAACGGACATGTGATGAAGACGCTGAAAATCAGCGGGGGCGATATACCTCTGCAGGGAAAGGAACAACTGCCGTTCCCCCGGATGGAGTTCTCGTCACGTTCCTGCGGAAAGAATCCCCGGATTTTTCATGGTGCAATAAAGCAATTACCCCGCCGCGGAGTCTTTGTGGTGTCCGATATTGATGATACCATAAAGATCTCCCGGGTAACAGATAAAAAAGCCCTGATACAGAATACCTTTCTCCGTCCATATCGTGAAGTTCCGGGGATGTCAGCACTGTACAGGGCATGGGAAAGGAAAGGGGCAGTGTTTCATTACCTTACCGCCAGCCCCTGGCAGCTGTATTGGCCCCTTGAAGAATTCCGTAAAAACAAAAATTTCCCGGAAGGGTTTTTTCACATGAAGATGTTCGGGGTACCCTTTAATTTTACAAAGCTCTTTGAGTCATCCGATACGGTGAAACTGCCGTACCTGCAGATGCTCTTCTCTGCATTTCCTGAATACCGGTTCATCCTCGTGGGTGATTCCGGCGAAATGGACCCGGAGGTATACGGGACTATCGCGAGGCGGTATCCGGAAAAGATAATAAAAATTCTGATCCGCAACATCGGTAATGAGATTGATAGTTCCCCGAGAATGAGAGAAGCGTTCAAAGGGGTTCCCCGCAGCCGCTGGGTGTTATTCAACTCTCCGGAACACATTATACCCACAATCATGTTTTAGGTCCTTCACTCTGCTTTTGACAACACGGTAGTACATGCCGCTTTCGGTCATCCTGCATGCTGTATATTCTCTTCCAATGTATTGAAATAATGGATACGTGTATTGATATATATTGTTGTTGACGGGGAGGCAGTTCCTGAAATCATGTTACAACTACCTGGCAGGGGGAACTGTATTGAAAAAGTCAACGAAAGTAATACTCAAAAAACACGGGTGGCGTATTGACAGGTTTATCCACCATTACGTATATTTCGTGTTTTACCAGCCCTATATACGGGCAGCCCTGGTCTGTATCAACATCATGGATAAAATTTCATGGTTCAAGCCGTTCAATCCGCTTATTAACGCCATGTACCAGCGGTTCCATGCGAAGATTCTGATACCGGAACATACCGCAAAAATTTTCGAACTCAATGAAGACCTTTCCGCGGTATCATCACGCAATAAAAGAATAATACCCTTCAGGTATGCGTACAAAATACTGTTTCACGAACCCCACAACATTGCGGTAATGGACTGTCCATGCAGGAAAGTCCTTCCTCCCTACGAGGACGTGAATTGCTGTATTGCGGTGGGGAAGGACGTGACCGCGTTCTGGCTTGAGCACTGTGAAAAATATCATGCACGGAAGATAACACAGGCAGAAGCTCTCGGGATTATTGAAGCGCAGCGGAAGACGGGACATGTTACCCAGGCGTTTTTCAAAGTAGCCACAGGCGGGGCGACGGGGGTGATCTGCAGCTGCCGTCCGGAGAACTGTATCAGCTTCAAAGCCACCGCGGCAACACGAAAATTTAATAAAAACCTTTCACAGAGCGCATCATCGGGATATTCCGTTTCCATCAATACGAAACAATGTACCGCATGCGGTGAATGCCTGGAGTACTGCCATAGCGGCGCCCTTGAGTTGAAGGATGATACGCTCGTGTACGATACGGATCTCTGCTTCGGCTGCGGGCTTTGCGTTGAGCGATGCAGCAGGGGGGCCCTTTCACTGTATCCCGACAGCGAAAAACCGCTTCCCCTTGATGTTGATATGGTAAGAAAAGAGTTTACTGATTAAATACAATACCGGCTGAAATGACATGAATATAGGGAAAATAATCAGCGCTTTGCGCGAGGGAATTGTACCGCCGCCAAATGACGTGCCGGCACCTGTATTGAAATTTGCCGCATCGGCAATCTCCATGAGAGGGAAAATATCCGGCCTTACATCAGTTGAGCGGACTTTTTCGGCGCTCTTTCACCGTGAGCCGGACCACGTACCGGTAACGCCGCTTCTCTGTTCCGCGGCACGGCAGATACAGGGGATATCGTTTCCTGACCTATCCCTTGACGGGGAAAAGGCGGCGGAAGTATTTTATTCCGGGTGGGACTTCGTAGGAGGGGACCTTATTGTACTCATGCTGGACCTTTCAGTGGAAGCGGCGGATTTCGGGCAGACCATGGAATATCCTGATATGACTACCGCACGGCCCGATTATACAAAACCGGTAATAAAAAACAAAGACGGATACAGGAAACTGAAGCCCGTAAAACTTTCTGAAGCAGTGCGTATGCAGGAATTTCTGAAGCTCTGCAGAATTATGGTGAAGCGTGTGGGGCTCCGCGGCCTTGTGGGGGGATTTGTGTTCGGGCCTGCCGGAATACTGAGTATGCTTCGCGGGGCGGAGAACTTTTTCAAAGACTGCATGCTCTATCCCGATGAAGTGCGGAAGGCATGTGAAACGGTTACCGGTGTGCTTATTGAATACGCGGAGGCGCAGTGCGATGCCGGGGTGCCGGCAATTGCGATAGATACACTCTTCGCAAGCGCCAGCGGTCTCCCCAAAAAGGTATGGGAGAACATTGAAGG
>DAOSYC010000275.1:2846-3995 GCA_035380905.1 Spirochaetota bacterium | reverse complement strand
GACCGCAGCCCTGTCTCCCGACTGGAGATTGTGATGCCCGTCGGATATGAACACCTCGCATCCCAGGACAGACAGCGCTTTGATGAGCCATGCACCGGAACACATTCCCTCGCCGAAACCGCTTCCGTAGCGGACCTGGATAATATGGCTGAACACACCACCTGCAGTAATAACCTTCTCGCCGCAGAAAGCCTCGTTTTCCCCGAAAACATACACCAGGGGCCGCGTAAATATTCCCATGGCCGACGATGCTACTTCGATTTCAAGGAACACCACGCGACCGTTCATCATCGCACGTTCCGAGAACACTACAATTTCCCTGTGGAGCGGAAGACTAACTGGCGGAAGTTCTTCGCTATACTTCACCGTGATTGTGGTCCGTTCGTCCTGATACAGTACCGGGCCGTCAAGGAAGTTCAGGTCATTATGCGGACAATAATCGGAATAGATAAAGATATCGGGATACTCAGGTTCATCACCGGATGCGGGAAACCGGGTGTTGATATCAGGATGCAGAAACATCAGGGCCCTGAAATCCGTTCCCGCGGAGGGATACCAGGCGATGCGCGGTTCAGTTTCAAGTGAATCAATATATTCCCTGAATCTGCCATTCATGTTTCCATTGAGTTCATAAAGCAAAGCTCGTGACATATCTGCACCTCCCTTCGGGAATGTATTCATACAGAAGAAACTGCTGCATTTTACATGCCTCAGTCGGCAGTTGCAACTTTTTCCAAAATCGAATAATATGAAGGTGAAAGGTACTCCCTCCCCGCCAGTAAATGATCCAGATAATTCTTCATGGGCTTGAGCCCGTCGCGTATCATTTCCGGAACAGCAATGTATACGACAGCTGATATTTCATTCATTCCGGCGAGCAGCTGCAGCTCCGTCCTGTCGTAATGATTCGGATATCCTTCATACCTGTCAAGGGCATCAATATCACCCTCCGAAACACGATACACCACACCCTGCACCTCCCCGGCCGGGTCAGGCACTATGTTGGCGTAACCCGATGTTCCATCCATTGCTTTCTTGTTGAAAACCAGCTGCCATCCCCTGAGTGTTCCCGGGATGGATTCAGGAATGTACCCCACTCTTTCCAGCATTCTATCTTTGTTCATATTCGATCCGTATGCGAAGTAGTGT
>DAOSYC010000275.1:0-2746 GCA_035380905.1 Spirochaetota bacterium | reverse complement strand
GCTCAATAGGTACATTCAGCCCTTCCCGTTCCAGTAGCAGTTTTCCATATCGCTCCACATCTTCAGGTTTCAGCCGGTCTGCCACTTCAAGGAGGCGGTGGATCAGGGTCCCCAGAGCGGGAGCGTCAAGGCGGCGTTCAATTAGCACAGGTTCCATATCCTCACCTGAGAACTGCACATCGAGGCCGGTATTTTCTGCCGCCCGATACTGGGATGGGTTGATAATTGAAAACACCGGTACTGCTCCCTGCTTCCGGGCACGGTCAAGCCCTTCCTGCCACAACGCCATCCCCTTTTTAAGTTTCGTGTTTACTTTCGGTACAATATTTGGATAATAGGTAGAAGGTACCGCGAAGTCTTCATCACGTATCGTTATTGTCACTTCCTCAACTGCATCTCCATGAAGGCTGTGATAATAAGGATAAATGAACCGTTCTTCCATAGAACCCTGTTTAAGTTCACCTTCAAAACGATTTATGACGAGATATTCCTCTGCCCGCGTTGCCGCTACATATCGGAGCCGTTCCTCTTCGGCCATTTCCCGCTCATAGGTTTGCTCCCGCGTGTCACTATACGCAAGAAGCTGGAGAGCGCTGTGCTGTAAATATATTTTACCTTCATGCACAAGTGTTGTTGCCCTGTTATTCTTCCTGTTCGCGGCATCGGCGATATAGATGACCTTGTTCTGTAGCCCCTTCGCTTTGTGTATTGTCATAATCTGTACCGCGTCCCGTTCACCCGGCGCCGGCGTCAGGTCACCCATCTCGATCCCGTTCTCAACGGCATTCCGCAGCTCATGCACCGCTGACTCCAGTGAACCGCCGCCGCTCCGGCGTATGAATTCCAGGGCCTTCAGGAGATTCAGTGTCTTTTCCCGGCCCATATAGCCCGGAGCAAGGCCCGTAAGCACACCTGTTGCATCATACAGATACTGCACAACCGATTCAGCACGATCCCGAAGCGACATACTGTGCAGCTCTTTAAGGACCAGCAGTCTCTTTCCTATGGAAGTTTCCGTGTCATTGGTAAAAATGCTCAATTTATGATCGTTAAAATATTCACACAATTCCCTGTCGGAATATCCGAAAAAGGGACTCTTCAACGCGCCGTACACAGCGATCCTGTCAGTGGGATCAACCACAGCTTCAAGGACCGTCAGGAGATGACACACCTCATATCGGCCAAAATAGCTTGTACTACCGGACAATTCGCAGGGCACATTCGCGGCTTCGAACACGTCAAGAAGATGGTTCGCGGCCTTTTTGTCCCGCACAAGAACCGTCACATCATTCCACCTGGAGAAAAGTGTGCCGTAATTATCACGCACCCACAGACACGCAGTCCGGGACTGCATAACCCGAAGGTCATCTGCACCAATTTTCTCACCATCCGCGGTTCCAGATGTCACCGCAACGACCCGCCTGGATGGGGAATCATCACATCGTTCCCCTGTCGGTTCAAGCGGTTCAAAGCGGGGGATATAATCACTCTCACCCGTCATGGTCCCGGAGAAGTGAAGATTCACGAAATCCAGAATTTTACTGTTGCTGCGGAAGTTCGCGGTCAATGACACGATATTTTCCTTTCCGATTTTATCAATTGCCGCCATGAATGAACGGACATCGGCACGCCGGAAATTATAGATCGCCTGCTTCATGTCCCCGATAATGAAAAGCTTCCCCTCTTCAAGTTTCACATCCTGCCACCGGGACGCATTATCCCCGGGTTCTCCGGCAAGAAGGAAAACAAGTTCCGTCTGCACAGGGTCCGTATCCTGAAACTCATCCACGAATAGCCGCCGGTACCGTTTACGGAAGTATTCACGGGCTTCAGCATTGTCACGGACAAGGTTCCTCGCCCTTATAAGGAGGTCCTCATTGTCCATAACGCCTTCTTTTACCTGATATTCGCGGTAAAACCTGATGAAGTCATCAAAGAGCTCCCGAAGGCCGCTGTATATTTTCTGCAGTTCAGGGTACCTGAGGGCATAGGCATACCGTTCACTCAGGACAGGAAACTCCTCTTTCGCTGTGTCGCGGAATTCTTTCCATTCCTTTCCACCATTGTTTCCCATCTTCAACGTAAATGCCGATACATCATCACTACTTCCCTGTATACTCATGAATTCTTCCCGCAGTGAAGTCATCTTCGCGCACAGCGATTCGGAATCCTCTGTTTCACGGATACAGTTATCGAAGAACTCTTTGATTTTTTTAAGTTCAGCAGCGGGGTCCAAAGGTTCCGGCATTGCCAGTTCCGCGTCGCGGTATCGCGCGAAGGTAAACAGAAGGTCACGGATGTTATTATTGCTTCCATAATCCCAGTCTGAAGGGGACAATTCAAAACCCATTTCGAGGATAAGCTTCTGCAGTATCTTCGAAGGCATGCCTTCACAATCTACCAAAAGCACCTTTTCACGGTACTGTTCAAACACTTCATCGAAGAAACTTTCATCACCGTCATCAAGCATTGTAAATGCCGGATCGATCCCCGCTTCAACCGGTTTTTCCTTGAGGATTGCGGCGCAAAAGCTGTGGATTGTCGATATTCGGGCCGTCACCGCCATGACAAGCTGCGCTTCAAGCCGCTTCCGCTCTTCGGTGTCTTTCGCATCACTCATAACCTCGCTCAACCTCTGGATGATGCGTTCCCGCATCTCACCTGCGGCCTTTCTGGTAAACGTGATAACGGCAATTTCATCCATGGAAAAATGTCCCTGCAGTACACCGTTCACAATCCGTACCAC
>DAOSYC010000274.1:2920-4024 GCA_035380905.1 Spirochaetota bacterium | reverse complement strand
CGTCCCCCGCTCCCCGGACACCGCCGCCGGTGCCCCGTGTTTTGTCGGCAGGGAGGAGGAGCTTGATATTTTGAATGGGGCCTTTGAGGGACTTGCCTCCGGGAAGGGAGGGATCATCCTCGTGCGCGGCGAAGCGGGCGAGGGGAAATCGCGGCTTGTTGAAGAATTTTCCGGGAATGTGCGGAGACGGCAGGGGCTGGTCCTTGTGGGGGGCTGCAGCGACCATGATATTGAAACGCCTTTCGGGTGGCTGATACAGGTCCTTCGGGTTTATGGCGCCCGTTTCATGCGCTATGACGATAACAGGCAGCATGTAGTGCGGGAAATGATACGGCAGCATTGCGGGACCGCGGCGCAGCTCCTTCACCGCCTTGATCCTGCCGTTACGGAGATGCTGGGTGATTTGCCTCCGGTGGTGTCCCTTGAATCCGGTCAGGAGGTTCAGCGGTTCTGCCGTGTCGCGTGTAGCTTCCTGTGTGCTGTGGCCTCAGCTGAAGGCCCCACGGTGGTGATCATCGAAGACCTGCAATGGATGGACAATGCCGGAAGACGGGTCCTCGGGGAACTCCTGCACGGGGTGAAAACTGTACCCCTTCTCGTCGTGATTACCTGCAGAAGCGGGGGAGTGGACGTTCAGGAGTTCCCCGGATGTGACGCAGGGGATGTATCGGGAGATGGCGCCGTCAGCAGTATTGTGCTCAGGGGGCTCGGCAGAAATGAAACCGGGGAAATGGTGGAACAGGCTTCCGGCACTATGAAGCCTCTCCCCGGGGCGGTTGTCGATATGGTGTACCGGACAAGCAGGGGGAACCCGCTTTTCATTCGGGAAATGGTGCAGTACCTGTCAGGTGAAGAACCTTCTTCTATCATCAGGCGGAAACATATTGATGTGCCGCCAACTCTCGCTGAGATGATACGGAAGAGGATTGACCGCTTCAATAACCGGGAAAAGAATATTCTGTTCCATGCCGCTGTTATGGGGAAGGAGTTTGACCCTGTTCTGCTTACGGGACTGTGTGCCGGAGGGGGACGTGATGTCCACGTGGTCCTAGAAAGGGCCAGATATGTGCTCGCTGTTCTGCAGAAGGGGATAGAGTATCAGCT
>DAOSYC010000274.1:0-2820 GCA_035380905.1 Spirochaetota bacterium | reverse complement strand
CATCCGGAGACAGGGAACGGGCTGTGCTGCGGATGAAGCTGATGCAGGCATACTATAAAACAGGAAACATGGAGCAATGCGAGAAGGCCGGACTTGAAGCGCTTTCCCTCCTCGGCGATTCATTTCCCGCCTCCAGACCGGGGGTCCCGGCATCAATTGCCTTCGAGATCGCATTGAACCTCATTCCGGGGGCCTTTGCCACGGGGCCTTCTGACGGGGAGACCGCTGCGGGGACCCGGAGCATGATCATGGAATGCTATTACTGGCTGTACTGGGCCTTTCTTTTCGGGGACAACAGCCGGCGGCTCCTTGTGGTGCTGAAGTTCGAGAACAGAACAAGGCGATGGGCCCCTGTGTCACGGGAGCGGGCAATGAGCTGCTGTTTCTACGGGACCCTCTGGTACGCGGCGGGAAGGTTTGCTGTAAGCGGGAGGTATCTCCGGAAAGCCGCGTCAATGTGTGAGGCCCTCAATGACAGGTGGGGGGCCGCACAGGTACTGATGCTGTCGGGTCACCTGGGCCTTTTCAGCGGGGATTTCCATCAATGTATTGAACAGTGTACCGCAGCCCGTTCTATGTATGAAGAGATGGGTGACGGCATTGAAACGCTCAAGTGCGTGTTCCTCATGTACATGAGCTGGTATTTCCTGGGTGATTTCCGGAGGGCTATGGAGTGCTGGAATGTTCCGGGCAGTTCCTGCGGGACCGGGGAAGACACCCTGAGGAACGGCTGGGGGTTCCCCGCGCTGATCAGTGCCGACAACGGTCACTATAGTGAGGCGGAAGAGTATCTGCGGGAGTCCGCTGTGGTGCATGAAACCATGGAAATCCGTTTCCCTCTTTTCACAACCTGCTGCGCCTTCAGCTATCTTTATGGTGAAACCGGTGATGCCGTAAAGGGCCGCCAGTGGCTCGAAAGGGCGGAGGACCTTGACAGGCGGCACGGATTTTCGGGCCTCTTCATGAACTTTCTAGAGGTCTGCCGCCTCCGTATCCTCTTCGCGGAATATGATCAGCGAAGAATGTCAATGAATAACGGTGAAAAAAGGCGGTCATTGAAAAAGCTTCACCGTGCCTGCAGAAGGGCCCTTCGAAGGACAAAGAAATGGAAATCACATTACGGCACGGCGCTCAGGTCCATGGCGCAGTATTATGTGCGGACGGGAAAAAACGATAAGGCGGAGGAGCATTTCAGGAAGAGCATAGCCTTCAATGAGTCCATACACAGGAAATACGAGACTGCCCGGTGCCGGCTGGAGTACGGCGTGTTCCTCAGGGAGAAAAAAGGGGACATGTTCAATGCCGTGGTGCACATAGACAGCGCCCGCTCAGGATTCAGGGAGATCGGGGCGGACCTGTGGGAGCAGCGGGCGGCGCGGTTCCTTGGTGTCCAGGGGCCGGCGGCAATGGGGGAGGATATCCTCAACCAGCTGGAACGCCTGAAATGTGCGGCGGATTTTGATGAAATGCTCCGCCTGAACAAGTCGGCCGATGAGATGATACGACACGCCGTGGAACGGGCAACGGCCCTGGTGAAAGGGGACCGGTGCTACCTCTTTCTTGTCGATGAAGCTACAAAGTCCCTTACCCTGAAACATTCCCATGTTACGGGTGATGATGTCCCTGATGTGTATCCCATAGAGACCGCATCCGGGGTTTTCAAAAACGGTACTTGTATGATCGTGAAGGATACGGAACTGTCCATTGCGGACCCCCGGGACAAGGGCATTCCGGCCGGCGGGGCACGGTCAGTCGTATGTGTTCCTGTTATGCGGGGGATGAAGATAATGGGGGCCTGCTATTTTGACAGCATACAGGGTCCGGGACGGTTCAGCGAACAGGATGCGGAGTTCCTGGGTATGTATATCAGCAGGGCGGCGGTGTGCGTTGAAAACAGGATAATGCGGGACAGTATCAGAAACCTGAAACGTCCCGCCGGTGCAAGAGGCGAATCCTATCCGGCGGATTTCCCGACGTTGATCAGGGAATATCTGGACAGTAACTTCCGGGATGATTGTTCAAGGGAACGCCTCGGGAAGGAGTTTTCCCGCAATCCGGATTATATCTTCAAAAAGTTCCGGAAACATTTCGGCATTTCAGTATATGAATATGTCAATGAGCGCCGTGTGTGGGAGGCGGCGGACCTCCTCGGAAAAGGGGGGAACAGGATAATCGATGTCGCCTTCATGGTAGGCTTTGAAAGCCTCAGGACTTTCAACAGGGAGTTTATTAAAATCACGGGCGTTACCCCCTCGCAGTATCGGAAAAACCTGTATGATGAAGAAAACTGATCTTCAGAATATTTAATAGTATACCCACTCCCCGTATTCCCGCTGACCGGAATTGCCCACCGTGCCCGTCAATCTGGAAATGAAAAAAAATGCCACATGGCCATAATCGGACAGGAGTATCCTGTTATGGCGAGACATGGTTGACCATTGTATTATATCATGCCGGGCAGACAGCTGATTTCTGAAGTGCCCGTTCTGCCGGGTCCGGAAATCGCGGAATAATCACCGGAGGGACTGATATGGAAGCAGCTCGCAAAGGAATACCATGTGCGGCAGTGATAACCGGCATAATTCTGTATTGCATGGCGTGCGCTCCTCCCGGTGACACAACCCGTGCCGTTGTGGTGTGGAGCGTCGGTGACGTCGCTGTGACGAGAGGAGCCGCAGAGCCGAGGCCCGTAGTCATGAAGGAGGCCCTTGAACAGGGGGACCGTCTGCGGACAGGAAAGGGGTCCTTCGCGGTGGTCCAGATAGGGGACGCGAAGATCATCCGCATTCAGGCGGAGAGCACCCTTGACCTCACGAAGAT
>DAOSYC010000273.1:2212-4048 GCA_035380905.1 Spirochaetota bacterium | reverse complement strand
CAACACCACGATATTGGTGGTATTGGGAATGGTAATGCGAACATCTGTCAGCTGCGCCCAGCCGGTTATATCAGGATCGGTCACGTTTATCTGAAAGCTGTAGGTCTTTCCCGCGAGATAGTAGCCGCTTCCATTGGACAGAGTCGTGGGATTGTCCGCGGGGGTCACCAGTGTGAGGGTGATAAAATTTATCGTCCCCCTTGTAACTGATGCCGGGACCAGAACAATTGCCATTACCGTGAGAACAATACCGATATGTCTGATAGTACCCATTTTTTAGTTGAAATAAATTTATTGCCTTATTAAATTTTATTCTGGTATATAATATACATTTATATAGTGTTAGATGTAAATACATTATGGCTGAAAATCAACAAAAATTAGTTCATATAGGTATTTTTTATACGCACCGAATATCATTTTGACGGAGATATGCCGCGCTGTGAGACGATATCTTACCATTTATACCGCCCTGATGCTCCTGATATGGGCCAATTGTTCCCGGGAATCACCTACTGTGGTGCCGGATCCCGCGTCGCAATCATTTACGGGCAGTGTGACCGGGACCTCGAACCTTCAATTGACCGGTTCCTATCCGGAAAGTTTTGACACCGGAATCCCGATTGATGCCGATATAGTTCTGGTTTTTTCAAAGCCCGTTGATATTACAACGGTTACCACCGGAACTGTCAGCATTACCGATGGAGTCACGCCGGTCACCGCCTTTACCCCGACACTTGCGAGCGGCGGCAGAACGGTAATAATTAATGTGACGGCGCCTGCCGCCCTCACGTACGGCGCGACATACACTATTACCATCACCAACGGCATACAAAGCGACCCGGTACTTGATCCTCCGGGATATCCCCTCGCGTCCGGGACGTCCTGGGACTTTACCGCCGCCACAAGCACCGCACTGGTTGAAGCGCCCCGGGTCATTGCGGCAACCCGTTACCCCGCCAATGGAGCAACCGGTGTGTCAGTGAGCACAAACTATGTTGAAGTGACATTCACACGGTCAATTAATAACGCAACCATTGACACCACATCATTTACCATAGCTCCGGCCATTCAAATTCTTGAAGCAGGGGCCGGTACCGGCGTTGACCCTGACGGCGTCGACACCACCACCTACCGGCTCTATCTGAACACACCCCTCACCTACGGCCTGGGATATACTGTTGATGTTGCTGCAACGATAGAGGATACTGATGGGAATTTTCTTATTCCGGACACCTGGACATTCACCGCGGAAACGGACCCTGCCCCGGCTGGTGCCGTTACAATTCCCAGCCTCTGGATTGATTCGGTCAGTGATACCGGCGCGGTAATCTCCTTCACCACCAGCAAGCCCGTTGCTCCGGCAAACTGTTATGTATTGTATGCTGCCACAACACCTGTCACGCTGCTAACTCCTACAACTGTTCAGGAGTCTCTCGCGACAACATTGACGACGGTACATACAGTAACCATACCGGCGGCAACATTCACGCCATCAACACGTTATTACCTCCGTGCCGGTGTCGATACCGGAGGCGGGCTTCCGGCAGGAGTACTTTCGGCGACGGAACTCTCCATTTACACAAAAACCGACGGCACAATAAACGAAACGGTTTCCACTGCAGCCGGTGACCAGACAGGATTTGTCACCGTTCAGGTTGCCGACGGAACGGGATATGCCTTCTGGGTAGACAGCGGCACCAATATTTACGGAAAATATTTCCGGAGCACCACTACCCCCGCGGGAATATGGGGCGCGAACGGCACACAGGTAAACACCCTCGGAAACATGACAAAAGTCACCGCCATCAACAACGGCTTCAGCGACGCAGTGGT
>DAOSYC010000273.1:0-2112 GCA_035380905.1 Spirochaetota bacterium | reverse complement strand
TCCGGTGTTGCGGACATGCCGAACAACGGTAATGCCGGTCCTCTGCTTTATGACCGTGATATTAACTTCAACTTTGTCGGCCTTATAAATAATGATATACTGGTCTGGAATAATGCCGGAACATGGAACAATGCGGCCATCGCCAACACCGACTCTTTTAATTTATTCAAAAACGTTGTCCGCCATAGCGGTGCAACAACCCTCGGAGCATACAGCTATTATTTTGCCAGTCAGACATCATCAGTTTCAGGACAGGCGGACACAATTATCGATGCGAATAATTTCCAGGCGGACGACCTCAACCTTTCCCTTGGCGCCGCCAATATTAATGATATCATAAACTGCAACGGAATATGGGCAATTATCACCGCGAAAGTGCTTATCGGGGGATTCGTGTACCAGATTACAACGGACGTCGCACATGGACTTGCCGCTACGCAAACATATACTGTCTATCCATACATTGACGGCCCCAATACATCGGAAGCGGTAACAAATCCGCTGTGGGATGAAGTGCCCGCTACCCTCTTCAATCCGGGGACTACGGTCCAGACCGGCGATTATGTGGTGAACGAAAATAACAACTCCGCTGCGGCCAGCAGCGCTACTGTTGCCGCGACAAATCTCGCCCTCGACACCAACTACGCCCTGCGTCTCAGCGGAGACATTATGAATAACGGGGACAACTACTCAATTGTGCGATTGCCAGCCCTCTCCACCTACCGTGCAGTGGGCTACAGCAGCGGCACAACGAATTTCACCCTGACTGATGGTTTCAATCCCTTCGGTGCAGTCACAGCAGGAGATGTTGTCTACAATATCGATTCAAATGTATCGGCAATGGTTACCGCAGCGGCGGCGGGCCAGCTTACCCTTACCGCAGATATTTTCAATGCGACAAATGAAAAAGCAATCGTGTATGGGAAGCGGGGGTTTCTGGTTACGTTTATCGACAACATTAATGACTATGTACTGGCAAGAAGTTTTAATATAGCCGACGGATCACCATTAGGAGCAGCATTCGACGTATGTTCTGTCGCCCCCAACAGCAACCCCGTTGCGGTGTCCGACGGAGCTGGAAACGCAATTGTGTTCTATGAAAGGGGCGGCACCATTTACGTGAAGAAGGTATCGGCAACAGGGGCCTTTATGTGGTCCAATGCCAATGCGGATCAGGCCTCTGATGCGGGAATTACTGTGCTTGCGGGATATTCAATAGTGCAGGCACTTCCTGACAGGGCCACGGGAGGCGTGGGAGGTGCGTTTCTGCTGGCTGAAACTGGCGCCGGGACTGTTGCGCTTGTGCGGGTAAATGAAACAACCGGAGTAACGGGAGCTGCTGCATTTACCCAGACATTCGCCGGCTCTGACCCCCATATGGTTGCTGACACTACCGGAACAGGGAACCGTGTAATTATTGCGTACCGGAACTCTCATGTGACCGGTGGAGGAACATACTACCATATTGAAGCTCGGGCATATACTATAGGCGGTGCAGCAAGCTTAACGACAACTCCGACAATTATTACCAGCAATACCGCGGACTATCACTGTGAAGAGCCCCATGTAGCCATTGCTGATTCCGCCGCGGCAAACAGCCAGTTCTATGTGTCATGGTTTGACGGAAGATATATCGCCTTTATAGGATATTCCCTTTATGCGCAGCAATACAGCGCCGCGGGAGCAGCGCAGTGGGCAAATGAAGTGTTTATATCGTCCCCGGGTTCATCGGGGTACCTTAACACGCTTCTCCTGGGCCTTCTGTACTGGGAGGATGGAGGTGGAGCACCGTTCGGAATTATTCCTGTGTGGCTCGACTACCGTGGTGCGGATACTGATATTTATTATGAAAATGTGGACGATGCAGGGAGTTTCTGATTCCGGCGTTTTGTATCAACCCGCGCTGTCGTTACACCTTGTATTTCTGCATAGAATTACAGGGCTCTGACCCCTTTTTATTTCGCAATGATTATCCCCCATGCTCTGACCCCTTTTTTTACTGAAAAATAAATAATTCCCACCCCGCCTGAAAAAACTGCATCATTATCTCCTCCCGGATCGTATGTATAGATAAAGACCTGTGGAGAAATTGATGGCACGTAAACCGAGGAC
>DAOSYC010000272.1:0-4076 GCA_035380905.1 Spirochaetota bacterium | reverse complement strand
TGTGTCCGATGAGTCTCTACGGCTGCTGAAACAGGCGGTGGATATTTCCGCGGCAACGGATGGCGCCTTTGATGTTACTTTCGCAACGCTTTCCGGCCTCTGGAGGGTGGGCTCTGACCCCTTTGTACCGCCTTCAGGAAAAAGGGTACAGGAATTACTGCAGTACATGGGAGCCGATAAAATATTACTTTCGCTGCAGAAGAAATCTGTCCGTTTCAAAAACAGGAAGACAAAAATCGGCCTCGGGGGGATCGCAAAGGGGTATGCCATTCTCCGGGCAATTGAGGTCCTCAGGGCCCATGGCATTACTAAGGCAATCGTTGATGCCGGGGGGGATGTGCAGGTGCTCGGCAGCAGGGACGGTTCGCCGTGGCGCGTAGGGCTGATTCATCCGCGGACAAAAAATATTATTGCGGTCCTTGCGCTTGAGCCGGGGCAGTCTGTGGCCACGAGCGGTGATTATGAGCGGTTTTCCATGTATAAGGGGAGGCGGTATCATCATATTATTGATCCCCGCACTGGATTTCCCGCGGAGGGAATGGCATCTGTGTCGGTATTGTGCTCCGACCCCGTTGCGGCGGACGCCTATGCCACGGCATTTTTTGTCATGGGGATGGAGCGGGCACGGGGAATTCTCTCACAGAGAAAGGACCTCCAGGCAATTATAATAGATAACAACATGAAGATATACGTTTCGAAGGGGCTGAAAGGGCAGGTCACATGGAACGGGAACATTGGCATCGCGTGGTTGTAACTGATTCCCTGTGCGCCGGAACAGGGCGCAATGACATGCTACAGCTGAGAGGCGATTATCATCCTCTGGATGTTGGATGAACCGTCTATTGAAATGAGAAGCTGGGCATCTTCAAAAATGTCCCGCACGGGATTGTCTTCAAGGACCCCCCTGTAGCCAAGCACCTCAAGGCCGAATTCGGAAATTTCCCGCAGTGTTTCGCTGGCATAGAGTTTCGCGATTGAAGATTCCATGGTAAATGAAGAGTGGGCATCGATCCTCATTAATGCCTCCAGGTAGAGGAGTTTCGCGGCACGTATTTTCGCCGCGAAGTCAGCCAGTTTGAATGATATTCCCTGAAATGAGAAAAGGGTGCTCCCCAGCTGCTCACGGGATTTGGTATACTCCAGAATGATATCGAACACCCGCTGTGCCGCCCCGACACAGCATGCCGCCACAAAGGGCTTGCATTTATCAAAGGTTTCCATGAGCAGGAAATATCCGCTTCCCTCATCGCCGATTATTGATGTATGGGGTATGCGAACATCCGTTAAACCAACTTCTCCAATTACTGTCTCACTGAATCCCAGCCCGTTATACGGGGGACTTAACTCGATTCCTGACCGGAAGCTCCTGACCAGAAAGGCATTCAGTCCCGCCCGGCCCTGTCCGCTGGTGAGGCGGGCAATTATCAGAAAAATTCCCGCGATATGGCTGTTCAGCACTATGGCCTTGGTTCCGTTCAGAATATATTCAGAATCTGTCTTTTCTGCCCTGCATGTAATTTGAGTGATGTCCGAGCCGGCACTGGTTTCCGTAAGGCCGAATCCCAGAGGTATGCTGTTCGCGATGACCTCTGTGAAAATCTCCTTTTTCTGCTCAACGGTTCCCGCGATATTAATAAATTCCATGCAGTGGACTGTTGCGAGGAGGGAGGGCATGGCGGAAAGCGCGCCGTATCCCAGCTCTTCAAAAATAAGCCCCGCCGTAGTATAATCGAGGCTGCTCCCTCCGTATGCTTCAGGAACCAGAAGTCCCTGAAACCTCTCCTCGCAGCAGAGTGAGAAGAGGAGCCTTGCGCGGGAAATTTTATCATCCGAGCGGTGCGCGCATAATGCTGTTTTCTGTTTTATGGAAAACTTCTTCGCGGCATCGATCCATTTTTTCTGATTGTCTGACAATTCAATCATTATCGTTCTTTCTCCATTCCAGGAAATCAAGAAATTCTGACAATAGCTGTATTTCCTCTCTGTTCAGGGAGCATATTCTGGACATGATTTCTTCATTGGATAACAGTATTTTACTTTCACCGGTATTCGGTCCGGTGCCGGAGTGGCGGTCTATATTCTCATCATCAATAAAGTAACTCAGGTGCTTGTCAAGAATTTCAGCGAATTTCTGTATTTGATGCAGGTACAGCCTTCTTTTCCCAAGTTCATAATTTGAAAGCGCCGCCTGTGTTATGGCCAGTTTATCAGCGAGGTCTGACTGAGTCAGGCCTTTCGCTTCACGGGCAAGCTGGATTTTTTTCCCTATTTTTTTGAAACCCATAATTCAGTTCCTGTTGTCTGTCTGTACGTCCGCATCAAAGCTGCATATAGTTCCCCGGGAGGCACGGTAATTATTCCCGGATAACGCATGTTCGAAATAATGCTGAAAAACATCAATATGTTTTTTTAAAATATAACAATATCTGCCGTCCTTCTCTGAATTTCAGTAATCCCGGATAATGGTTAAAAAATTACTATTTCCCTTGACATTATGTGGTGGTGTATCAGAGTTATAACATATTGTAATAAAACGTTATATTCAGCATTTTATTTCATTTATTCGCAATTATATCAGCAAATGGGGGATGCCGTTATGGGGTTAATTATCGACAGACGTGATCAGCAGTTTGTGTTGTTTGAAATGCTTGGTATTCAGGAACTGTTCCAGACAGAACAGTACCGGGACTTTTCACTGGAAACCTTTGACATGCTGCTGGAAATGGCGCAGAAGATCAGTGAAGAGGAAGTGCTCCCGCGATACATGGAGGGTGACCGTGAAGGGGCGAAGCTTGTGGAGGGTGAGGCAAAGGTGCCCCGTTGTTTTCATGATCTGCAGAAAGTCATGGTTGAAGGCGGGTGGTTTACCATGTCGGCCCCTGCCGAAGCGGGGGGGCAGGGGCTTCCCTATATAATTGAAAAGGCGGTGCAGGAGCATTTTATTTTCAACATGGCATATTTTATGTACTCCGGGGGAGGAATAGGCGCGGCGCAGCTTATTGAGAAGTACGGCACCGAAGAGCAGAAGAGGAAATACATGCTCAAGATGTTCTCCTGTGAATGGTGCGGTACCATGGTGCTTACCGAGCCCGAGGCCGGCTCTGACGTAGGTGCCCTCACAACAAAGGCGGTGCGGCAGCCGGACGGAAGTTTCCGCATCTACGGATCAAAAATATTTATTTCCGGCGGGGACCATGACCTTGTGACCAATATTATACATCCGGTGCTGGCACGTATCGAGGGGGACCCGTCCGGAACTGCAGGTATCTCAATATTTCTTGTGCCAAAATTTTTAGTAAACCCGGACGGTTCACCCGGAAAACGCAATGATTACTCAATTACGGGTATTGAACACAAAATGGGGCTCAAGGGGAACGCGACCTGCGCCATGAGTTTCGGTGATAACGGTGAATGTTATGCCGAGCTTCTGGGGGAAGAGCGGCAGGGCATGAAAATTATGTTCAACATGATGAATGAGGAGCGGATCAACATGGGGCTGCAGGGGACCGGGACAGCGTCCGCGGCGTACCTCCACGCCCTCAATTACGCGAAAGAGCGTGTACAGGGCAAGGCCCTCCGGGACATGGGCAATCCTGACGCCGCGGGTGTCCCGATTATCAAACACCCTGACGTGCGCCGTATGCTTCTCTGGATGAAGTCACATGTTGAAGGGATGCGCGCCCTGGTGTACCTGTGCGCCTACGCGATTGACCGGAAACATTCCTTTGAGGGGGAGGAAGCGGAAAAATGGCACGGGATTATGGAACTCCTGGTGCCGATCACCAAGGCCTTCTGCACTGACATGGGGTTCAGGGTTACTGAACAGGCGATCCAGTGTTACGGAGGATACGGGTTCTGCCAGGATTATCCGGTTGAACAGTTTATGCGTGATCTGAAGATCGGTTCTATCTATGAGGGCACTAATGGTATTCAGTCACTTGACCTTGTGGGGCGGAAGCTTGGACGGCAAAAGGGCAAAGTTTTCATGGATTTCCTCGGTGAGATGAACGCGACCATTGCGCGGTACCGTGATGTTCCGGCGCTGTCGGGGATCGCGAAGGAAGTGCAGGGCGCGG
>DAOSYC010000271.1:431-4150 GCA_035380905.1 Spirochaetota bacterium | reverse complement strand
TGGGCACCGAAGAATGGATAAAAGCTGAAATGAAAAGATTTTCCTGTCCTGAATGCGGCGGGCAGATGTTCCGCGGCGGAAAGAAGTGCAGGGAGTGCGGGGCCGTCCGGGATTAAAACTCCCAGACAGTAACCCCGCATTTTCCGGTATTATTTATTTCAGTACACAGTCCTTTTGTATCCAGCCATTCCCCTTGCATATATTACAGGGAACATATTCCACCCTGAAATTGCGTCCCGGCGGTGGTCCGTAAGGATCTTCAAATGTATTCATCCTTTTTTCCTGTTCAACATCGCGTGTATATCTTTCAATAGGTCTGTTTTCATCGACAGGTCCCCATCCCGGTCCAAAAAGGTTCTGCAGGCATGAGCCGATACTCTCATCACCCCCTCTGTTCCTGTGACTGGTTGCCCGGTCTGTATATAGTGCTATGGTCCCATACCCGCCGCACTCCTCACACCGCACCCATCCGTGTCCAGAGGGGCGGGGCTTCAGGGACCGTGAAGTACACATCACAGTTCCAATTACAAGTATAAGAATGATTGCCGTATATGTATGCTTCATCTTTCAGCTCCTTATGCCACGTAGTTACAGCTTACCTGTAATGTGAATTAATTCTATTTAGAATAACATACATTCCATTATTTAGTGTACTGAATGTACAAGGGTTACATATCAATACTCATCAATCAGCTTCCTTCCCATACGGAACAGCGGCTTCAGTGAACCCAGAATAAGGGAGGTGATTACTGCAAAACCTAGTAAGAGTTTATACGGCACCAGCGTTTCCCCGTACAGCATAAACACTATATACAATCCGATCGGCAGGTTCAGGAACAGCCCTGTAAGCGTGCCGGGAGCGTATCTTCTCAGGGCAATCGTGGCGATCAGGTGGGGAAAAATGGAATTGAATGCCATCATCAGGAGAAACCCCAGATACAGATATTTAACAATTTCATTTGTGTTCCCAGTAGCTAAGAAGAGAAAGGTAAGCACATAGCCAATGAGAGTCACCATCAGCACTGCGAAATGAAACTCGTTCTTCGCCACGGGGGGATGGAACTTCTTCGCGTACTGTGACCACTTTGGAAGCCACAGAGCCTCTTCAATGTTGTGTAAAGTAAATGATAATAGGAATACAAGCTCAAACATGGTGTACCTTACATGTCATAAAGGATACGCTTTCTGCTGACTATTGTTTTAACCGGTTTTGCAACTCTGTTAAAAGAATGTTCATTTCGAACAATTGCCTCTCCATTTTTTCCTTGTCGCGTTTACCGGCAGTAATATCCATTGCTACAGCAAGTAAACCATATACTTTTCCCGTACTATCAATGAGCGGGATTTTGCACGTATCAAGGTAAATCAACTCATTGTGTGCAATGTGTTCTATTTCTTCAAAGTGCAATTTTGGTTTTCTGGTTTCCATTACTTCTTTATCATCTTTAAGGAATCCCTCTATTTCTTCAGTATGGAAGGGAAGGTCATAATCACATTTGCCGATGATATCAGCCGGAGAAGTGAATCCCATTTTTTTTGCAAAGTTTGTATTACAACCAAGAAAATGTGATGTCGTATCTTTCCAGAGAACAAAACCGGGGAAATTTTCAATTATATTTTCCAGCAACTGCGAATGATGGCGGAGCTCTTCATTATTCTTTTTTAGTTCCTTATGTGCATCAAAGAGTTTAAAAGCCATTTTAATTGATGCGTCGAGAACAACAATTCCGGAATTTTTAACAACGTACCCGTATGAAGTAATTGTCTCTGTTTTTTCTACTATTTCAGGTTCGGTATGTGATGACAGGAAAACAATAGGAATATCTCTCTGCTGCAGAATTGTTGCAGCAGCCTCTGTACCATCAACGTCTTTCCCGAGATCAATATCCATTAAAATCAAGTCAATGGTTATCTCATTATTAAAGGCTATTTCAATTGCCTTCCTTCCATTGTATGCCAGATGAACTGAATACCCATATTCTTCAAGGTTCTTCTTTTCCATTAAAGCAATTACTGCTTCATCTTCAACAAGGAGGATATTTTTATTTTTTGATATCACCATATTTTTTTATTCAAAACTGATAATGAAATATGTCAAATATTAAAAAATGTACCTGCGGTTATATTATATATCATCATTAAAAAGTCCGGCGGACTGCTGCGCCAGCTGATGACAAAAGTCCTGCGCTTCATGACCGGAATGCCCCTTTATCCATCTGAATTCCACTATTTTACCTTCACATAACTGATCTGCAGTCTGCCACTGTTTTTCGAACTTTACCGTACTGTCATACGCAGTCTGCCAGTTGTTATGTTTCCAGAAATGGACCCATTGAACAAGACCCCGTATGACAAAACGGCTGTCGGTATTGACCTGAATCCTGTCAGCATGTTTCAGGCGCTGCAGGCCTTGAGACACTGCCAGTAATTCCATTAAATTACTGTTTCCATCATCAAAAGATTCACTGAATATTTCCCGGTTTCCCCCGGGATATTCAATAAATCCGCCGTACCCTGACTGTTTTGTGTTGCCGGCGAATGATCCGTCGGCATAAATTTTATGCGCAGCACCCATTTCAGTTTCACTGGCTGAAATTTCAAGTTTGCCGTCACGCCTGTCCATAACGATGAACCTTGAATAATCGGAATTGTCTAAAAAATTAAAACCTTCTAAAAAAACACAGTGAATTGTCTGGCCGGGGCTGATATTCCCTTTCACCGCAGAGCGCATGACTTTATTGAACTGGAACCGGTTGTTGCGCACAACATCAGCAAGATAGTTATTGTCATCAAATGACAGTGTTTCTGTGTCAGTGGAAAATATCAGCCGAAGCTGTTTTGTGCGGTCGGAAACGAAGCATTCTATTTTTGATGTCTGCAGGGATTCGATGTTTATTGTAAGGGTGATTACTTTCATGGTAATATTTGATGATTCAGTTTTTTTAATTCCTGCACATAGGCAGTAGCATAAGGAGTTAATATGATATGTTGGACTATAGATCCACGTGAAATAATTGCAAGGAAAAAGTGGGGGAGAAAATCATGAAGGGAAATGTACTAATTTAGATTATTAGAATTCGCACCAAATTGTCTGAACCGTGATTTTTTTGATTACAGGATTACCGGGATTTTGAATTACTATATTCTTTCAGAATCATGATAATCCTTTAATCATGTGAATCATGGTTCAGACGATTTATGATGTTTGTATAACTTCAATGGTTACGGTAAGAGAAAATTACTTTTATAGTGTATATTATAATTATCGAAAGTTAACTCAGATGTCTGCACATGGTAAACGCATTCTGCTTTGGTTTTGTGATAAATAACATGAAGTGTTAAAGTAATTACAAAAAGCTATTATAAATATTTTTTAAGACAGTATAGTATCCTTATAATGAGTTTTGCTGGACTTTACTCTTGATCAAGTTTGGAATGTATATTAATTATTCTCTGCTAATATTTTTTTTGCTTCTTTCAAATTGATATGAGCTTTGTATCCATTTTTTTCCAATAAAGACAATAAATTACTACCATTCATCAAAGTTAAAGGTTTATCTTTAGAGAAATTATATGAATCTGAACCAAAATTTGATGTTGTGATTAAAATTCCTTTAATTGCTCCCTCATTTATTACTGTTCCATAAAGATCTCTTACTGCAGATACGCCAACTATGTTTGTGTATCTTTTGGCTTGAATGACAATTTTGCCACCACGA
>DAOSYC010000271.1:0-421 GCA_035380905.1 Spirochaetota bacterium | reverse complement strand
TTATTTCTGCATCATTTTTACAGAATTCTTTATCAAACAACTCTCTTATCAAGTTTTCAAAGTCTTTCCAATCCATCGTTGCAATGTTTGTACCATCAATTTTGTCAACGACTGAATATGAATCAACGAATCGTTTGTCTTCTTTATTAAGTTCAATTATTGGGAGAACAGGAACAAGCTCAAATAATTTTGACCCAGCACGTCCTTTGAATTTATTGAAGCATGCTTTTGGGTCTACATTGTAAATGTTTACATTAACAAATTCATTCTTTGGCGTTAACAAAGAAATAATACATTTTGTTTCAGGATTTCCTGTACTAATGTCAATATCGGTTAACCAGCCATTAAATACAACAGAGTTGATCGAGTTAGAAAGGTCGGAAATATGTATTTCATAAGATACTCGTAGACACAGTTTGTA
>DAOSYC010000270.1:0-4169 GCA_035380905.1 Spirochaetota bacterium | reverse complement strand
CGCCTGAACATTGTACCAGAAAAAAAACTGCGGCACACAAAACGATTAAAGGTAAAGATTTTTTTCTCATGACATACTTTCTCCATTATTATTTTTAATTTTTTTGCTATTTGTTGATGGCTTGTACACCGGTAATTGTCGACAAATCTGTATTCCACGTCACTTCGTTCAGCTTCGCAAATATGTACTGAATGTTCTTTTCTGAACCGGCAGGTGAAACCATATATACATACATCAGGCGTTCTTTTCTATGAATTGTGAATTATGCAGTCAATCTTTTTTTTTATGCACAATAATTAATAGGCAATTGATTGTATTTTTGTTCAGAATGATTAATAAATATAATGGAAAGGGTTTACTCGTGCCAATAGTCTGACGTGGAGTCACGGGGAAAGAATAATGAAATGATCAAAACATATTTCTGTCGTAGAGGAATAGAGTTTTTAATATTCACTCCTCTACGACAGATGCCGGGTGAATTTATATCCCCTTTACCGCCCGTATAACACATGCCTCTGCGGCAAGGCGGCTGCCAAGGAAGCGCCATACCGGCATGACATCCATTGCGGTGGCTGCCGCTCCGGTTACAGAATCGGCTACATTGCCTACTGTTGCCGCAGAAGGGAGGAATGAGCGGACACTCTGCATCACGGTCCCGGTATGCCCCTTCGCGATGTCAACGTATTCTCCCAGGGGCTCCTGGAATTTCTCAAGCACGGTGCCGGCCTCCTTCATGCCTTCTCCCCCCACGACGGCGGAAAATTTCTGCGTCATGTCGCTGCTATGCCGGCTGAATAGGTTCGAGATGAGGCTTGCCCCCCCGGAAACCAGGTTGTCGGCAAAGGGAAGGGCCACTTCCGCCATTGCGTAATACATTGCCATTTCGTTGCCTGCGGGGGTTTCTCTGAAGAGCGATATCTTCCCGCTGATTTCCCCTGGAAAAAGCTTGTGGATCATATAGGCCATGGCGGCGGCTTTCATGACTGAATCGACTGCCTGCTGCGGGTCCGCGTCAAATGTGCTGGCCTGCCTGGTGCCGCCGAAAATGGACAGGATGTTTTTAATTCCGGACACCACGCTTATTCCCATGTCGGCCTTGTCGACTGCATCTGCCACCCAGACTGCAGTCTGGATATCGGGAGTAGATGCGGTTTCGCGGGCTTTCTCCAGAACTGCGGTGTCGCCTCCCGCGAGTCTTGCGGCGGCGCCCTCAAGGTTGTTGTAGAACTGAAACGGCTGCAGCCCGGGTATCACCCCGAAAATTGAGCCGCATAATTTTACGCTGTAATCGCTTTCATTGTACTGTCCAAGTACTTCAGGTATTGTTTTGCCGGGCATAGGAGCCTCCATTCTGTAATTAATGTGATTGTATCTGAATAGTAATTTTTTTCCCGCCACTGCAGGGCAGGGAGAAAACTATTATGATTTACGGATTATATTGTGCAGCTTGTTTGTGCCGCGTGCCATATATTGTATATGTGGTATTATGAAAGGTCAACTATATTACCCTGAATATCCTTTGTCGGCAGGTAAATTTTTTCCTTTTGCCGCTGAAACCGCAAGTTCATCGCACCGCTCGTTGTAAATGTTCCCCGCATGTCCCCTGACCCAGCGGAATGTAATTGCAAGCGGCTCAATAAGATCCAGCAGCTCGCTCCACAGATCAGGGTTGAGGGCGGGTTTTTTATCGGATTTGATCCAGTTGTTTTTTCTCCAGTTCTTTGCCCACCCTTTTGTGATGCCGTTCACGACATAGCTTGAATCCGTATACACTGTAACCGGGAGGTTTTTATATTCCAGATTTTTTAAGGCAACAATTACACCCATGAGCTCCATGCGGTTGTTGGTTGTGAGGCGGAACCCTCCGGTGAGCTCTTTTTTTTCATTGCCGTATATCTGGACCACGCCGTATCCCCCGGGGCCGGGGTTTCCCGAGCTTCCGCCGTCGGTGTAAATTGTTATTTCGCCGGGGTTCGGCGATGTGCTGTCACAGGTACCCGTCTTCGGGTTGTGAGAACTAAGACCTGCTCTGCCCGGGCCTGGATTTTTTATCCACGCTTCAGCTTCTTTGAGTGTGGTGAATCCTTTATATACAGCGCCGGGGAACCCCTCTACCTGGGCCTTTGCCGCGGGCCAGTTGTTATATATACCGGGTTTCCGCCCTTTTGCTACTGCGTACACTTTCTTTGGAGCCATAGCGTCATACCTTGTTTGCATGTGATTGTTGCAGTTCGGCCTTTTTGTGCTGCATTTCATTTTCTATTGTAAAACTTATTTCAATAATGATTTCTGTCTATCCCGTTTTATAATGAACCCCGGATAGATGTTAGTTTTTTGTACCCGGGAAGTGATTGCGCAGTCCGAATTCATACTTCTCCAAAATTGGTTGACGAATTGCCCGGAATCGTGAACTATCATGGTTTATGAAGACAATATTTCGATACAAATGCATATTCTCCCGCATTTCAGGGTTTTTCAATGACTTCGGGCGCATGCTGCCGGTTTTTTTCGCTGTTATTCTGGCGTGTATAATGTTTGCCGGCTACAGCAATGGTGACGAGCTCCGCATCCTCTCATCGTTTTCCACGTCAATTGAAGGACAGGATGAGAACGTAAAACGGAACATACACCTTGCATGCAGAAAAATTGACGGATATGTCATTCCCCCGGGGGGAGTGTTTTCATTTAATGATATAGTAGGAGAAGGGTCCCTCGCCAACGGATTTATGGACGGCCGCGTGCTCTACATGGACCATGTGCGGTATGAGCCCGGCGGCGGCCTGTGCCAGGTGTCATCGACACTGTTTAACGCGTTTCTTACCGCGGGGTTTGTAATCCGTGAACGCCACCGCCATTATCAGCCGGTAAGCTATGTACCTCTGGGCCTTGACGCCACAATCAAATACGGGAAAAAAAATCTCCGGATGAAAAATCCTTACGGCTTCAGTATTTCGGTAAGCGCCGGAATCAATGACCGGAGCCTTGTGGTGGTGCTGAAGGCCCCTGTGTCCCTCGGGGCAAAATATGAAATGTTCACTGAAGAAGAGGAAGTCCAGGTGCCGCTGCAGAGCGGAACTGATGAAATCCGCAATGGTATACGGGTGCTGATTTTCAGAAAGAAATATAAAAAGGACCGCGTGGTGGAGAACAGGCTTCTCTACAGGGATTATTATCCCCCCGTGTTCCTGAGAAGGGAGTGATGCAGTGAGGCGGGGTGCGGTATGTGCTGCGGAAATGCTCCTGTTGCTGCTCGTTTTCGCCGGTCCAGGCAGGAGCCAGGATCTTCAATTTGAGGAGTGGGTGCGGTTTTCGGAGTCCGGAGAGGGGCGTGCACTCACGTCCTGGGTGCGGTGCGTCGCGGGAGAACTCCTGGGGGAAGAAGCATGCCGCAGGCCCATGGTGGTCCGTACCCCGCCGTTTTACGGAAGGTTCGGCATCTTTGTGACCATTGTGAAGGGGCGCAGTGTCCGCGGGTGTTACGGCGCATTTGATCACCGGTCCGATGATTTTGAAACAGTGCTGAAAGAATATATTACCGGCGCCCTCAGAAATGACAGGCGCCACAGCCCCCTTGACGTCGGGGAGCTGGATGATGTGCGTATCGTTATTACTATCGCGGACAGGAGGTTCCCTGTACGGGACCTTCAGAGTCTTGATATATCACGGTTCGGTGTTACCCTGACTTCGGCAGAAGGGAACACCGTGGTATATGTCCCGGCGGAAATAATGGCCGCGTCATATCTGGATTCTGTTGTGAAAGCGCTCAGGCCTGTACAGATGGGCGCATTCAGGGCCATTACTATTGATTGATGGACCGGGATGCAGCCGGCTTTTCCGGAAGTGAGTAAAATTTATGGAGGGTATCATGAAACGAAACATGTTTTCGCGGATTATAATATTGTGTGTGATGGTGATGGTGTCATCATGTACCGGCACGGGGCGTGATACCCTTTTCGATGGGAGGAGTGTCTTTACGGGAGATGATGGCCGGATTTCCGGGGCGGATGTAATTGAAGGACGTGTGTATGACTACCGGACGAGGAAGGGAATATCCGGCGCCTCGGTTGAAATTAAGAATGCCAATCTTGGCGTGGGATATTACAAAACCAGAACGGACTCCCGGGGGCGTTTCAAAATTGAAGATTTTATCCGTCATATCCAGTACAGGG
>DAOSYC010000269.1:2487-4173 GCA_035380905.1 Spirochaetota bacterium | reverse complement strand
ATGAAGCGAAAATATAAAATACTGCTCATCGTCATTGCAGTTCTCATCGTTGTCGGTTTTTCGGCAAAGCGGGTCCTTCTTGACAGCTCCAGTGTGGCGGAGGTGCCGGGTATTGCCGAACGTGTCGAAGATTTTCGAAAGGCCGCGGGAAGCGGTGATACCCTTCCGGTAAAAATAAATATTGTCAGGGTTGCTGAAGGGACATTTCCCGGAGGGATGGTGGTGGCAGGCGACCGCTCAAAGACCTATACCGCGCCCCTGGTGGCCTTCCAGGTTGTGTACGAAAGAGAACTTCCCGGGGGCGGCAATACCGTCATTATCGATGCGGGCCTTGACAGGGCCGGGCTTGATACAATGGGAGGGCAGTCGGTTTTCAACGAAGCCGCCTATAACATGGTTCAACGCGCCATGAGGAAAGCCGCTGCGATACTTATTACCCATGAGCATTTTGACCATGCCGGCGGGATCGCCCGGTCTCAATTTTTTAATGAGATAAGCCCCCGGGTCCTGCTTACCCCTGAACAGGCTGCGGGGCCGGAAATAAAGAACGCGGGATTTACGCCGGAGATGATCGCGAAATGCGGGAAACTTTCCTATAATGGACTCCATTCACCTTTTCCCGGCATGGTGTTGCTGAAAACCCCGGGCCATCTGCAGGGACATCAGGTGGTATACGTGAAACTCCGTAACGGCAATGAATTCCTGATTGCCGGGGACATTGCCTGGAACATGGATAATGTGACACGTCTGATTTCCCGTCCTTTGCTTGTGAGCCTCTTTCTGGGTGAGGATCGCGCCGCCGTGGCGGGGCAGCTCAGATGGCTCCATGACCGCTGGTATAAGGCGCACCCGGAGGTGCGGATAATTGTGTCCCACGACAGGGCGCAGCAGGATGGCTATGTGAAGAGCGGATTACTGGGTGGTGACTTTGAGCTGTAGCAGGACGGAGAGTGGACTATTCTCGTTGTCATAAAAAAGGCCGGGTTCCCCCGGCCTTCGTTGTTATGCGTTGCGTTCGTTTTAACTGAAAAGCTCCATAATGCCCTTTTCTTTCGGGTTCTCAATAACTCCCTTTTCCGTGATGATGGCGGTAATATTGGCCGCCGGTGTAACATCAAAAGCCGGGTTGTTGATGGATACTCCCTCCGGTGCGATCTGAACGCCCTGGATGTAGGCCACCTCGTCGATGCTCCGTTCCTCGATGACGATATCCTCTCCTGTCGCGGTGTCGGGGTCAAGGGTCGATACCGGCGCCGCGATGTAAAAAGGTATATTGTGTTCCTTTGCAAGCACCGAGTGGGAGTAGGTGCCTATTTTATTCGCGGTATCGCCGTTCGCGGCAATACGGTCCGCGCCGACAATAATTTTCTGGATCATCCCTTTCTTCATGAAATGTCCCGCCATGTTGTCCGTGATGAGGGTCACGTCAATACCGTCCTTCAGCAGTTCCCATGTGGTGAGCCGGGCTCCCTGCAGGTAGGGGCGGGTTTCGCATGCAAAGACTTTAATTTTTTTACCCTCTTCAATCGCGGCGCGGATGACGCCAAGGGCCGTCCCGTAGCCCCCTGTGGCGAGGGCCCCGGCGTTGCAGTGTGTCATCACGGTGTCGCCGTCATTGATAAACTGTGCGCCGTTTTTCCCCATTGTTTTATTGACGGTAACATCCTCCTCTAAAATCGCAAGGGC
>DAOSYC010000269.1:0-2387 GCA_035380905.1 Spirochaetota bacterium | reverse complement strand
GTGTGATACGTTTCTTCAGCGGGTAGAAGGCGCTGGTCGAGCATTGATACGGAATCACCCTCCCATTTTATCGTGTAATACATTATGTCCTCCGTAAAATTTTGATGCCGGATGTTCTCCGGCAAACAGAAATCATAAAAATTGCTTTATTCCCCCCGTGATGCGGTGAATGAACGCAATACTGTTTTCGTGTTAATGGCCGTTATTTTGCGGGACCCGGTATTTCCGAAGCCGGATGATATTGCCTTTTTCGTTCCAGTCAACTTCGTCCATGTGTATCCGGATTATCAGAATACCCCGTCCGCTGTTTTTAAGGAAGTTCTCCGGATCCCGGGGGTCGGGCATCGATGCATAGTTGAAACCCGGCCCTTCGTCTTCAATTACATATTCGACATATTCACCGGTATATTCGTAGTAAATAGTAACGTTTCTGTCTCTGAAAGGAGAGAGCATTCTTCTGGATTCAATTTCCTCATTAAATCCGTTAATGCCTTTTTCCTCTCTCACTTTTGAGGTTATTTCCAGGTTCCCGTGATACATGGCATTGGTTATTGCTTCCCGGAGCGCAAGGGATATGTTTTCAGCGGTGGTCCGGTTGCAGAAGTCCGCTGAAACAAGATCTTTTGTGAGTTTATATGAAAGTACATTACTGGCGGATATGTCCGTGGAAAACCTGAAAACACGCTTGTCGTACACTATATATGAGCCGAAACTGTTTGCGAGTTGTTTCTCCTGGCGTGTGCGGATGATTCCTCTCACGACGGAGATAACTTCAGTGATGTCAAAAGGTTTCCGGATAAAATCGCATGCACCGTAACGGAGCGCTTTGATGGCATCCTCCACATTGGCATGTCCCGTGAGGATAAGCACCGGTATCGGGTTTTCCAGGGTGTTGATATGGCGCAGCAGTTCAATACCGTCCATTTTACGCAGGACAATATCGGTAATAATGAGATCAATCTTCTTGTCGCCGTTTTTGATGAAATAGAGCGCCTCTTCAGCTTTCTCGACAGAGATTACATTGTATCCCAGTTTGAGCAGTTTCTTCTGGAGGGAGTACCGTATAATCTCCTCGTCGTCAATTACGACAATCGTGGGATTATTAGGCGTCATTGGACTCCTCTGATTTTTTTGTTTCCTTCAGGATGAGATGTCCCATCTTTTCCTTTTTCGTTGTAAGATATTTAAGGTTTTCCTTTTTTGGAGGTATCTCAATCGGAACCCGTTCAACAATTTCCAGGCCGTATCCTTCGAGACCCACAATCTTTTTGGGATTGTTTGTCATGAGGCGCATGGTATGAATGCCGAGGTCCACAAGAATCTGTGCCCCAATGCCGTAATCCCTGAGGTCCGAGGGGAACCCGAGCTTGATATTGGCCTCGACCGTGTCAAATCCCTGGTCCTGGAGGTGGTACGCCATGATCTTGTTGCCGAGGCCTATGCCCCGTCCCTCCTGGCGCATGTACAGCAGCACGCCAAGTCCTTCATTACTTATCATCTGCAGCGCCTGGTGAAGCTGTGAGCCGCAGTCGCAGCGGCGTGAGGCGAATATGTCACCCGTAAGGCATTCTGAATGGACACGGACCAGCACATTCTCCCTTCCTGCGACATCGCCGCATACCATGGCGACATGGGTTGAATTATCAATCTCTGTTTCGTATGCTACAACTTTGAATTGACCGAATTCCGTGGGAAGCTCCGCTTCGGAGACTTTTTTTACGAGACGGTCTTTATGCTGACGGTATTTTATTAAATCAGAAATTGTGGCTATTTTCAAATTGTGTTTTTCGGCAAACTTGTTCAGGTCCGGGCGGCGTGCCATGGTGCCGTCTTCATTCAGGATTTCACAGATAACAGCAGCGGGTTTCAGTCCCGCAAGGCGCGCAAGGTCTACTGAACCTTCAGAGTGGCCGGCACGAACAAGGACGCCTCCTTTTTTTGCGGCAAGGGGGAAGATGTGCCCGGGCCTGTGAAGGTCTTCCGGCTGTGATTTGTCGTCAATAAGGACCCGTACGGTTTTTGCGCGGTCTGCAGCAGATATCCCGGTGGTTGTTCCTTCAGCAGCATCCACAGAAACGGTAAATGCAGTGCAGAACTTATCGCTGTTTTCAGGGCACATCAGCCGCAATTCGAGTTCTTCAAGGCGTTCCTGTGTCATGGCAATGCAGATAAGGCCCCTGCCGTTGGTTGCCATGAAGTTTACTACCTCAGGGGTGCAGTATTCTGCGGCAATTATCAGGTCCCCCTCGTTTTCCCTGTCCTCGCTGTCGACAAGTATTATCATCCTGCCGTTGCGGATTTCTTCAAGAGCTTCAGGGATTGTACATGTTTTCATTATGTGGTACCTTATTAATGATAAATATTTAATTTTCAGTATATAGCATAAG
>DAOSYC010000268.1:0-4225 GCA_035380905.1 Spirochaetota bacterium | reverse complement strand
CCCGCCTTGAAGCGGTAAAGGCCCTGGGGCAAATCAGGGACCTCTCCTCGACAGACCCCCTGATCGGGTCTCTCATCGACAATAATATTGAAGTGCGGAGGGCCGCTCAGGAGGCGCTGAGGAAGATCGGGACCGACAAGGCCCTGAACGCGATTAACGACGCCCCCTTTATGCTCCTTGTGAGGCGCATGACAGAGGGTGAAGCCATCCGCCGCGACACAGTCCGGCAGATAGGATACCTGAAAATGCGTGAGGCCCTTCCGCTGCTCCAGAAGGCCTGCATTGACGAATTCAAGAATATCCGTCTCGAGTCTGTCCATTCCATCGGTGTACTGCGGGAACCGGGGGCGGTGCACACCGTGGTAAAGCTTCTTGACGACCCCTTCTACGATGTGCGTATAGAGGCGGTACGGGCGCTGGAAAAGATTTTCTCGAAAGAGTCCCTCGCCGGCATTGAAAAGGCGATGAAGGACTCAAATAAAAACGTCCGCCTTGAGGCGCAGCAGGCGTTCTACTCCCTGAAAAACCGGATCGAAAAAGCTGAAGAATTTAATATGATATAACCCCTCCCCCGGCGATGATACTCGGATTTGACATCGGCAACACAAACACGACTCTCGGGATATACCGTGAGGGGCGTGTTACCCCAGTTCAGACGTACCGCTACACCACACACCGCAGCGCAACCGCCGACGAGCTTGGAGTGGCGGTCAACAGCTTTCTCTCTCTTTATCGAAACAGTTCAGGAGATACCACTCCCGTGAAGGGTGCGGCTTATTCCACGGTGGTAACTGACCTCACTGAAACATACCGGTCCATGGTCCGCGGATTTTTTGCAGTCGAGCCCCTGGAAATAAACAGTTCATGCCGCCTTGGCATATCCATCAGGTACGACAACCCGGAGCTCCTGGGGCCCGACAGAATTGTGAATGCTGAAGCGGCATTCGCCGAACACCCTGCCGATGTAATTATCATCGATATGGGCACCGCGACCACAATTTCAGTTGTAACCGGAGACGGCACCCTGAACGGGGGAATCATTGGCCCGGGAATAGGCATTACAATTAACGCACTTGCGGAAGGGACATCCAGGCTTCACAAAATTAATCTCGAAAAACCGGATTCCGTAATTGCCTATAATACCGGTGACGCGATCAAGTCCGGCTTTTTTTACGGATGGCTTTCCATGATTGAAGGCATGGTCAAGCGGATAGAAGACCACTTCGGAGTCCCTTTTCTCGTGATTACAACGGGGGGTTTTTCAACAGTACTGAGTCCCCACCTTCAGATTAAGGTTCTCAACGACCCGGCACTCACCATGAAGGGAATACAGTACGTATTCACCCGCAACAATTCATGAAGCAACCGCGAAATGACATGAACAGTTTATATTATTGTTGACAAATTTCTTCAATGCCCTGATTTATTTTTATAATCCGTGAAATCAGCATGACATTAAATATTCTCCCGGTATGATAAGTGTTCCGGGAGGAACAGCTTGTGCAATAATAACGTATACAGTCACTGCAGTGAGTAATACTATTTTTTGAAAAAGGAGCAGCAGGAATGGGGAAAAAACTTAGAGTAGTTGAAAAAAGAAAAAGAGCGAAGAGAAAGATCAAAAGGAAAAAGCAGGAAAAGAACAAAAAATCTGTAATGAGGTAAGTCCCCTACGGGGCTGCACCCTCATTTTTTACCAACCACAAGACTCTGATACTCTGCATTTTTTATCGAGATACAGAATTCCACGAACTTCCCATACTCCTTCGGGGAAATTTTATTTTTCTTAATCAGTATGGACTTCTCCACAAAAAGCCGGTGGTCACCGGCCTTTCTGTGGACATAAATGTGCGCCGATCCGAAAGGGCCGCTGACATCAACTTTACGGGATACAGCCTTCCCGGAATATTCTTTCGGAAGCTCATATATATATGATTCCTTTTCATCAATTGTATCGCTTACATGAAGAGGATAATTACGGGAATCATACCGTATATACCCGTACAGGATACTTTTACTGATTACCGGCTGCAGTATAAGGCGGTCCTTCCCCGGTGTCACAAGGGCAACGCTTTCACCAGTGAGCCGCAGCTTCAGGGGATCATTATATCTTTCAACATTTTCTATTGCAAAGTCCTCCACATTGAGTGAGGGGATAATATTTCCGAAGTAATTGTACATTACCTGTTCCCGTTCCCTGGGGTTCCGGAAATATTTTCTCAGGGCGCTCCTTCTGCCGGAATATTCCATGGTACAGGCAATACGGGCACTGCCGTCACGGGAAACGTTCACATGAAATGTTCCCTTTTTCCCGCCCGGCCCTGACACAGCAATCCGTTTTTTCTCAAACCGGTTCCCTACAATAACAACAGCCTCTCTCCCTTCGACGTCCTCGTTCACTGTACCGCAGGAATAATATCGCCCGGAGAAATCCATCCAGAGCCCGCTGGCGCGGTCAAAGGGCACATAGAGAAGCACATCGCTGTATCGGTACGGCGACACCATGCCGCCTGTATCCGGAAATCCTGCCCTGTCGGCAAGGGCAGGATAGGAGGCAATTCCAAGGTTCCGCAGAATCGCGCGCGCAAGAATTACCTTATCTTCCGGGGTTCCCCGTTTCAGATAGTGTGTGTCGCGGGCTTTTCCCGGATAATAGAGAATCCTTCTCTGGGGTTCAATTTCCCGGGCCACATAGTCGTACACCTTCGTGATAGTATCCAGGACAGTGCCGCCCCTGAACGTTTCCGCTGTTTCATGTTCACCAAGACTGCCGGTCCCTTCAATGAGACCGTCATACCACACCGCAAGGGATGCGGTATCCGGAACTGTTGAAAACGCGTAGCAGGGAAGATAATTCAATCTGTTTCCTGAAAAACTTTCCCGGTACACAGCCTTCTGCCTCCCCAGTTCAGCAGTATACAACACCCTGTCATCGAGTTCCTTTTTCGTAATATCTGTTCCGGGATGTATGAAAAAATCGACGTTCATCCCTTTCGGCGCCGATACTCCGAGCCTGAAATGAAGCACCGATTCCTGATAGTCCTGCACCGGCGTAAGGGGAATTGAAAAATGTCTGGTTTTCCGGGGCGATACTATTGGATTGCGTACAATATAGGCAACCCGCATAACTGACCCTTTCTTCAGGGAGGAAAAATTAAGGTACTTCACATTGTTTACGTCCCTGACCTGATATTCGTCGGAATGGCTGCCGTCCTGATGATACACCCGGACCTTCACCGGAATGAACGTCCCCCGGTACGGCACCCTGTATTCCCCCCACCTGTCGATAATTTTTTCGTTGTTGAGATACACAAGGTCCTCGCAGAACACACTGCTGTCACCATCAGTCTCGAGAGAAAACATCCTGTCGCGGCGCAGTATGAGAGATGACCGTTCAGTGGTAACATTTTTTTTCAGCCATGTGTCTATAGTTCCATGCAGTGTCTCTTCATCAGCTTTGAACGCATCAAAGGGGTTTCCTATTTTTCCCTTCTCCGTCCAGGAAACCAGTTCATTGAGATACAGCTGCGAGGGCCGTATGTAGAGGGACCGTTTCCAGTCCATCACCGGGTCCCCCCCTGCCAGGTAATTGATATCTCCCAGCCGCATGTATAATGACGAATCTTCACGATGTGCGATTTCCCTGAAAGCCTCCTGCTTGGCCCCCTCCAGGTCACCCATCGCAATCCGGATGTCAATCGCCGCCGCCGCAAACCTGCCGTCCCTGTCATAGTTACGGATTGCCCTGAGCGCGGCGTTGTAGTTGCCCTGCTTCCTGTACAGCTTCACCAGGGAGGAAAGAATGGACGCATCACTGCAGCGGGAACAGCATTTCTCGTAGAGCGCAACAGCCCTGTTAATATTACGGGAGCTGAAAAACATCGCTTTTTCCGCAACAGGTGTGATGGATTCAGGGAAGTCTTTCTGAAACGTTTCCGCCTCTCTTAAAAATTCCCTTTCATATCCGAGGATGCGCATCAGTGAAACAAAGTCCCTCCTGAAGGGAAAATAGTTAAGGGATTTCCCGTAAATGGAACGCCCGAACCGGTACGCCTGAAGATAATCCCCGCGGTCGATGATGTTCCGGAAAAGCCTGTGCCGGAGGGGAACAAAATCCCGGTGACGTTCCTCCATTCCGCTGAGCAGGCGCCATCCCTCGAGATACCGCGCCGAGCTCCTGTCATTTCCGCTGTATTCTATGAGGGCGGTACCGAGAAAATACCGT
>DAOSYC010000267.1:0-4227 GCA_035380905.1 Spirochaetota bacterium | reverse complement strand
CATTTGTCCGTGACTTTAAGGCGCTCCTTTTTAACCTGAAAAACATTGAAGTGAACATCCTGAAAGAAAAGGTGATGGCGCTCCTGGGGGAGTTGAAACAGGATATCGAAAAGGACAAGTACGAACTTCTTGAAAAGAAGAACCCGCTTTTCTTTTACCTTATTAACGGAAAGGAAATACAGGAGTTCCTTGATACATATTTTTATTCCAAGTTGTCTGTTGAGGATCTCTGCAACGAGGTTGACTTTGTCCAGATGGACAGGGAAGATGATGCGATGCAGTTCATTGAAACGTATCTCATTTCCACGGAAGGCCTCGCGGTACTGGAGAAAGACACTGCCGAGATTAAGGAGATTATACAGAGCCGGTTCGGCCATCTCCTTGATAAAGGTATGGAGGAAATTAAGAAGGAGCTTTATGGAGAGGGGCAGACAATTGAAGACGGACTGAACCTCAGCGAGACAAGCATTCTGAAAATTGATATTGAAACAATAAAGAAGAAACTCTTTAAAATTATTTACTCACGGTTCGAAGGATTTAATTTTGAAAACATATCATTGAAGCAGATCCTCGATGAGAAAAAGATCCCTGTCCGGAAGCTCCTGGAAAAGCTGGACAGTTTTTCACGCCCGTATATTTACATAGAACCCACAGGGCTCGAGTCAATGGAGTATTACCGGACTGTAACGAATTTCAAGCTGTCCACGTACGAGGAAGGGGACGATCCTGCGAAGAGCACACCCAACGACCTCCCCGCGCGTATGGACCATTATAAAAAACGCGAATCAGCGCAGCCCAACATCAGCGTTGAAACATTTGAAGTCCCCAATCTGTGCAAGCCGTATGAGATTATTTCAATAGGAATTCTTCTCGGGTATCCGATATTCAAGGTTACCTCCCTTGCCGATTCAGTGCGTGATTATCATGCCCTTATTGAAGAGCGGAGCCACCCGCTCCACTGCTTTAATCACCCGACACTTGATGCCAGGTACTTTCCCGATCCCTGCAGGACAACCAATTACCTGAACCCCGCGAAATTATGGTCGGGCCTTGTGGTGATGAAGGTCCTTGAGCAGACGGAGAAAGGGTATGAGTATGAGGAGTCAATGGCGGCAGTATTGAAGGACATCGAGGCACGGGAGGATTACAAAAAGGTAATTCTCAAAGCAGAAGAAAATATCCTGGCGGCTGGTGGATATGAGGGGGCGTCCCTCGATGTAATCGCCGATGCCATGTCGAGCCTCGGGATGCTCGCAAAAAATCCCTCCAGCGGCGCGCTGCAGTTCCGCCGTGAATATTCACTGGTTATCCGCGACATTCTTGACGGCGACGGTACCGGTGACCGGGCGCGTGCGCAGAACCTGACCAAGGACCAGTACATTGAGAAATTTGTCAAGGCGCCGCAGTTCGGCAACATGGGGGAACTTGTGGTGTTCCTCGAGAGCGAGTTTAACGTGCGGCAGTTCCTGATGACTTCAATACAGGATGTGATTCGTAAAACAAAGGAGACCACAAGCGCCGGGGCGAATATTTCACTGCCGAAGTGGAAGGTTGACCAGGTGGTGCTGCCTGTTTTTAAGGACAAGTTTGAATTCTACGATTATTTCGAAAAAAGGGGTTCACTGGAATGGCAGAATGTTCTGAAAATGCGGCTTGTGAACAAGCTGAACGCCTATGCCACGTCCTCAAAATTCCGGCTTGAAAGCGATCCCACGCTTCTTGACCGGAACAAAGTCGCGGCATTCATTGATTCCCTTGATCAGCGGATGCCCGAAATAGTTCTGTGGGAAGTGAAAATCCAGAACAAAATTATCAAGTAGCCATGGTATTGCCGGATACTATTCGAAAATTATCCCCGGTGTTTTCACTGAAACGCCGTTTCCCGAAGAAGAAAGTCCTTGTGCTCGAAGGGGGCGGCATGCGGGGTATTTTCCTTACCGGAGTGCTGCAGTCCTTTACGGACCGGGGGTATTTCCCGTGGAAAATGATTATCGGTTCCTCCGCCGGCGCCCTGACGGGCACAGCCTATGCTGCGGGGCAGATTTATCTTGCGAGGGACGCCTTTTTCACGGAGCTCCTGTCGGGTAAATTTATCAACATCACCAATATTCTCAACCCTGAAAAGCATATCCTCAACCTGGACTGGATGGTGGAGACAATTGTCCGGGGCAGGGAGCCGGTCGATATCGCCCGCCTGAAAAAATCCTGCCCTGTTATAATAACAGCCACGAACTGTGGTGAAGGCAATTATCCCGATACCGTATACCTGAACTCGAAAAAAGATGACGTCTACACCGCGCTGAAGGCAACAGCGGCGATACCCTTTTTGTATCGCGGATTTGTGCACTATAAGAGTTATCAGTTCCTGGACGGGGGGCTCCTTGATCCGATTCCATACGGCCGCGCCCTGGAGCTGGGATACAAGCCGAAGGACATTCTTGTGGTGGTAACAAGAAAAAAAGGTTACCGTAAAAAGGAGGAGTCCTTCTGGGTAAAGACGCTGTATGATTCGTATTACAAAGACAGGAAATTCCGTTTCCTCATTGAGGCTATGGACAACCGGTATAAAATGTACAACAAAGTCCTCGATGACCTTGAAACAAAATTCAGTGAGATTGACGTGATATATCCACCGGATGATTTCAGCGTGGACCGTCTCACAAGGGACGAGCGGCGCATCCTTCACGGCTTTGAACAGGGTATTGAAGCGGGGAAGGGTTTTTTGATGAGGGGGAAGAGATGAGCGTCATTGTAAATATCTCATTGTTCCCTGTGGATAAGGGTGAGAGCCTCAGTGAATATGTTGCCCATGCGTTACGGGTAATCCGTGAAAGCGGGCTTCCCTTTGTCGAAGGGCCCATGGGCACAAGTGTTGAAGGTGAGTGGGACGAGGTGAACAGGGTCGTGTCCGGCTGCTTTCATGCGGTTGAGGCGGTGAGCAGCCGCGTATACATGGTCACCACCTATGATTACCGGGAAGGGAAGTCCGGAAGGCTTCAGCAGAAAATGGATTCCGTGGCCTCCCGTCTCAAAGAGCAGAATATCCCGTAACGAAGTGATCTCAGTTTCCCGCGGAGGTCCTTGTGTCCTCCAGTATGCCTACAGTGCGGTTGTCCTTTGTGAGATAGGCGTCAACTGCTTCATGTATTTCCGCAATGGTAATACCTTTCACGGTCCTTGTGTAGTTAACCACATACCGCCAGTCGTTGAATATGGTCTGATAGTAACTGAGAAGCCTGCATATTCCCATGTTGGAGTCAAGGTCGAACACCATCGATGACTCAATGCGGTTAATGACTTTCTGCAGTTCATGCTGTGTCAGGTCTTTTTTCAGGCGCGCTATTTCGCTGTAAATCTCTTTTTCCAGCTCAACAGCGCTGTGCGGCGCCCTGGGAGTGGCGGCAACCACAAAAAGATTGTCATACCGGGCGCCGGGGAACCCGTTCCATACGTTAACAGACGCCGCGACTTTCTTTTCAAGAACAAGTGATTTGTAGAGCCGTGAAGTCTTTCCGTCAGAAAGCAGATTGGCGACAATGTCGAAAATATAGTCATATCGTGACGGGACAGTAGGCTTGTGCCATCCGATCAGAAGATAGGGGTTTGCTTCATATTTATATACGAAACGCTTCTCCCCGGTCTGCTTCGGCTCGCGGATCGCTGTTTCAACCGGATTCGGGCGCGGTTCCATTTTACCGAAATATTTCTCAAGGGTTTTCAGCGTTTTTCCGGTGTCCTGTTTCCCTATAACAGTAATTGTCATTCTTGCGGGAATGTAGTGGGTGCGGTAAAAGCGCTCAACATCGTATATTGAAAGATGCGGGATGTTGGAGGCCCAGCCGATTGTAGGGTGGCGGTACGGGTGGGCGATAAACGCCGTACCGAGGAATTTTTCGTACAGCCCGGAAACACCGTCCGAATCGTACCTCATGAGGCGCTCTTCCAGGACGGTATTTCTTTCAAGGAAGAACCCCCGCATGACGGGATTCCGTAACCTTTCGGATTCCAGGTCCGCCCAGAGTTCAAGTTTTGAGGCGGGCAGTTCAATATAGTATGCGGTATTGTCCCGGGAGGTACTTGCATTGAAACCCACACCGCCATTGGCAGTATAAATTTTATCATAGGTGGAACTAACTGTATACTTCCGGTGCTGAATCTGCAGCTGCTGCAGTTCTTTCTTCAGTTCGGGGATCCTGGAATTGTCCGGGTTTTGAAGTATGAGACGGT
>DAOSYC010000266.1:0-4233 GCA_035380905.1 Spirochaetota bacterium | reverse complement strand
TATACTATTGACTACACAGCTAATCAGAATACCGGAGCCCTCAATGGAAAAGCTATATAAAAAAGCCCTTCATCTTGAGTATTTCACCGTGATCTACAATATACTTGAAGCCGTTGCCTCAATAATTGCCGGGGGTATTGCCAACAGCATTGCACTCGTAGGATTCGGCATGGACAGCATTGTCGAATCTCTTTCAGGGTTTGTACTGATCTGGCGCCTGAGAAAGCACGGCACACTGTCACCGGAAGAAGAGGAAAAAATTGAGCACAAAGCTTCGATATTCGTCGGCATCACCTTTTTTATTCTTGGTGCCTATGTGCTGTATGAATCCATAATGAAAATTATCAACCGGGAAATATCTGATCCCTCACTTCCCGGAATCATCATCGCGGTATTGTCTCTTATTATTATGCCGGTCCTTGCCTGGAAAAAATACCGCCTTGGGAAAACACTCAATCTTCCATCACTCGTGGCAGATTCCAAGGAAACACTTGTCTGCTCATTTCTTTCCGCCGCCCTCCTCGCGGGTCTCGGCGCACGGTACTTTTTTGAAATTCATCTTGCGGACCCCATTGTGGGGCTCATCATCGTGGTATTTCTTTTCAGGGAAGGATATGAGCTGATATTTGAGGAAGAAGAGGACGAAAAAGATGATGACTGATATTGTACTGCTCCTGTATCTTCATCACATTTAAAATCCGCCACACAGTTATTTCCGGCACATGAAATTTATTTTTCCTTGAAATTTTATATTCTCTTTAGTAGTATATCTTCCCGCATGCGTTGAATGCAGCAGGTACCTATCTGCGGGTTACACAATGGCCTGCTCAATGTGCGAGGAGATTATGCTGAAGCGTTTTTTTGAACTCACTGGAATTGCAGCACTTGTCTTCGGGATCTTTTTTTCCGTGATGGCTTTTATCAGCTACAACCAGCACGCAGCCATGAAGAAAAAAGGAAAGCCGGTACAGGCAACGGTAGTTACAACATACGAATCGACAACCCGCACGGGCAGCAGCTCCAATGCCTCCAGGAGTTATGCCTATATCGCCCTTGTGCAGTTCGCCGACCCTTTCAGCGCAACAGAAAAAAAGATGGAGTACGGCTTCCCTGTAAAACGGCCCGATATCATACCGGGGGCACAGCTTTCCATGGTGTACAATCCCGACGGCGAAATGATTATGATGAAGGAACATATCCGTGAACCTTTTGACGCGATGAAAACACCTGCAGCCATCGGGGGAGTTTTCTTTTTTGCCGGAGCGCTGCTTCTTTCGGTCCGTTGGAAATTTTTTTCATAACTGGTATAAGGATACGGCATAATGAAAATAAAACAAATACTCATCACAGGATCCACTGACGGGATCGGCAGAGAAACCGCCCGCCAGCTTGCGGCAAAGGGACACCGGGTCATTATACACGGCCGGAACAGGGAAAAAGGCGATGCAGTGGTGAAAGAGATTATCAGCGGCACAGGTAATGAAAATATTTCCCTGATAATAAGCGACCTCTCGTCTCAGCAGGACCTTCACGCCATGTCAGATGAGCTGCATCATACCTATGAGTCACTTGACGTTCTGATACACAATGCCGGAACATTCCAGGAGGAACGCGCCCTAACCTCTGACGGCATAGAAATGACCCTTGCGGTAAACCACATGGCACCCTTTATTCTCACCAGGAACATCTATGACATGCTGAAACAGGGAAATGATGCGCGCATTATCACTGTAAGCTCCATGATACATTCAAGGGAGATAAATTTCGAGAACCTTCAGGGGGAACAGTTTTATGACGGCACCAACGCGTACTGCCTGAGCAAATTATGCAACATCCTCTTCACCTACAAACTCGCGGAACTTATAAAAAAAGACGGAATAAGCGCCAACTGCCTGCACCCCGGTGTAATTGACACAAAGCTGCTGCGGAAAACCTGGACCGGCACCGGGGCTCCGGTCCGGGAAGGCGCGAAAACATCCGTGTATCTCGCGGATTCCCCGGATGTGGAGAATATTACCGGGTCATACTTTGTTGACATGAAACCGGAAAAATCAGCAGGAGTATCATACAACGCCGAAATCCAGAACCGACTGTGGAACATAAGTGAAACCCTCATCATGCCGAGGTTATGATGTACGGGCATGCATGTTTCCGCCATCACGATTGGGTGGCGGAAGACCTTACACGCATCGCGTAGTATCTCAACATCGTCAGAAGGGGATGATTATTCTATTTCCGCTTCGCTCTGCCGTTTAAATGCATCGACTCATTAAAGGACTCCAGAAGATCCAGGGTATGCTCAGATATTTTCTGTATACTTCCCATCAGTCCGTAAAACAAAATTGAAAGCCTTGTTTTTGAACTCTCATCCTGGATTCGCTTTATCTGATTTTTATCGAATTCCATTACCAGGCGCTTTAATGCCTTGTTTTTATTCGCGACTGTTTTGTAATCAACAGCATGCTGCATCATCAGCGTCATTGATGTTTTCTGCAGAAGGTCGGCCATAATTTCACGGAGACGGTTAAGTTCATCAACCTGCACCGGCAGCAGCCCCTTGTGGTGATTATTGAGATGCACATACGATTTCATCACCGCATCACGCTGACTTTCCGCAATCTCCTGGATCGCGTTTATTATCCGTGCATACTTCTTTGTGTGCTTCAGGTCTTTCTTGTGGAGCCAGCGGAGGGTCTTAAAAATATTGGCGATGATGATATTCGCCCATGACTGCAGCTTCTTTGTATCACGCTTCACTTTTCCGAGCTCTGTCCTGTCCTGGAGGAAAAGACTATTGAAGCATTTATCAAGGGATTCATTCACCTGCTGCAGAAAAAATCCGCTTTGTTCAAATGAAGTGGTGATGGCGAATTCAGCGTCATCCACTTTTTTTATGTTGAACACCTCAACACCTTTACTTTCCTGAACACGCCTGTTATGCAGATGGTGATTTTTCCATATCGTAAATCCCGCAAGAGCAGTAATACCAAGCACTGCCGGTACCGGGAAATAGTACATGACATAGGCGAACCCGAAGGTCACGGTAAACGCCATGATCGCGGTAAAGAACCAGCCTCCGATGACAGTCAGCACGCCGGTCACGCGGTATACCGCGCTTTCCCTTCCCCAGGCCTGATCGGACAGCGAGGACCCCATTGCGACCATGAAGGTCACGTACGTTGTGGAGAGGGGCAGCTTCAGCGATGTAGCAAAAGATATAAGGGCACTTGCCACCATGAGATTGACCGAAGCCCGGAGCAGATCAAAGGAGGGTGTCTTTCCCTTTCCCGGGTCGGAAGGGATATATCGTTCAGGATCAACCCGCTTAGAGATCATTTTCTGGATGCGGGAAGGGACAACGGCCTTCGTCACGCTGAAAATTGCCGATACCATTCTCACCACCACACGGGAAAGTGCAGAGGACTCGAACCGCTCGAACCCCTCATCCTGTCTCCCGAGGCTTATTTCTGTTTCAGTAACAGTGCGGGATTTTCTTGAAAACCACAGTGTCACCACCATGACAATACCTGCAATCAGGAGCAGCATTGTTTTCGTCTGTACAGGGTTTTGCAGTGCCTCCATCGTCATAGTAAGCGGTTCCCCGCTTCCCAGTGCAAACCGGTATGACGCCAGACCCGCGAGAGGAACCCCGATAAAGTTCACAAGGTCATTGGCGGCAAATGCCATGGCCAGGGCAAAAGTCCCTGCAAGCACAATGGGCTTTAATATATTAATGCCGGTCAGCACAATAAGGAGCTGCAGCAGTACCGCACTTATCAAAAAGAATACACCCATTATAACAAGGGTGTGGGTTGCTATCCAGGCATTCATCTCCGGCGTTATAAAAGATGCCCCTTTCGCCCCCTTTATGATAATAAAATATGTGATCATGGAAAGCGCTACCCCGCCCCAGACTGCACCGAACCGCCGCAGCCGTGCATGATAATTGAAGGTAAACAGAAGCCTTGTAAAAAACTGAAATACCGCGCCGCATATGAATGCCACGACCACGGAAACAAGAATCCCGGAAATAATTGCCAGCGCTTTTCCGGTGTTAATATACTGCGCCACTGTGGCATGGGGATCAGCGCTGGCATTGACTTTTATAAGTGACACTGCGACTGCCGCTCCCAGAAGCTCGAATACTATTGACACTGTTGTCGAAGTGGGGAGACCAAAGGTATTATACAGGTCAAGCAGTATTATATCCGTGAGCATAACGGCAACAAAGAT
>DAOSYC010000265.1:0-4239 GCA_035380905.1 Spirochaetota bacterium | reverse complement strand
GGAATATTTTTTATTTGTTGCGAAATACCGCCCCTGTTCCTATTACAGTTCTATGCGGGTTAAGTAATACCGCAAGAACATTTTAACGGATACCGTAATGAATGAATTTCCAAAAGAAATGAAAATCGATATCAAGATCGATGACCAGGAAGCGGCGGGGAAATTTTCAAATTTCGCCAATGTGTTCCATTCCGCGGAGGAATTTATCCTCGATTTTCTGTTTGTGAACCCGGCGCCGCCACCGGGATTCGGAAAACTTATGTCGAGGGTTATCATGACGCCGGCACACGCGAAACGGCTCCTCTTGATGCTGCAGGAAAATGTGCGGAACTATGAAGACCACTTCGGGGAAATACCGGTTCATCAGCAGCCTCCGGAAATGAAAAGCGTACAGTAGGGGCAGCAGTGAATACAGGCACAAAAACGAATGAAGGTGCTGTCTGCGATATCAGCGAGATATGCCCCGGAATATTCAGGATACCGCTTCCCATGAAGGGTGACCGCCCCGGCCCGGTAAACACATACCTTTTTACCGGCTGTCCGGTGACGCTTCTCGATACCGGTGTGGCGCTGACTGCTGATATACTTGAAGCGTCTCTCAGGAAAACAGGATATTCCTTCAGCGATATTGAAAGGATTGTGATAACCCACGGCCATATTGACCACTACGGCGCGGCTGCAATAATTCAGGAACGTGCGGGGAAACATATTCCGGTCTTTGCTCACAGAGCGGACGCGCCGAACATCCGCCAGGAGGAGGTTGTTCCCTGGAAGCAGGTGGACCGGTTTTACAGAATGGCGGGTGTTCCCTTCCGGTATCGGCGGGCCATTGCCTCCATACGGAAACGTTTCCGTACGCTGGCGGCGAGGTGTGATGTGGACCAGTACCTCGAGGAGGGGATGGAGATTGCCTGCGGGCGGTACACGGGGACCATTGTGGAAACGCCGGGCCATTCAAAGGGGGCGGTGTGCGTCTATATCGACACACTGAAGGCGCTCTTCTCAGGGGACCATCTCCTTGCCCATATCACCCCGAACGCTTTTGTGATGCTTGAAAAGGGGTCTCCTCTGCCTTCGAGGCTCAGCCAGGCGGAATTTTTTTCCTCCCTTGACCGCATTGCCGCATTGAAACCGTCTATGGTGTATCCGGGGCATGGAAGGGAAATTTCCGAACACGGGGCCGTGATCGCCATGTACAGAAAAAACTTTGAAGAGCGGCAGAAAAGGATTCTCGAAATTCTCGGCACGTCGCGTATGACTCCTTACGGGATTGCGAAAAAGTTGTTCCCGGACTTCAGAGGCAAGCGGTTAATGAGGGAGCTGTTTCTTATTATTTCAGAGGTGTATTCACATCTCCAGGTCCTCGAAAAGGAGGGACGTGTCACATCGGGAAGGATGTTCCGGGTTCTGAAATTTCATGTACGGTGATTTACTGCATCGTTTTTTGTTCCGAAATGATTCTGTATATCATTGAAAGAAGCTGCGGTATTTTATAGGGCTTGTGCAGAAAGTGGTACCCTTTTTCACTGATAAGGGGCCAGTGTGATTTATCATCGGTATACCCGCTTCCAAGAAGTATTTGAAGGCCGGGGTGCCTGCTTCGCAGTTCATCCGCAAGATCAATGCCGTTTTTGCCGGGCATAACCACATCGCTGAATACAAGGGATATGTCACCCTGCTTTTCGTTGAAGAGCAGCATGGCCTCCTCCGCGCAGGCGGCGGTATGCACGGAATAGCCGTTGATCCGAAGTATCTCGGAAACAGACTGCCGTACGCCTTCCTCATCTTCAACAAGGAGTATGCCTTCCCCGTTTCCCCGGACTTCGGCGGGAATGCTCTGTGCCTCCTGCTGAACCGCGGCAATCCCTGATCCGGCGGGAAGATATACAGTAAACGTTGTACCCCTGCCTTCCCCGCTGGATACGGTAATTATTCCTTCATGCTGCTTTATAATTCCGTATACCACGGAAAGCCCGAGGCCGGTACCCTTCCCTGCGGCCTTTGTACTGAAAAACGGCTCAAAAATTTTCGGAAGCAGGTGCTGCTCTATTCCCCTGCCGGTATCGGTGACGGTAAGCTTTACAAACTGTCCGGGACGCGCATCGGGAAAGGAATGAAGGTCTTTGCCGGCAAGTTCGACTGACCCTGTCCGGATGAAGAGTTTCCCCCCTTCCGGCATGGCATCACAGGCGTTCACCACAAGATTCATAATGACCTGCTCTATCTGGGAGGGGTCGGCATTTATGGTGTCGATAGTATGTTCAGGTATTATCACAAGGTCTATGTCCTCCCCTATGATGCGCTTCAGTATTGTATGCAGCCGGTCAACAAGGCTGTTCAGGTCGACGGCGGTGGTCTGCAGCAGCTGTTTCCTGCTGAACGCAAGGAGCTGTCTGGTAAGTGATGCGGCCATTTCTGAAGATTTCATGATCTGCTGCAGTTCGCGGGAATACGGCATGGAGTCATTACACTTGGATAGGATAAGGCTGCTGTATCCCATGATGCTGGTGAGTATATTGTTGAAGTCGTGGGCAATGCCCCCCGCGAGCCTCCCGATGGCCTCCATTTTCTGTGACTGGCGCAGCTGCTCCTCGAGCCCTCTCTGTTCCGTGAAATCTTCAAAGAGTGCCAGTTTCTGTTCATCTGTGAGCATTACCAGGTGTGACATGACCTGGCGGGGGGTTCCGTCCCTGCTGGCTATCGTAATTTCCCTGGGCGCCGAATTCCATCCGGTGCCTGACTGCAGAAAACTGTTCCAGTATTCAATCATCGACAGGCGGTATGTTTCATCGGGGAACGCGCTGGAAAACCATCTTTCAGGGGTGTAGATATCATCACGGCTGTACCCGAATGTCCGTGTAAAGGCGGGATTCAGATATTTTACAATATTTTCACTGTCAATAACGGATATCGGAAGGGGGGACTTTTCCACAATCTGGCGGAACCGCTCTTCGCTTTTCAGAAGTTCCTCTTCGGCTTTTTTCCGTTCGGTAATGTCCTGTACCACGGTAATTACCTGTTCAACCCGTCCGTTCCGGAGAACAGGAATTTTTCGTGTTTCAGTATAGATTTCACTGGACTTAAGAAAATTATGCTCCTGGGTCACTATTATCCGTCCCTCGTGAAAGACCCGGCGGTATTCAGATCGTACCTTATCTGAAAGAAACGAAAATATTTCAAAGAGGTGTTTCCCGTTAACATTAGTCTCAAATCCAAACTGACTATTCAGCCTGATAAACGGGTCATTAAAGAAGACAATCCGGAAGTCCCTGTCTATTACATGGATGCAGTCTGCCATGGCGTTCAGGATGGAAAGGTATTGTTCTTCAGAAAAACGAACTGACTGTTCTGCGGAGATACGGTCGCTGATCTCTTTCTCCAGACGGGTATGGATCCTTTTTATTACATTGAAACATGTTTCAATTATAATTGCTCCGATTGCGAGGGCGATAAAAAAATCTGCGATGCAGTCTGCAGATGATTGATTCCTGATGACATGGCGGAACAGTGCGCCGGCAAGGAGGAGCAGTATGGTGAAGACATAAATAAAAAGCCGGAGCGTACGAATGTTCGTGATTCTGAATTTATATTCTTTCATTGCCATGGTTTTGTGCTGAAAATCCGAAACACCGTATCTGTAAATAAAGATAATATTGTACTATGGCTGTATAATGTGGTCAAACAGTATTTGTAAAAACTGCCTCTGTGCGTAGTTTGATCATCATTCGGTATTATACACACTACAGGGGTGATATGATGATATTTTTAAAATATATACAAAAAAGTGGAAAATCACATTGACAGATTTCCCATGTCACGTGTTTATATGAATATTAATGCTTGTAATGTCGGTTTCGTGGTCCGCGGTGTGCCGCACCCCTGTATGATCACGATGCTGTACATGATTATCGGGACATTCCTGTTTTATGCATGTCTGTGATGCTCATACGATAGATGTATCCCGGATTTTGAGGAGATGAGGATATCATTCTGTTGTTCGGTAACGGCGGACATAAGGGAATCAGGTGTATTTTCAACACGTATAATATTATAATATTTCCAGGAGGGATTTATGGCTTTAAATCCATTAGTTGATTCAAGAGATGTAAAATTTGTTTTATTCGAACTGCTCGAAGCTGATGAACTGACGAAATTTGAATGCTACCAGGATTTCGATCATGACACATTTGAAGCAACACTTGATCTGGCAGAACAGATTTCTGTTGAACAGCTTTACCC